>CAZGTQ010000386.1:0-58443 GCA_964528575.1 uncultured Planctomycetaceae bacterium | reverse complement strand
GGTGCCAGGTGCCGCACCTGGCACCTCCCTGTCGCTGAACGACAACAAGGTGTGCGACTCCGTATCGGGACCGACTCCGTATCGGGACCGGCGGCGGTCGAAACGGCGACGATACGGTGCGCGGCCGTGCGGCGCACCGTATCGTCGCCGCGATGGACGTCGTCGCCCTGACCTCGCTCTACCCGAGCCCGCCGCGGCCCCAGGAGGGGATCTTCGCCGAGCGGCGCTGGCTGGGGATGCGCGAGCGCGGCCACGCCGTCCGCGTCGTGAACCCCGTCCCGCACGCGCCGCGCCTCTTCGCGTTCGGCACGCGCGCCGAGTACCGGCGCATGCCGAGCGGCGAGGACCGGCGGGGCGTCACCGTCGTGCGCCCGCGCTACGTGCACGTCCCCGGCCGCGCGCTCGCGAACGCGGCGCGCTTCGCCCGCGCCGGCGTCGACGTGATCCTCGCCGGCGAGCGACCTGACGTCGTGATCGCCGACTACGCCTGGCCCGCCGCCGCGGCCGCCGCCGCCTGCCGCGCCGCCGGGCTGCCGTTCGTCGTGCACGGCCGCGGCAGCGACGTGCTCGCGGTGCGCGAGCGAGCGGCGCTGCGTCGCGCCCTCGCGGCAGCCCTGCGCGCCGCCGGTCGCTGGTGCGCCGTGTCGCGCGACCTCGTCGACGCGTTGGACGAGCTCGGCGGCGCGCCCGGCCGCGGCGTCCTGACGCCGAACGGCGTCGACCTCGAGCTCTTCCGCGTCCAGAACCGCCTGCCCGCGCGCCGCGAGCTCGGTCTCGCGGACGACGGAGCGCTCGTGCTCGTCGTCGGACACCTGATCGAGCGCAAGGACCCGCTGCTCGCGCTGCGCGCGTTCGCCGCCGGCGCGCCGCCCGACGCGCGCATCGCGTTCATCGGCCGCGGCCCGCTCGAGGGCGCGCTGCGCCGCGAGGTCGTCGCGCTGGGTCTGCAGGAGCGCGCGCAGCTCCTCGGCGAGCAGCCGCCCGCGCTCCTGCGCACGTGGTACGCCGCGTGCGACTGCGTCCTGCTGACCAGCTCGCGCGAGGGCCGGCCGAACGTCGTGCTCGAGGCGCTGGCGAGCGGACGTCCGGTGCTCGCGACCGCGGCGGGCGGCACGGCGGAGCTGCTCGACGCTCTGCCGAACCTGCTGGCGCGCGAGCGCACGCCCGAGGCTCTCGGAGCGCAGCTCTCCGCCCTGCTCGCCGACCCGCCGCCGGCGGACGAGCTGCGCGCGGCGGTCGAGGACAAGACGTGGCCCGCGGCGCTCGATGCGCTCGAAGCGGTGCTGGGGGACGCGCGCGCCGACGCCGACGCCCGATGAGGATCCTCTACCACCACCGCACGCAGGCCGAGGACGGCCAGGCCGTGCACATCCGCGCGCTGCAGGACGCCTTCCGGCAGATGGGCCACGTCGTGAACGAGGTCGGCCTGGTCGCGCAGGGCGGCGGGGACGCGCAACGCGGCCGCTCGCGCTGGGGCTGGGTGACCAAGCTCCCGCCGTTCCTCGTCGAGCTCGCGGAGTACGGCTACGGCTACTCGGTCGGGCGCCGGCGCATCCTGAGCGCGGCGTGGAGCTTCGACCCCGACTTCGTCTACGAGCGCTACGCGTTCGGCAACGTCGGCGGCGTCGCGGCGGCGAAGCGGCTCGGCGTGCCGCTCGTGCTCGAGGTGAACTCGCCGATGGTGTACGAGCTCGGCCGCACGCGCGGGCTCGCGTTCGAGAGCCTCGCGCGCAAGACCGAGACGTGGATCTTCACGCACGCGGACCTCGTGTGCGTCGTCACCGGCGTGCTGCGCGACATGCTCGTCGAGATGGGCGTCGCCGCCGAGCGCCTGCTCGTGACGCCCAACGGCGTCGAGCTCGAGCGCTACCGCTGCGACGATCCCGCCGCCGCGCGCGCCGCGGCGCGCGCCGCGCTCGGCCTGCCGCCGCAGGGCGAGGACCCGAGCCGCGGCGTCGTCCTCGGCTTCGTCGGCTACTACCGCGACTGGCACCGCCTCGACCTCGCGATGGAGTGCCTCGCCGAGGAGGAGCTCGCCGATGCGCGCCTCGTCCTGGTCGGCGCGGGCCCCGCGCACGACGCGCTCGTCGCCCGCGCCGCCGAGCTCGGCGTCGCGGACCGCGTGACGTTCGCCGGCCGGCGCGCGCACGAGGACGTCCCCGCGCTCCTGCCCGCGTTCGACGTCGCGCTCCTGCCGGCGATCAACGCGTACGCGTCGCCGCTCAAGCTGCACGAGTACATGGCCGCGGGGCTGCCGACGGTGGCGCCGCGCCAGGAGAACCTGCTCGAGGTGCTCGCCCACCGCGAGAACGCGCTCCTGTTCGCGCCGGGCGACGGCGAGGGCCTCGCGGCGGCGGTGCGCGAGCTGTGCGCGGACGCCGAGCTGCGCGAGGAGCTCGGCGAGGCCGCGCGCCGCACGATCGTCGAGCGCGACCTGACGTGGCGCGGCAACGTGCGTCGCATCGTGGCCGCGGTGGAGGAGCTCGGGCGATGAGCGAGCGCCCGCTGCACGCCCTGTCGTTCGACGTCGAGGAGTTCTTCCAGGTCGCGAACCTGCGCGGCCACTTCGCGCGCGGCGACTGGGACGGCGTGCCGTCGCGGCTCGACGTCGGCATGGACGCGATCCTGTCGGCGCTCGAGCGCCACGGCGCGCGCGCGACGTTCTTCTTCCTCGGCTGGGTCGCCGAGCGGCGCCCCGACCTCGTGCGCCGCGTCCTCGACGGCGGTCACGAGGTCGCGAGCCACGGCTACGAGCACGAGTTCCTCGGCGACCTCGGCCCGACGCGACTGGTCGAAGACCTCGCGCGCACCGAGGAGGCGCTCGTCGCCGCCGGCGCGCCGCGTCCGATCGGCTTCCGTGCGTCGACGTTCACGCTGACGCGCGCCACGTGGTGGGCGGTCGACGTGCTCGCGCGCCGCGGCTACCGCTACGACTCGAGCGTCCACCCGATCCGCCATCCGGTCTACGGCATCCCCGACTTCGATCCGGGCATCTCGATGATCGAGGGCGCCGGCGGCGGCCGCCTCGTCGAGTTCCCGGTCTCGACGCTGCGCGCGCTCGGCCGCAACCTCCCCGTCGGCGGCGGCGGCTACTTCCGCCTGTTGCCGCTCGCCGTGACGCGCGCGGCGCTGCGCGCGATCGAGCGCGCCGGCCGCCCCGCGTCGCTCTACTTGCACCCCTGGGAGTTCGACCCGGGCCAGCCGCGCTGCCCCGCGCCCGCGCTCAAGCGCTTGCGCCACTACCTCAACCTCGGCCGCACGCTCCCGCGCCTCGAGGCGCTGCTCGCGAGCCACCGCTTCGCGGGCCTCGCGGAGGTGCTCACGTCGCACGGCTGGTCGCTCGACGGCGACGCGCCGTGAGAGCGCGAGCCCTCGCTCCGCGGCGCTGCTCGAGCGCGTTGCGCGCCGGCCCTGAGCGGGCGCGCGACGAAGCGGAAATGGAGCGGCGCGTGCGGCGTGATGCTCGCACGGATGCGCGCGAGTCGGTCGATCGTCGCGACGCGAGCGGGTGCGCTCGTCCTGTCGCTGGGCGCCGGGGCGTGCTCGGACACGCCGGTCTTCTACGACGGCGGGATCGACGCGCGGGGCGACGAGCTCGCGATCGGCGGGGCGCTCGGGCACGAAGTCGATCCCGGCTCGGGGGGCGCACGCCTCGGCATGGCGTTCGTGCTGCGTTCGTCGGCAGGAGAGCTCGCGCTCGCGCAGGAGCTGTTCCCGCCGCGGAGCGATTGGGCGCGCGGTCACAGCGCGTTCGGCACGAGCGTGGCCGCGGCGGAGCGCTGGCTCGCCGTCGGGGACGGTCGGTGCGTCCGGGTCTACGAGCGCGAGCGCGACGGGTGGTCGCACGAGCCGCGCGCGAAGCTCGAGGAGCCGGCGGATCCGCACTTCGAGGCTGAGATGCTGTCGGAGGCATGCTTCGGCGCGGCGCTCGCCGCGCGTGGGGACGAGCTCCTCGTCGGTGCGCCCTATGACGGTTCCTTCGACGTCGCGGGCCGCGTGTTCCTCTACCGCCACGACGGCGCGGGCTGGACGGTCGAGGTCGCGACCGCGCGCGCGGCCGATCCGGACTTCGGCGCCGCCGTCGCGCTCGGCGACGGCGTCGCGGTCGTCGGGGGCGCGTCGCCCGTGCACGTGTGGGAGCGCGCCTCCGACGCGGCGTGGGGCTCGGCGGCCTCGCTGACGCCGCCGAGCGAAGGGGCCTACACCCGCTTCGGCGCGAGCGTCGCCGTCGACGGCACGACGATCGCCGTCGGCCAGCCGGGGCGTCCCGAGGTCGAGGCGCCGCACGACGGCGCGGTGTGCCTCTTCGAGCGCACCGGAGAAGGCTGGCGTGCGAACGCGCGCGTCGTCGCGGACGGCGGCGCCGAGCGCGTCGGCTTCGGCGCGGCCGTCGACCTCGCGGGCGACACGCTCCTCGTCGGAGCGGGCGGCTACGACTGGGGCTCGGGCGGCGGCGCGCACGTCTTCACGCGCGCCGACCGCGGTTGGACGCGGCAGGCGCGTCTCGAGCCTCCCGGCGGAGCGCCCGCATGGTTCGGCCGCGCCGTGCGCCTCGCGGGCGCACGGGCGTTCGTCGCGTCGCGTCACGCCGTCCACGTCTTCGCGCGCGACGAGGGCGGCGCGTGGACGTGGACGCAGACGCTGCGAGCGCCGCGCCCGTCCGCGGCGATGCTCGAGCGGCTGCCGCGCCGTCCTTGACCGCCGGCGTCAGCGCACCGAGAGCGCGAGGTTCGCGAGCGCGGACGACAGATCGCGGCGCGTCGCGCGCGGCTGCGCGTCGCGCGTCGCCTCGAGCGCGCGGCGGGCGGCGAGCGCCTCGTCGCGGGTCAGCTCGGGCGCGGTGAGCACGGCGATGGCGTAGGCGTCGGCGACCAGCACGCGCAGCTCCTCGTCGGAGCCGCGCTCGTGCTCGCTCCACAACTCCGCGAGCTCGCGCACGCCCTGCGCGCGCGCGTCGCCGCCCGCGTTCGCGCGGGCCGAGGCGAGCGTGAGCCGGTCGCGCGTCGTCGGCCCGGCCGCGCCGTCGAGCTCGCGCGCCTGCCGCAGGTGCTGCGCGACGACGGCCGGGTCCTCGCCGAAGAGCGCGGAGAGCTGCGCGAGGCGCCGGTGCACGCGAGAGTCGGGGATCATCTTCAGGACGTGCTCGTAGTGCTCGTACGCGTCGCGCAGGCGCCCCTCCGCCTCGAAGATCTCGCCGAGCTGGATCCACACGTCGACGAGGTCGGGCACGAGCGCGAGCTCGTCGAGCACGAGCTCCTCCGCGCGCTGCGGATCGAGCCGCGTCAGGAAGCGCGCCCACTCCAGGCCCGCGCCCGAGCGCAGCGTGTCGAGCGCCGTGCCGCGGTGCGCGCTGCGGAAGCGCTGGAGCCGCTCGAGCGCGTGATCGGCGCCGAGCGAGCTGCCCTCGGCCGACGCGAGGTCGAAACGGGCGCGCGCGAGCACGACGGCGGGGTCCGACGGCCGGCGCGCGGCGAGAGCGGCGAGCTCGGCCCGGTACGCCGCCTCCGAGATCGCCTCCTCGCGCAGCGCGCGCTCGAGCAGCTCGAGGAACGGCCCCATGTGCTCGAACGACTCGGGCTCGCTCGCATGCTCGAAGTAGGCGCCGTAGGCCCCGATCGCCTGGTCGAGGCGTCCGGCGAGCGCGAGGATCTGCGCGATCGCGAGGCGCGCGCCGACGAGGCTCGCATCGCCCTTCAACGCCTCGCGCGCGAGCTCGAGCGCGCGCTCGAGGGCGCCCTCGCCCGCCAATTGGAGCGCCTTCGCGAGCGCCGACTCCGCGGCCTCCTGGGGCGGGAACTCGCCGAGCGCACGGCGACGCGCCTCGCGCAGCGCGAGCAGCGCCGGATGGTCGCGGCGCTCGAGCCGCTCGAGCGCGAGCGACTCCGCGAGGACCCACGCCGCGCGCAGGCGCTGGAACGTCGCGGCCAGCGCGACGAGGAGCTCGTTCGCGCGCTCGTACTCGCCCATGCGCACGAGGACCGCGGCGCGCAGGTAGTGCGGCCACAGGCGCGCGACCGACGGGTCGCTCGCCATGTCGCGCAGGCGCCAGTACACGAGGTCGAGCCACGCCGGGCGGTCGACCAGCAGCAGCGTGACGAGCGCGACGCGCGGGTCGTGCGGATCCTCCTGCGTGCCGCGCACGAAGCTCGCCGTCTGCTGGCCGTACGGCTCGTCCTCGAACTGCGCCAGCGGCAGCGCATCGCCGGCGAGCGCGCCCACCGCCGTGCGCGCGAGCAGCCAGCGCGGATCGTGGGGCGCGGCGGCGTGGCCGGCGTCGAGCGCGACCGCCGCCTGCACGAGCCGGTCCTCGAGCGCGGAGAGCACGGCGTCGGTGAACGCGTCGGGGGCGTCCAGCGCGACGCGCACGTCGCGCGCGCGCGACGCGACGCGCTTCCACTCGCCCGCCTCGACCGCGACGACCAGCCGGCCGATCGGCCCGTTGCCGTCCTTGTCGAACGCCTCGGCGCGGTCGAGCACGGGCAGCGCGGCCGCGCCGTCGCCCGCGAGCATGTGCGCGACGGCGAGGCGCACGAGCACGGCGCCGTCGCGCTCGGCCTTCGTCGCATCGAGGTGCTCGAGCATCCTCCGCGCGGGAGCCGGGTGGTTCGTCCGCAGCAGGCGGTCGACGATCGGCAGCAGCTCCCGCGCGCCCAGGTCGGGGCGCAGCGCGGCCGCGCTCGCGAGCGTGCCCAGCATCCGCTCGTCGCTCGTCGAGATGCCGATCTCGAACGAGGTAGCGAGCGCCTCGGGGAAGATCGGATGGCGCTGCGGGATCGCGAGCAGCATCTCCAGCGCGGCGGGGTAGATGCGCAGCTCGTGGAGCAGCTCGGCCGCGAGCAGTTGGCCCTCGGGCGTGAGGCCCTGGGCGCCGCGCTTCTTCAGCGCCGTCATCGCCTCGCGCGAGCGGCCGCGGTCGCGCAGGCCGCGCGCGAGCGTGAGCAGACCGGCGCTCGAGGGGTCGTAGCGCAGGAGGCGCAGCCGTTGCTCGGGCTCGAGCGCGCCGGGCGGCAGATTGCGCAGGAGCTGCAGCGGCAGCGTGAAGCTCGGGCCCGCGAGCTCCAGGCGGCGCAGCACGAGGTCGATCAGCTCGTTGTTGCGGCCCTGCTCGAGGAACGCGAGGATCAGCGTGTCGATCGCGGGGACGAAGTCGGGGAACTGCTGGAGCAGCGCCTCGGCGAGCCGCTGCACGCCGCGCGCATCCCCGTGCTTGTGGTTCAGCTCGGCGAGCTTGAACAGCTCGTAGGGGCCGACGTCGCGGTCGGGCACGTACTCGCCGCGCCGGCCCGCGGACTGGCGCACGAGCTCGAGGTTGCGTCCGCTCTGCACCAGGCCGAGCTCGCCATAGTCGAGCCACTTCTTGTAGAGGCTGCCGTGGCGCTCGGGCAGGAGCCGCAGCGCGTTCGTCAGCGCGCGCTCGGCCTCCATCGACCAGTCGCCGTTCTGGCCCAGGATCTGGAACAACCGCAGCCACGCCTCGCCGCTCGAGTCCGGGCTGACGCGCGTGGCGGCCTCGAGCGCGAGCCTTTCGAGGATCGGTTGGCCGAGCGCGCGCGCGCTCTCGGCTCGCGCGCGGTGCGCGACGCCCAAGCCGTCCTCGACCGGCGGATCCATGCCGACGAGCGCGACGAAGCGGTCGAGATAGGTGAGCGCGTCCTCGTGCTGACCGAGCTCGTGGAACGCGACGCCGAGGTAGAAGTCGCGTTGGCCCCACAGGGCGGCGTCGTCCTTGCGCGCGTGCAGCCGCAGCGCCATCGTCCGCAGCCGGTCCCAGTCGCCCGCGCCGTAGAGCGTGCGGCAAAAACCCGGCACGAGCGCCTCCGTGATCCAGACGTCGCCGTCGAGGAGCTCCTCGAGCACGTCGGCGGCGATCTGCGTGCGCCCCTGGGCCTCGAGCTGCGCCGCGAGCAGTTGCATCGTTCCGGCGTGCCGCGCGGGATCGTCGCGCCGGCGCACGACGAGCGCGAGGTCGACCGCCTCGTTCGTCGCGCCCGCGCGGGCGAACAGGTCGGCGAACGCGAGCGCCGCGTCCGAGACCGGACCGCTCGCGAAGCTCGCGATCAGGGCGTCGCGCGCGACGTCGATGTCCTCGCCCGCGCGCGCGACGCGGTCCTGCACGCGCTTCGCGACGCCGGCGGCGGTGGCCGGAAAGAGCTCCGCGAGCTCGTGGAGCAGCGCGAGGCGCCGCGGCTCGCCGGGCTCGCGCGCGGCGATCGAGCGGACGAGCTCCTGCGCGCGCGCGGCCGGCGCGTCGGCGAGCACCGCGTCCGCCTCGGCGTCGACCTCTCTCAGCGTCTTCTCCGCGCGCCCGATCAGCGTCAGGGCGCGCTCCGTCCACGCGCCGCCGTGGTTGGGGATCTCCGCGAGCACCTTGTCTGCGCGGGCGAGCGCGTCGGACCAGTTGCCGAGGTGGCGTTCGATCGTCGCCAGGCGCAGCTCGTACACGAGCGGTTGCGCCGGGTGCAGCTCGTCGAGCACGCGCTCGAAGTCCTCGCGCGCCGCGCCGAACGCCCGGCGCCGCATCGCCATGTCCGCGCGCGTCGACAGCGCGTCCGCCGCGGACGCCTCGTCGCCGGACGCGAGCGCCATCTCGAGCGCGAGGGCGAGCTCGCGCTGCGCCCCGGCGTAGTCGGGCGGCGTGCGCTGCAGCCGGTCCTGCGCCTGCGCCAGCAGCGTCTGGGGCGAGCGCCCGACGCTCTCGCTCCACAGGTCGACCACGGCGACGACGAACGCCAGGGCGACCAGGGGGAGGAGGTAGATGGCCTTGCTCATCGAGTGCTCTCGTCCCGTTCACTGCGGGACGGAAAGGATAGCAGCTCGTATTTGCGCATCTTGTTGAAGAGCGTCGTGCGGTTGATGCCGAGCAGGCTCGCCGTCTCCTGGCGGTTGCCTTCGCACGATTCGAGCGCGCGCACGATGAGCTGGCGCTCGGGGCCCTCGAGCGCCTTCTTGAGCGGGCCGAGCGGGAGCTCGCCCCAGGCTCCGGGCGGCACCTCGGCGGCGCGCACCGCGCGATCGGCGTCGGCGATCTCGGCGCCCAGGTCCGCCGCCTCGAGCACCGGACCGCCGGCGAGGAGCACCGCCCGCTCGAGCGCGTGCTTGAGCTGGCGCACGTTGCCCGGCCAGCCGTAGCCGAGGAGCGCCGCGAGGGCGTCGGCCGACAGACCCGTGACCGCGCGGCCGTACTGCTCGTTCGCGCGGGCCAGGAAGTGCTCCGCGAGCAGCGGGACGTCCGCCGGCCGGTCGCGGAGGGCCGGCAGCTCGATCGCGATCACGTGGATCCGATAGTACAAGTCCTCGCGAAATCGACCCGCTTCCACCTCCTGGGCGAGATCGCTGTTCGTCGCGGCGACGACCCGCACGTCGACCTCGAGGGGCTCCCCGCCGCCCACGCGGCTCACCTTGTGATCCTCGAGCACGCGCAGGAGCTTGACCTGCAAATCCGGGCTCGCCGTCGCGACCTCGTCGAGGAACAGCGTGCCCCCGTCCGCGTCCTCGAAGCGGCCGGAGCGGTCGCGCACCGCGCCCGTGAACGCGCCGCGCACGTGGCCGAACAGCTCGCTCTCGAGCAGGTCGCGCGGCAGGGCGCCGCAGTTGACCTCGACGAACGGGCCTTCCGAGCGGCTCGAGCGCAGGTGGATCGCCTCGGCGAGCATCGTCTTGCCCGTCCCGCTCTCGCCCTGGATCAGCAGGTTCGCCGTCGTGTCGGCGACCGCCTCGACCGTCTGGAACACCCGTTGCATGCGCGCGTCGCGCGTCAACAGGCTTCCGAGCTGGTAGCGCTCCTCGAGGCTGGCGCGCAGGCGCCGGTTCTCGGCGGCGAGCGAACGGCGCTCGAGCGCGTGCTGGACCGCGAGGCACACCTGCTCCTCGCCGGCGGGCTTCGCGATGTAGTCGACGGCGCCGCGGCGGATCGCGTCGACCGCGTCGGCGATGCTGCCGAAGCCGTCGGTGAGGATCACCGCGGGACCGTCCGGTCGCTCGCGCGCTTCGTCGAGCAGCGCATCGCCCCCGCAGGCGCGGTCGGCGAGCACGACGTCCCAAGCGGCCGCCCGCAGCCGCTCGCGCGCCTCGTCGATCGTCGCGGCGGACGCGACGTCGTGGCCCTCGCCGCGCAGGGCGCGGGCGAGCAGACCCGATCCGAGGGGGTCGGGGTCCGCCAGAAGGACCCGGGTGGCAGCCATGTTCGACTTTTTCGACATGGCGTCGGACCGTGCTTGAAGGGGGACGGCCGTCCCCGGTGCTTGAAGGGGGACCGCCGTCCCCGTGCTCGAAGGGGGACAGCCGTCCCCGTGTTTGAAGGGGGACCGCCGTCCCCGGCTCGAAGGGGGACCACGGTCCGCGGCTCGACGGGGGCAGGCCCCGGCCGGCGGTGGCCTGCACGCCCGTCAGGCGAACGGGTCGGCGGCGCGGGAGCCCGCGGCGAGCTCGGCGGGGAAGTGGATGCGCGTCAGGACGCGCTCGGAGCGCTCCGCGCGCACCTCGAGGGAGGCGTCGAGCCGCTCGAGGACCGCCATCGCGGCGTCGAAGCCGACCAGGCCGTCCTCGTCGAGCAGGCGCTCGAGCACGTCCGGGGCGAGCAGCGCCTCGGCGGGGACGCCGGTCAGCGGGCCGCGCGGAAAATCGAAGCTGACCGAGAAGGGGCCCTCGCCGGTGCGCTCGGCGCGGACGCGGATCACGTGGCCGCTCGTCGTGCAGCGGCGCGCCAGGCGCAGGAACGCGTCGAGCACGTGGGCGAGCGCGGCGCGCGGGGCGAAGACGCGCAGATCGCCGCGCGTGCGGTAGAGGAACCGCGGCGCGCTCGTGCCGAGCGCCGCGTCGGCGAGCCGCTCCTCGACGAGCCCGCCGAGGTCGAACGAGCGGGCTTCGGGCGCCGGGCCGAACCGGTCGTCGTCCGCGTCGTCGTCGCGCCTCTCCTCGTCGTGAAGGGCATCGTCGCGGAGGGCGTCGGCGTGGAGAGCGTCGGCGTGGAGGGCGTACTCGTCGAGAACGTCTTGCTCGGCTCGCTCGCGTCGCGCCAGCAGCGCGTCGCGCGCCAGCCCGGCCTCGAGCTCGGACGCGGCGTCGGCGAGGTCGCCCTCGTCGGCGAGGCCGAGCTCGCTGACCTCGACCTGGGCGTGGACGTCGTTGTCGAGCACGCTCCGCGTGGGCGGCGCGTCGCGCTCCTCGCGCTCCCCACGCTCCTCGCGCTCGTCGTCCTGATCGACGATGGAGTCGGCCTCGGTGCCGTCGAGCACCGCGTCGTCGAGCACGAGCGCCGCTTCGTCGAGCGGGTCGGGCGCCGCGTCCAGCTCGTCCGCGCGCGGCGCACCGTTGCTCGCACGCCCGGACCGCGCCGGTGCGTCGGGCGGCGTCGGCTCGGCCTCGACGCGCGTCCGCGCGGCTGGCGGCGCGGTCGCGAGGGCGGCGTGCGGGACATGCCAGTCGGGATCCGCGCCGAGCGGGCGCGGAGCGGGTGCACGGGGGACGACGCTCTCGCCCGAGGTGCCGTTCGTCGCGCGCGGCGCGGGCGGTCGGTCGGGCTCGCGTGCGGGCGGCGCTCCGCGGCGGCCGCGCGCTAGCTCGGCTTCGACGGCGGCGATTTCGTCGTCGGACGCGTCACGCGGGCTCTCGTCGGGCGTGCGGGGCGCGTCCTCGTGGGCGGCGGGCGGCGCGGCGCTCGCGGACCACGGCTCGGCAGCGGCGGGCGCCGTGGCGGCCGCGCGGGGCGGTACGGCGGGCGCCGTGGCGGGCGCGCTCGCGCCGGGGCTCGCGACTCCGGCGGGGAACCGCGCGCACTCGCGGAGCTGGTCGAGGTCGGGCGGCCAGGCGATCCAGCGGGCCTCGGGCAGGGCGAGCAGGCGCGAGCTCGAGGCCGCGCGCGGGTCGCGGCCGACGACCAGGATGAGGCTCCCGGGCCGCTTCAGGAATCGGCGAACGAAGCCGATGTCCTCCTCCGGCGTCGCGTCGCCGTCCAGGATCAGGAGGCTCGCGCTCGTCTGCGCTCCAGCCGGCGCGTCGGGCCGCAGCAGCTCGTCGAGGTCGCGAAGCGTGGCGAAGCGGGTCGCGCCGTCCTCGTCGGCGAGCACTTCCAGGACCCGATCGAGCTTCGCGAGACGCTCTCCGGGCCCCAGGAGGACCGCGTACGTCGCCTCGTCGTCGGCGTCTCGAGCGTCGGCGCGTCCTCCCATGACGACACGATCGTATCGGCTCGAACGGCGGCGACAAGAGCCGTCCGTGCACGGCTCGGCTGCTCCCGGTTTGCGCGAGCACGCCGTCCCGCGACAATGAGCGGCCCCATGCCCGCACAAGTCGAGATCTCGGTGGTCGTCCCCGTCTTCAACGAGGAGCAGAGCCTCCCCGTGCTCCACGAGGAGATCGCCGCCGTTCTCGGCGCGATCGGGGGCACTTGGGAGGTGATCTACGTCGACGACCGCTCGACCGACTCGAGCCTGCAGGTGATGCTCGAGCTGCGCCGGCGCGACCCGCACGTGCGCGTCCTGCAGTTCCGTCGCAACTACGGTCAGACCGCCGCGCTCTCTGCCGGCTTCGAGGTCTCGCGCGGCGAGATCGTCATCACGATGGACGGCGACCTGCAGAACGACCCGGCGGACATCCCGGCGCTGCTCGCCGAGCTCCACGCGGGCCACGACATCGTCGCGGGCTGGCGCAAGAAGCGTTACGACGGCTTCATCCTGCGGCGCCTGCCCTCGAAGATCGCGAACCGCCTGATCGCGTTCGTCACGGGCGTGTCGATCCACGACACCGGCTGCACGCTCAAGGCGTTCCGGCGCGAGCTGGTCAAGAAGCTCCCGATCTACGCGGAGCAGCACCGCTTCCTGCCGGTCATGTCCAAGGGCAGCGGCGCGCGCGTCAGCGAGATCGTCGTCAATCACCGGCCGCGCCTCTTCGGCGACAGCAAGTACGGCATCGGGCGCGCGCTGCGCGTGCTGCTCGACCTGCTCGCCGTCAAGATGCTCTCGCAGTTCACGCAGCGGCCGTTGCACTACTTCGGGCTGCTCTCGTTGACGTTCCTCACGGTCGGCGTGTTCTTCACGCTCGGCGCGATGTGGGATCCGGCGCTGTTCTCCGGCTCGCGCGACTGGTTCAACGAGTGGGAGCAGATCGTCGTCGGCGTCGCGAGCCTGGTCTTCATGGTCGTGATCTACTTCGCGCTGCTCGGCCTGCTGGCGGAGCTCGCGGTCAAGGCGAGCGGGATGCACCGGCGCGGAACGCTCGAGCGGATCCTGAACGAGCTCCACTGATGCGCGCCCTCGAAACCAAGTCCACCGCGCCGGTCCCCAAGCCGGTCCCCGCGCCGATCCCGCCCGCGCCGCTGGATACGACGCCGCTCGACGTCAGCGTCGTCGTCCCGGTGCAGAGCCCGGACGCCGAGGTGCGCCAGGTCGTCGAGGCGCTCGGGGCGGAGCTCGACCGCGAGGGCCGCACGTGGGAGTGCATCTTCGTGTTCGACGGGGTCGCGGGGCCGGCGTCCGCGACCGTCGAGAAGCTGCGCGAGGAAGACGGAGCGCGCGTGCGCTCGATCTCGTTCAAGAACCCGTTCGGCGAGTCGGTGTGCCTCTCGGCGGCGGTGGAGCGCGCGCGCGGCCAGTACATCATGACGTCGCCGCAGTACGTGCAGGTCGACCCGGTCGAGGTCGCGCGCATGCTCGAGGCGCTCGACCGCGGCGCGGACTTCGTGACGCCGTGGCGCCACCCGCGCGTCGATCCCTGGCTCAACCGCCTGCAGTCGGCGACGTTCAACTGGATCATCCGGCGCGTCGTCGGCATGGAGTTCCACGACCTCAACTGCTACTTCCGCGCGATCCGGCGCGAGGTGCTCGAGGACGTCGCGATCTACGGCGACATGTACCGCTTCCTGCCCGTGATCGCCTATCGCCAGGGCTATCGCGTGGACGAAGTGCGCGTGCGCCACATCAAGGAGTGGGGCAGGGCGGGCTTCTTCGGCGTCGGCGTCTACATCCGCCGGTTCCTCGACGTGCTCGCCGTCATGTTCCTGACGAAGTTCACGCTGAAGCCGTTGCGCTTCTTCGGGACGATCGGCGGGATGATCTTCGTCCTCGGCTCGGCGATCTCCGCCTACCTCGGCTTCATCAAGGTCATCCACGACGAGAGCATCGCGGGACGTCCGCTCCTGTACCTCGGTGGCATGCTGATTGCGCTGGGCGTGCAGATCGTCGGCTTCGGCCTCGTCGGCGAGATCATCATCTACTCCCAGGCGCGCAACCTGAAGGAATACCGCATCGAGCGCATCTGGGAATGAGCGCTTCCGTCGAGATCCGTCCGGGCACGTCGGCCGACGACGAGGCCCGCGACGCGTTCGTGCGAGCGCACGAGCGCGGCACGTTCTTCCATCTCGCGGGATGGCGGCGCGTCGTCGAGCGCGTCTTCGGCCACGACCCCGCCGACCTGCTCGCGTTCCGCGGCGGCGAGCTCGCGGGCGTGCTCCCGCTCATGCGTTGTCCGGCGCTCCTCGGCGTGCGCTCGCTGATCTCGATGCCGTACGCCGTGTACGGCGGCGCGATCGGGCTCGACCACGCCGCCGAGCGGGCGCTCGTCGCCGCGGCGGTCGAGCTCGCCGAGCGCGACCGCGTCGGCCACCTCGAGCTGCGCTACCTCCACGAGCCCGAGCCGGCGGCGCTGACCGACGGGCTCGTCGCGACCGACCTCTACTGGACGTTCATCAAGGACCTGCCGGCGAAGGAGGAGGACGTGCTCGCGCGCATGCCGAAGAAGGCGCGCGCGGAGGCGCGCAAGGCGCGCACGCGGCACGGCCTCGAGATTTCGCGCGGGGAGTGGTACGTCGAGGACCTCTACCGCCTGTTCCTGCGCAACAAGCACGGCCTGGGGTCGCCTGGGATGCCGCCGACGTACTTCCGCGAGCTGCTCGACGAGTTCGGCCGCGATGCGCACGTGCACCTCGTGCGCCAGGGCCGCGAGCCGGTCGCCGCGGTCATGTCGTTCGCGTTCGGGGACACGCTCATCGCGTACTACGCCGGCACCGCGCCCGGGGTCGACCGCACGGTCAGCGCGAGCAACTTCATGTACCTCGCGCTCCAGGAGTGGGGCGTGCGCCAGGGGTACCGGCGCTTCGATTTCGGCCGCAGCCGCAAGGGTGCCGGCGCGTTCGACTTCAAGGTCCACCAGGGCTTCGAGCCCGTGCCGCTGCACTACCGCTACCATCTCGTGCGGCACCGCCAACTGCCCTCGTTCACGCCGTCGAACCCGCGGACGCGCGTGCTGCGCCGCACCTGGTCGCGCATGCCGCAGTGGCTCGTGCGACGGCTGTCGAACCGGCTCTCGCGCTACTTGCCCTGAGACGTCTACTTGCCCTGAGACGTCTCGGCGGGCGCGACCGCGCGCTCGCCGGCGGCGCCGCGGGCGGCGTCGTACGGCACGGCGCGCACGCGCAGCGAGTCCCCGGCGGGCACGAGCCAGCGCGAGCGCTGCGTCCCGGGCGGGGCGGGGAGGAGCGCGGGACGCGCGACGATGCGCCACGCGCCGAGCGGCCCGTCCGCAGCGACGAGCCGGCCCGCCGCGGCGAGCGGGAGGCGCGCGGCGAGCCCGCCGGCGAGCGCGACGTCGCCGGCGCCGGGCAGCGCGAAAGCGAGAGCGTCGTCCGCTCCCGTGCGCGGGGCGCGTGCGTCGGCGGGGACGGCGCCGAGCCGCGCCGGCCCGGCGTCGCCCGGTGCCCAGGTCCAGAGCGCGCGCGCGTCGGCGTCGTCGGCGAGCGCGACGATCCGCTCGCCGTCCCGCGCGAGCGCGCGCACGCCGCGCAGCGCGAAGAGCCGCCCGACGTCGCCCTCGGGCTCGACGCGCTCGACCCAGCCGTCGCGCGCGACGAGCGCCGCGCCATCCGTTCCGACCGCGAGCGCATCCGGAGCCGCGCCGAGCGGGAGCGAGCCCGGGAACGCCCTGGGCGCGGCGAGGGTCGCGTCGAACGCGAGCACGTCCGCGCCTGCGAGAGCGAGCAGCGGACCGCCGGGGCGCGCGGCGAGGTCGCGCAGGTCCGGCGGCAGCCCGTGCTGGCGCGAGTCGAATGCGACGACGGCGGCACCGGGCGCGTCGAGCGGGACGCGGACGAGCCGCCAGCCGCCGGGCACGCTCTCGGCGACCAGCGCCGCGGGCGAGCCCGGGTCGGGGACGAGCGCCAGCGGGCGCGCGCCCGCGCCGCTCGCGAGCACGCGCGCGTCGGACGGGTGCGCCACGTCGAGCGCGACGAGCCGCCAGGCATCGGGGGCGGGCGCCTCGAGCACGAGCAGCGCGAGCCCGCCGTCGAGCGGGAGCACGTCGATCGGGCTCGGCCGCGCAAGCCCCAGCGCGCGCGGCAGGCCGCCCCAGCGCAGCAGCTCGAGCGCGAGCGCCGCGTGCGACTCGCCCTCCAGCTCGTCGAGCGCGCGCGCGAGCGCGCGCGCGCCGCGCCCGTGCGCGAGGGGGCCCGGCCGGGCCAGTCCCAGCCGCTCGGCGGCGTCCGGCAGCGACAGCGCCGCGCCGAGCTCGTCCGCCGTCGCCGGCGCGGGCGCGAACGGTCCGCCGCGCTCGGCCCACTGCACGAGCGTGACCAGGTCGGCGCCCTCGGGATCGCTCGTGAGCACCTCGACGTGGACGTCCGGCGCCGGCGCATCGCGCGGTCCGGGCTCGGCCCGCACGACGAGCGCGCTCGGCGGCTCGTCGGGCGCAGGCGACCCGACGGTCGGGAAGCCGAGCGAGACGACGGCGGCGTTGACGCCGATCACCGGCGCCTCGATGTAGCCGATCACCTTCGCGAACACCGTGACGTCCTTGAAGAGGCTGTTGTCGTCGGGGAGCAGCGGCTCGTTGTTGAACGGCCAGTTGATGTTGAAGCCCGCGTCGGCGGCGAACGAGAACGTCGCCGGGTTCGGGATCGCCCCGCCGGTGAAGAGCCCCGTCAGCGGCGCCTCCTTGAACGAGCCGTCGGGCTGCGGCACGCGCATGCGGAACTGGATCTCGACCGAGTACGGCGCCGTCGGGTCCGCGGGCTCGGGCACCGCGTCGGTCTCGAGCACGAACGAGATCAGCGCCGGCTGCGTCTCCGTGCCGGTCACGGCGAAGAAGCGGATGACGTCGGGGTCCTCGTCGTCCTTCTCGTCGTCGTAATCGTCGTAGAGCAGCGCGGCGACGCCGGTGCAGGCGTTGGTCGCCAGCGCGAGCGCGAGGACGAGCGGGAGGGCGAGCGAGGCCCGAACGCGGACGGGTCGGCGTGCCTGCATGACTGGATCCTACCGGAAGCCGTCGCTCCTCAGAGACCTCCTCGTCGCGCTCGTCGTCCGATGTCCGGGCCGGTTGCATCCGCGAGGACGAGGTCGACGGCGGCGGCGAGGTCGGGGACGAAGCGGTGCTCGCGGCCGGCTGCAGCGAGGCGGCGGTGCGCTGCGGCGCCCTTGCCGGTCGCGACGAGCACGGCCCGCGTGCCGGCGGCGAGCCCGGCATCGAGGTCGCGCTCCGCGTCGCCGACCGTCCAGGAGCGCGGGAGGTCGAGGCCGAGCCGGCGCGCTCCCTCGACGATCATGCCCGGGAGCGGCTTGCGGCAGGCGCACGCGCCGCGCCAGGGCGGCGCGCCGATCTCGGGGTGGTGCGGACAGTGGAGCACGAGGTCGACGCGCGCGCCCTCGGCGGCGAGCCGCTGCGCCATGCGCGCGTGGACGGCGGCGAGGCGAGCCTCGTCGAGCAGGCCGCGCGCGATGCCGCTCTGGTTGGTGACGACGACGACCGCGAGGTCCGCCGCGTTCAGCCGCGCGATCGCACGCGCGGCGCCGGGCTCGAGCTCGACGCGCTCGGGATCGGCGAGGTAGTCGATCTCGCGCAGGATCGTGCCGTCGCGGTCGAGGAACACGCCCGCGCGCGGCGTCATTCGCTCGCGAGCCGCATCCGCACGTGGATGCGCGTCGGCTCGAGGTCGCCGTCGAGCTTGACCGGCATGAAGAAGTCCTCGAACGGCAGCGTGTCCACGTAGGGGAAGTGGATCGGGAAGCGGTCGGTGTCGCGCCAGTACACGAGGTCCTTGACCTCGTCGCCGGGCACGAGCAGGCGGCGCGCGACCTCGAACCCCTCGAGCCACAGCTCGACGACGTGCTGATCGCCGCGGTCGAGCTCGATCAGCGCCGGAGTGACGTAGCCCGACGGCCGGCCGTCGATGAAGATCTCGGCGCCGGGCGGAGTGCTCGACAGCGAAACGCCCTCCGCGCTCTGGTACTGCACGCAGGAGGCGAGCGCTCCGGCGAGGACGAGCGCGGCGATCGAACGCATGGCGGCCAGTCTGCGCGGCCGCGCGAGCGCGCGCAAGCTTGCTCCCGCGCCCCCGCTTTGCTCTCTTCGCCGCGTGACGCGGCCTCCTTCCTCGCCCGTCCGCGCGGGAGCACCGGGCGGCGCCGATCCGGTCGCTCGCGCGCTGCTCGTCGCAGCGCTCGTCCTCGGCACGATCGTGTTCGCGCGTCTGGGCCAGTGGAGCCTGTGGCTCGACGAGGTCTACACGCTCGCCGACGCGTTGCACCGCGACGGCATGCGCAATCCGCTCGGCTACGCGCTGATCGGCGCGTGGGTCGAGCTACTCGACGCGCGGCCGAGCGAGCTCGAGCTGCGCCTCTTGCCCGCGATCGCGGGCTGGCTCGGCGTGCCGCTGACGTACTGGGCGTTCCGTCCGTTCGCCGGCCGGCGCGTCGCGGCGGCGGCGGCGCTGCTCGTCGCGCTGAGCCCGTGGCACCTGCACTGGTCGCAGCAGGCGCGCTTCTACACGTTCGCCCAGGACCTCGCGCTGGGCGGGGCCGGGCTCGTCCTGCGCGGTCTGTGGCGCGGCTCGGTGGCGCTGCTCGCGCTCGGTCTGCTCGTCGCCGGGCTCGCGGGGCTGGCGCACCCCTCGGGGCTGATCCCGGTCGTCGCGCTCGTCCTCGCGCCGTTCGTCGTGCACCGCCTCGTCGTCCCGGTGCCGGGCGTCGCGGGCCGCGCGGGGCGCGGGCTCGCCGTCGCCGCCGTGCTCGGCGCGCTCGTCGCCGTGCCGTGGGCGTTCGGCGTCCTGCGCATGTGGAGCACGATCCGGCCGGAAGGCTCGCCCGTGCCCTTCGTGCTCTCGACCGGCGCGTACCTGACGCCGACGCTCGGCGCCGGGCTGGTCGCGGGCGTCGCGCTCGCGTGGATCCGCCGCGGCCCGTTCGAGTGGCTCGCGATCGCGGTGAGCGCGGCGACGCTCGGCGGAGCGTTCGCCCTCTCGCTCGTCGTGCGCGTGAACGCGCAGTACGTCTTCACCGCGCTGCCGTGGTTCGCGCTCGTCGCCGCGGCGCCGGTCGGCTCGTTCGGCACGACGCTCTGGGGCGAGCGGCGGCTCGCGGACGTCGTCGGCTCGCGCCTGCGCCTCGCGTACCTCGGCGTGCTCGCGCTGCCCCTGTTCGCCGACAGCTTCCTCTACGTCGCGGTGCGCCACGGCGAGCGGCCGCGCTGGCGCGAGGCGTACCTGTGGGTCGACGAGGAGCGCGACCCCGAGGACCTGATCTTCGGCATGGAGGCGCCGGTCGGCGAGTACTACCTGACGCCGGGGAAGACGGACGTGCGCGACCTGCAGCGCGTGCTCTATCTCGACCGTTTCCGCGCGCCGCAGATCGGCGCGTGGGCGCGCCACGAGCGCCGCATCTGGTTCGTCGTCAACTTCGAGCAGCTCGAGGACTGGCCGCGCGACGACGCGCGCGAGCTCGAGGCGGTGCTGCGCGACGACTGCCGCGCCGTCGCGCGCTTCGAGGTGCCGGTCGAGGCGCGCGACCTCGACGTCTGGGTCTACGTGCGCGACTGACGCGGAGCGGGTCGCCAGCTCACCGACGGGCCCTCAGCTCGCGCGGCCCTGGAACTCGCCCGTGTCGGTGCTGATCTTGATCTTGTCGCCGACGCCGATGTGCATCGGGACCTTGACGACGCGGCCCGTCTCGACGACCGCTTCCTTCTTCACGTTCGTCGCGGTGTTGCCCTTGACCGCGGCCTCGGCCTCGGTGACCTCGAGGATCACCTGGTTGGGGAGCACGATGTCGATCGGCGTCGGGCCGTGGAACGTGACCTCGATCTCGTCGTTCTCCTTGACGAACCCCATGCGGTCGCCGACGAGCTCCGCGTTGAGCGGGAACTGGTCGTAGCTCGTCGTGTCCATGAACATGAAGAGGCCGCTACCGTCCTTGTAGAGGTACTGGCACTTCTTCCTGTCGAGGTACGCGACCTCCAGGGTGTCGCTGGACGCGAGGCGCATCGTGTTCGTCGCGCCCGTCTTCAAGCTGCGCGTCTTGATCGTGATGATCGCGCGCAGGTTGCCCGGAGTGCGGTGCTCGTACTCGGTGATGAGCAGGAGGTCGTCGTCCTTCTCGAGCACGGCGCCCTTGCGCAGATCGGTGGCCTTGACGCTCATTACTGGGCTCGTCTACGGTTCTCGTCGTCCGGCTCGTGCCGGTGGAACGTCAGCGAAGCGGAGGGGATGGTGAACGTGTCGTCGTCCTCGAAGAGCAGCTCGGTGTCCTCGAACGCGCTGGTGCCGCTGCGCAACTGCATGCGGACGACGTACTCGACGTCGTCGGGCGAGCGCGAGAGGATCTCCCACGAGCCCTGGCCGAAGAGCTCGGTCTCCGGCGGGATGCGCATGTCGACGTTCAGCGAGCCGTCGCGCCGGAAGTCCCACTGCCACAGCGCGCGGGAGCGGACCTCGGCGAGCTCCGTGGGGCTGGCGTCGGGGTAGCGCTCGGCGACGAGCATGCCCACGTCGGCGCGCCAGATGCCCACGAGCCGGCCCCGCTCCATCGCGACGGAGCGCGGCGGCTCGCCGCAGAACCCCGTCGCCAGGACCGTGGCACACAACAGGGCCCCGAGGCCCCAGCCGAGGGTCGAGCGACGCATCGAAGTGCGAAAGTCTAGCGTCCGCTCGGGCGCGATGCCGCCGCGCCGCCGGGAGAAGTCGTCGCGCCCGCGGGCGCGCTGCCGCGGAGCTGGCCGCGGCCCGAGCGGCCGGCTCGGGGAACGAGCAGCCTAGAACTCGCGGCGCTGGCTGGACGAGGGGATCGCGAGCGCCTTGCGGTACTTGGTGACCGTGCGCCGCGCGATCTTGATGCCGTCGCGCTTCTCGAGGTGCGCGGCGATCTGGTCGTCCGACAGCGGGTTCTGCGAGTCTTCCTGGGCGACGATCTCGCGGATGCGGTGCTTGATGCTGACCTGGCTCGCGACCTCGCCGCTGTTCTTCGCCGTGCCGCTCGTGAAGAAGAACTTGAGCGGGTGGATGCCCTGCGGGGTCTGCGCGTACTTGCCCGACACGGCGCGGCTGACCGTCGAGATGTGCACGCCGGCCTCGTCCGCGACCTCCTGCATCCGCAGCGGTTTGAGCGCGCGCACGCCATTCGCGAGGAAGCCTTCCTGGTGGCGGAAGATCGCCTTCGCGATGCGCAGCATCGTGTTCTGCCGCTGGTGGATCGCGTCGATGAACCAGCGCGCCGACTCGAGGCGCTTCTTGACCCACTGCTGGACGCCGTCGCCCTTCGTCGCCTGCTGGAGGAGCTTGCGGTACGACGGGCTGATCGCGAGCTCGGGGATGTGCTGGCGCGTGAGCCGCACGTCGTACCCGTCTTCCTCCGTCTCCTCGACGATCACGTCGGGCGTGATCACCGCCGCGCGCGACGTGCCGTATTCCTGCCCCGGCACCGGGTCGAGGTGGCGGATCGCTTCGATCGCCTCCTTCACGTCGTCGATGTCGCACTCGGTCAGCTTCGCGATGCGCGGCAGCCGATTGGTCGTGATGTCCTCGAGGTGGTCGCTGATCAGCGTGCGGACGAGGTCGTCCTCGATGTGGTGCGAGTGGATCTGGAGCAAGAGGCACTCGCGCAGGTCGCGCGCGCCCAGCGCCGGGTGGTAGTGGTCGCGGAGCAGGAGCAGGACCTCCTCGATCTCCTCGACCGTCACGTCCGGGATCTCGCACAGCCCGGCGATCTCCTCGAGCGACTCCGCGAGGTAGCCGCGGTGGTCGAGGGACCAGATCAGATACTCCGCGATCTCGCGCTGGCGCTCGGTCAGGTCCAGGAGCGCGAGCTGGCCGATCAGCGCCTCCGCGAGGCTCTGGTAGCTCGCCGGCGTGTTCGCCATCGCCTCGAGCTTGCGGTCGCCGTCCTCGTTCGAGCTCGCCGCCCGCGCGCGACCGTCGCCGTAGTCGCGCTCGTACCGCTCGAGCTCGTCGAGCATGTTCTCCAGGCCGGTGGTCTCGCTCGTCGCCGCGTTCTCGGGCAGACGCTGCTCCTCGGCGTCCTCGCTCCGCGTGTCCTCGACCTCGAGGAACGGGTTCTCCATCAGCTCTTGCTCGATCCGTTCCTGCAGGTCCAGCGACGAGAGCTGCAGAACCTGCATCGCCTGGATCATCTGCGGCGACTGGATCAGCCGCTGTTCCATGCGGTGCGACTGGTGGAGTCCGAGCTTCAAGCTGCTTTCCCTTTCTGCGGCGCGGGAACGCGATCCGCTGAACGGAGTATAGACCGCTCTCGGGGGCCGAACCGCGCGCGCTGCAAAAAGCCTGCGCTCAGCCCCGATTGAAGGAAGCCCAATTGCAGGAAGGTGGGGTGCAGTTGAAGAAAGCTCACGCAGCTCACCGCTCGCGCACCGCGATCGACAGGCCCGGCCGGTCGGCGCGCTCCGCGCGGTACCCCGCGGTCCCGATCCGCGCGGACGCGATCCCCTCGCTGGACGTGCGCCGCGGGAGCGCGAGGCCGCCGTGCGTCGTGTCCGCGCGACCGAGCGAGCCGCCGGGCTCGCTGCGCGCGACCCAGTGGCGCGCGACGAACGCGTCGCGCGCGAGCCGACCCTGCACGCAGACTCCGTCGAACGCCTTGGCGATGCGCGGCAGGCCCATCCACGAGTCCTGCGCGATCTCGGTGTCGTAGTCGACGAGCGCCGTCGTCTCCGTCCCGGCGAGCACGCGCGCGGGGTAGCCTTCCGCGACCGGGAGCTCGACACGCAGGTCGCCGTGCGCGACGGTGACGAGCGCGGTCCGCGTGCGCGCGGACTCGGCCGCCGCGACGAGCGCGTCGACCTCGCTCCACAGCGCCGCGTCGTCGGCGGGAGCGATCAGGAGCCCCGGCGCGTAGACGAGGAACGGCGGCCCCGGCGCGTCGGCGCCGAACGAGCGCTCGCGGAAGGCGGCCTCGACCTGGCCCCAGATCGACGCGGCCGTCAGCGGCTCGACGACCGTGCCCGCGCGCGTGCTCGTGCGCACCGCGAGCCCGCTGCCCGGGCTCGGCAGGGCGAGCTCGGAGACCGCGCTGCCGACGAGCGCGACGTCGGCGCAGCGCCACGCGCGGTCGGGCGAGCGCTCGTCCGGCCGCGTCGTCGCGCGCACCCACAGCGTCCGCGCCGGCCGCTCGAGCGGCGCGCCTTCGACGCGCACGCGCAGCGGCTCGCCGCTCGCGAACGTCCCGGCGAAGCGCACCTCGAGCGCGCCGATCGTGGGCACTTGCACCGTCCCCAGGTCCGGGGAATCGGGGTCGAAGGACTCGAGGCCCGCGAGCTCCGCGAGGTCGAGCACGCCGGACACGAGCACGCGTTCGCCGCCGCCGACGCGCCACGCGCGCAGCGCGACGAGCTCGCCGGTCAGCGCCGTCGCGAGCTCTGGGTCGGCCGCTCCGGCCCCGTTCGCGACGTCGACGCGGTAGCCCGAGAGGAACGAAGCGGAGCGCCGCTCGCCGAACGTCAGAGACCCTCCCGAGCGCGTCCGGCCGGTCCAGTCGGGCGGGCCTTGCGGCGCCGCGCCGTCCGCCGCGCCATCGGCCGCACCGTTGGCCGCGCCGTCGAAGAGCCAGACCGCGACGTCGATCTCCATCGCGCGCGCCGCCGCGTCGAGGTCGGCGACCAGGGCGCGGGAGCGCGCGAGCGCGGACGCCGGCCCGCGCAGCAGGATCGGCGGCGGCGGCCGGCGGATCTCGAGGCGCTCGCCGCGCCGCCGCGCGTCCTCGTCGATCAGCTCGAGGAACACGCCGACAGGGAGGTGGGGCGCGACGGACAGCTCGCGCTCGGCGAGCGGGTCGGCGTACGTGTCGCCCAGCGCGAGGTGCGAGCCGGGCTCGAGCGCCGGCACCGGCGGGGGCGCGACCGGCTCGAGCGAGAGCTCGGGCACGGGCAGGGCGAGCCAGCGCTCGTCCTGCGCACCGAGCAGCGTCAGAGCCAGGAGCGCGATGGACAGGGACATCGTTGCGGCCACGTTCGCTCGAAGCGGTTCGCCGGAAGCTGTTCGCTCGACGCGGCTCGCCCGAGATAGTGGCACGCGGGCCGCGCGGCTACGAGCTGGAACGTGCAAGCCGCGGCGAAATGCTCTATGGAGGGCCCCCGTGGGAACGTGTTGGCTCGAGATCACGGACGAGGGGGGGCGGCAGCGCCGCGAGTCGCTGAACCGCGGGCTGACGCGCGTGGGCGGCCGCGACGGGGAGATCGCGCTCGCCGGCTCGGGCGGCGAGCAGCTCCACGTCTACGACCAGCCCCCGCGCATGGTCTACGTCGGCTCGGGGTCGCCGCCGTTGCGCGACGGCGAGCCGTTCGAGGAGACGGCGCTGTCGAGCGGCGACCGCGTCGAGTGGAAGGGTGCGCGCATCGTGTTCCGCGGGCCGGCGAGCGAGGCCTCGCTCGAGGAGATCCCGGTCATCGACGACCCGCCGGCCGCGACGCTGCCGGCGACGGGGCCGGGGCTCGCGCCGGGCGAGGTCGCGCTGTCCGCCGACGAGGCGCGCGCGTGGCGGCGGCTGCGCGCGGGGCTGCTCGTCGAGCTGGGCCTCGCCGACAAGCAGGTCGCGCGGAGTTGGCAGGACGCCGTGCGCCGCGGAGAGTTCGACGCGGACGCGTGCGCGCGCGAGCTGCTCGCCGCCGAGCGCGCGCTGGGCGACCCGCGACGGGCGAGCGAGCGCGTGATCGAGCGCACCGCGATGCTCGCGCGCGATCTCTTGATGGCGCCGCTCCTGCGCGGCGGCCGCGGCGCGACGCGCAAGGCGCGCCAGGCGGTCAAGGGCACCGTCGCGATGGCGCTCTCGCAGCTCCTCGCGCTCCTCGTCTACTCGGTGATCGTGCTCGTCATGCTCCTGCTCTTGCGCCACAGGGGCCTCGAGTTCGACGCGTTCTTCGACCGCATCCTGGGGCCGATCGCGCCCGATCCGCCGGCCGCCGAGCCGGGCGACTGACGCAGCGAAGGTGCCGTCGCGCTGGCACGGGAGCGGGTCGGCGGGCTAAGGTGCTCGCACCGCCCCAGGGAAGCCGCGCATGACCACGTTCCGTCCCGCGTCCCGCTCGTCCTCGCCCGAGCGCTCGCCCTCGCCCGGCCTGTTCTCGATGACGCAGATCCGCCATCTGATGCGGGTCGAGTTCAGTCGAGCGCAGCGCTATCGCTATCCCCTGGCGTGCCTCGTGCTGACGGTCGACGACCTCGAGCGCGTGCGCGACACCGAGGGCTACGACGCGAAGGAGGCGTTGCTCGAGAGCGTGATCGCGCTGCTCCAGCGCGAGACGCGCGTGTGCGACTATCTCGGCCGCCTCGCCGACGACCGGCTGATGGCGGTGCTGCCGCACACGCCGGCCGACGGCGCGCGCGCCGCGGCGGAGCGGCTGCTCGCGGCCGCGCGCGCGGGCGCCGGGGCGGACGGCCAGGCGACGACGCTCAGCGTCGGCGGCAGCGCGTACCAGGACGACAACACGCTGTTCTTCGACGCGCTGCTCGAGGCGGCCGAGGACGCGGTGCGCGACGCGGAGCTCGGCGGCGGCGACCGTTACGTCGCGCACGTGCCGGGGCTCTCCGGATGAGCGCCGCGCCGGCGCGCCCCGAGCCGGCCGAGCCGTCCGCGAAGCGCCCCTCGCGCGTGCTGCTCGCGGAGGACGAGGTCACGATCGCGGTGACGCTGCGCGACGCGCTCGAGGACGCGGGCTTCGTCGTACTGCCGGCGGAGGACACGGACGCCGCGCTCGCGCTGCTCGAGCGCGAGGACCCCGACGTCGTGCTCACCGACATCCGCATGCCCGGCGCGGGCGGCATGAAGCTGCTCGAGCGCGCGATCGAGCTCGACCCGGAGCGGCCGGTCATCGTCATGACGGGCTACGCGACGGTCGATCAGGCGGTCGAGGCGATGCGCATCGGCGCGAAGAACTACATCCAGAAGCCGTTCCGCAACGACGCGGTCGTCGGGATGGTCAAGAGCGCGGCGCGCGTGCGCGAGCTCGAGGCGGAGAACCGCTCCCTGCGCGCGCAACTGCGCTCGTTCGAGGCGTTCGACGGCATCGTCGGCTCGTCGACGGCGATGAGCGACGTGTTCGGGCGCATCCGCACCGTCGCGCCGACCGACGCGACGATCCTGATCCAGGGCGAGAGCGGCACGGGCAAGGAGCGCGTCGCGCGCGCGGTGCACCTGGCGAGCTCGCGCGCCCAGGGCCCGTTCGTCGCGATCTCGTGCGCGGCGCTGCCCGAGTCGCTGCTCGAGGCCGAGCTCTTCGGCCACGAGAAGGGGGCGTTCACCGACGCGCACCGCTCGAAGCGCGGCCGCTTCGAGCTCGCCGACGGCGGCACGTTCTTCCTCGACGACATCGACGACATGCCGAGGACGGTGCAGGTGAAGCTCCTGCGCGTCTTGCAGGAGCGCGCGTTCGAGCGCATCGGCGGCGAGGAGACGGTCGAGATCGACATCCGCGTCGTCGCGGCGACGAAGGTCGCGCTGCGCGACGAGGTACGTGCCGGCCGCTTCCGCGAGGACCTGTTCTACCGGATCAACGTCGTGCCGCTCGTGCTCCCGCCGCTGCGCGAGCGGCCGGGCGACGTCCCGCTGCTCGTGCTGCACATGATCGAGCGCCACGGCCGCGGCAAGCACTACACCGTGTCCAAGGCGACGATGACGGCGCTCGAACGCTATCCGTGGCCGGGCAACGTGCGCGAGCTCGAGAACGCGGTGCAGCGCGCGATCGCGCTCGCCGGCGACGAGACGGAGCTGCGCCGCGAGAACCTCGTCGCGGCCGACACGCGCTGGCGCGGCGCGAGCGAGGTCCAGGGCGAGGTGCGTCCGCTGCGCGAGGTCCTGCGCGAGGCGGAGATCGCGCACGTCGAGCGCGCGCTCGAGATGACCGGCGGCCACCGCACGCAGACGGCGGACCTGCTCGGCATCTCGCGCAAGGTCCTGTGGGAGAAGATGCGCGACCTCGGCATCGGCGACCCGCGCGAGAACGCGAAGGAGCCGTGAGCGCGCTCGCCGAGATCGAGCTGCCCGCGGGCACCCTCGTCGTCGGCGACCTGCACCTCGACGTCGACGGAGAGGGGGCGGACGTGCGCGCGTTCGTCGCATGGCTCGCCGCGGCGGACGCGTGCCCGTGCCTCGTCGTGCTCGGCGACCTGTTCGAGTACTGGATCGGCCGCGCGCAAGAGGAGAGCGAGGGCGGCCGGCTCGTGCTCGACGCGCTGCGCCGCTTCACCGCGGGCGGGCGCGCGCTGCACCTCTTGTGCGGCAACCGCGACTTCCTGTTGGACGCGAGCTTCGAGCGCCGCACCGGCGGCCGCGTGCACCCCGACGGTCTCGTCGGCCTCGTCGGCCGCGACGGCCGCGCGGGCGGCGAGCGCGTGCTCTGCGTGCACGGCGACACGCTGTGCACGCTCGACCACGGCTACCAGCGGCTGCGCGGCGTGCTCCACTCCGCGCCGGTGCGCGGCTTCGCCCGGCTCGTGCCGGCGAGCGCGGCCCGCGCGGTCGCGCGGCGCTTGCGCCGCGCGTCGACGCGCGCGGTCGCGGCCAAGCCGGCGCCCGAGACGGAGCTCCAGGCCGACGCGTGCGTCGCCGCGGCGCTCGAGCACGGCTGCACGACGCTCGTCTGCGGCCACGCGCACCGCTTCCGCGACGAGCACCTCCCGGGCGGCGTGCGCTGGCTCGTCGTCGACGCGTTCGGCGGCGAGCGCGACACGCTCGTCGTGACGGAGCGCGGCCGCCTCGAGCTCGCGGAGCGCTAGCGGCCGCGCGACCGAGCGCAACCGCGATGGACCGGGGCGTCCTGGACGACGAGGGGATGTCGTCCTCCTGGACGACGAAGGAGGTCGTGAGGCACGCTCCCGAGTCGTTCTGGCGGCCGCCGCCGAGTGAGCCGCTGGCGCGGGATTTGCGCGCGCATGGGCGGCCCATGCCGACGTCTCCCTCTTCGTCCGAGCGATCCGAGGAACCGGTCCGGAGCTTCGCCGACGTGCTCGTTCTGGCCCGCCGGCGCGTGCGCGAGGGTTGGGAGCGCGACCCCCAGGACGGTGGGTTCGACGCGCCGGCGTTCGAGCGCGCGACCGCCGTCGGTTGCCTCGGCTCCTTGGCGCTCTGGTTCGCGGCGCTCGTCGCGCTGCTCTCCACCCGCGGGCCGACGCTCTGGGCGCTGCTCGGCGCGGCGCTGGTCGTGTCGACGTCGGTCGTGCTGCGGCGGCGCGCGCACGCGCGGCGGGTGCGGGCGCGACGGCGCGAGTCGGACGTGCTCCCCGCCGCCCTCGTCGTCGCGGACGAGCATCTGGACCGGCCGGGGAGGCGGACCCACGCGGCCGTCGTCGTCTGGTCGACCGACGAGCGGGTCGCGAACGAGCCCGAGGCGCTCGTCGAGCTCGCCCGTCGAATCGCCGGCGAGCTGAAGCCGGACGAGGGTCGACGAGGTCGGCCCGGCGCCGCGGTGGACGCGGTGTCCGCGGTGTCCGCGGTGTCCGCGGTGCCCGCGGTGCCCGCGGAGCTCGAGCCGCTCGCGCGCCGGCTGACGAGCGGCGAGCCGAGCTGGGAGCGCGTCCGCGTCCCCGAGAGCTGGTGCGGCCTGCCCGGCGCGTGGGCGAGCGACGTGCGCATCTTCCGCCACGACCTGCCCGCCGGCCGCATCGACCGGCGCGTCTTCCTGGTCGCGGCGCACCCCAGCGAGCCGCAGACACCGCTCCAGCTCCTGCCCAAGCGTTTCTGGTGGCGCGACGACACGGACGAGCTCCTGCGCTCGGTCGGGCTCGCGCCGGCCGCGCCCCGGGCTTGATTCGGCGCGGCTCCTCCCTATCCTGGAGCGCTCGTTTCCCCGATCGGGAGGTCGATCGGCGGTTCGAGCCAGGCTGTCCCTCCGCATGATCATCGCCCTGGACGGGCCCGCCGGAGCCGGGAAGAGCACGGTCGCCAGAGCGGTCGCCCGCGAGCTGGGGCTCGTGTATCTCGACACCGGCGCGATGTACCGCGCGCTCACCCTCGTCGCCCTGCGGCGCGGGGTCGATCCGACCGACGCGAAGCGGTGCGCCGAGATCGCGCGGTCGGTCGACCTGCGCTTCGATCCGCAGGGGCGCGTCCTGATCGACGGGGAAGCGGGAGAGCCCGCGATCCGCGGCAGCGAGGTCACGCGCAACGTCTCGAGCCTGTCGATGCACGCCGGCGTGCGCGCGGCGGTCGTCGAGCGGCAGCGCGTGCTCGCGCGGCAGTGGGGCGGCCTCGTCGCCGAGGGGCGCGACACGACGACCGTCGTGTTCCCCGAGGCCGAGCACAAGTTCTTTCTCATCGCCACACCCCGCGAGCGCGCCCGGCGGCGCGCCTCCGAGCTCGGGCACCCCGAAGACGTCGCTCAGATCCAGGTCGACATGGAGCTGCGCGACCGGCTGGATTCGACGCGCGCGCTCTCGCCGCTGCGCCAGGCGCCGGGCGCGGTCGTGATCGACACCGACGGGCTCGAGGCGAGCGACGTCGTCGCGCGCGTCGTCGAGCACGTCCGCGGCGCCGAGGCGCGCGCGTGAGCGACGCGAGCGACATGGCTGCCGCGCAGTCGCACGAGCCGCAGGCCGAGGCCGGCGGCGCGACGGACGTCTTGACGCACAAGACGCTCACGTACCGCGTCGTGCGCTTCTCCATGCACGTCCTGCTGCGCGTCCTGTTCCGCGCCCGCGTCGAGGGCCGCGAGCACGTGCCCGACGACGGCCCGATCGTGATCGTCTCGAACCACCAGTCGCTGCTCGACATCCCGCTGATCGCGATGTCGACGCGCCGCCACGTGTGCTTCGTCGCGCGCGACACGCTCGCGCACTCGCGCCCGCTCGCCTGGCTCATGCGCCAGTGCGGCGCGGTCCTCGTCAAGCGCGGGAGCGCCGACCGGGCCGCGCTGAAGGCCATGCTCGCGCACCTCGAGCGCGGCGACGCGCTCGCAGTCTTCGCCGAGGGCACGCGCTCCCGCGACGGCCGCGTCGGGGCCTTCCGCCCCGGGGCCGCGCTCGCCGCGCGCCGCGCGCGCGTGCCGCTCGTGCCCGCCGCGGTCCGCGGAGGCCTCGACGTCTGGCCGCGCGGCTCGAAGCTGCCCCGTCTGCGCCGGATGGCCGTACGCTACGGGCCCGCGATCGACGGCTCGCTCCCGGACGCGCTCGAGCGCGCACGCGAGGCGATCGTCGCGGCCGTCGGCGACGGGGGGTACCGCTCCGTGCCGGAGCAGCGCTGACTCACGCACGCCGCCGCGCGACGCTCGGAGCCCGAGCGCGCGGCTGCGACTCGTTCTTGATCTACATCCCTTTGAAACGTTCCGAAGAGACCGCAAACCCTCATCCATGGCTCTAGCCACCAACCGCCTGAAGCATTACGAGCTCGATCCGGAAGAGCTCGACCGCAAGATCGAGGAGGCCATCGGGGGCCTCTCCGACACCGACTACGCCTCCCAGCTCTTCGACTCGGTGCGCGACATCGAGCCGGGGTCGATCGTCCAAGCCACCGTCGACTCGGTCGACGAGCGCACGGGCTTGGTGATCATGGACATCGGCGGGAAGAGCGAAGGGACGATCCCGCTCTCCGAGTTCGGCGAGTCGCTGCCCAAGCCCGGCGACACGTACGAGGTCTTCTACGACGGCCTCGACGAGAACGACACCGCCTCGCTCTCCAAGCGCCGCGCCGACCGCCTGCGCGCGTGGGAGCGCGTGTCGACCAAGTACGCCGAGGGCGACGAGGTGCACGGCGTCGTCCAACGCAAGATCAAGGGCGGCCTGCTCGTCGACGTGGAAGGCGTGAACGTCTTCCTGCCCGCGAGCCAGGTCAACCTGCGCCGCACGCACGACATCTCCGACTTCATCGGAGATGCGGTCCGCGCGCGCATCATCAAGATCGACCCCGAGCGGATGAACATCGTCGTCTCGCGGCGCAAGCTCCTCGAGGAGGAGCGCCAGCGCCAGCGCGAGGCGCTGCTCACGGATCTCGAAGAGGGGCAGGTCCGCACCGGGCAGGTCAAGAACATCGCCGACTTCGGCGTGTTCGTCGACCTCGGCGGCATCGACGGCTTGCTGCACATCACCGACATGTCGTGGGGCCGCATCAGCCATCCGTCGCAGATGGTCGAGATCGGCCAGGACATCGAGGTCAAGGTGCTGCGCGTCGACACCGAGCGCGAGCGCATCGCGCTGGGCCTCAAGCAGAAGTCCGCGTCGCCGTGGGAGGGCATCGAGAAGCGCTACCCGATCGGCAGCAAGCACGTCGGCGAAGTCGTCAACATCATGTCGTACGGCGCCTTCGTGAAGCTCGAGGACGGCGTCGAGGGCCTCGTCCACATCTCCGAGATGTCGTGGACGCGGCGCGTCAACCATCCGTCCGAGCTCGTCAACAGCGGCGACAAGGTCGAGGTGGTCGTGCTCGACATCGACCTCGACAAGCAGGAGATCTCGCTCGGCATGAAGCAGGCCGAGACGAACCCCTGGGACCTGGCCGAGGAGCATTACCCGGTCGGCACCGTCATCGAGGGCACCGTGCGCAACCTCACCTCGTACGGCGCGTTCGTCGAGATCGAGGAGGGCATCGACGGCCTGCTGCACATCTCCGACATGAGCTGGACCAAGAAGGTCGCTCACCCCTCGGAGGTCGTGAAGAAGGGCGACAAGCTGCGCTGCGTCGTGCTGTCGGTCGACATGGGCAAGAAGCGCATCGCGCTCGGACTCAAGCAGCTCACCCCCGATCCGTGGCAGGACGAGATCCCCAACAACTACCACGTCGGGGACCTGCTCTCGGGTTACGTGACGAAGATCACGAACTTCGGCGTCTTCGTGAAGCTCGAGGAGGACCTCGAGGGCCTGCTGCACATCTCCGAGCTCTCCGATCACAAGATCACGAGCCCCGAGGAGATCGTGCAGCCCGGCATGAAGATCGAAGTGCGCGTGATCCGCGTCGACACCGAGGACCGCAAGATCGGTTTGTCGTTCGTGCACTCGGACTTCGACGAGAACGAGAGCCTGCGCGGCGGCGGCAGTCCGTCGCCCGAGGGCGCCGCGGCGGTCGCGGGATCGTCGCTGCGCATCGGCGACCAGGACTCGGGTACGTCCGACGCAGAGGACTCCGTGCCGGACGACGCCGTATCGTCCGGCGCAGACTCCGTATCGTCCGACGCAGACTCCGTGTCGTCCGGCGCAGAGGACTCCGTGCCATCCGGCGACGGGGACTCCGCTCCGTCCGGCGGAGAGGAGACCGAGCCGTAGCGAGGGCGCGATGAGCGCGCCTCGCTCGACCCGACTCCGCGCGCGCGCGCGGCGGCGGCGCCCCGGCCGAACGGCCGGGGCGCTCGTCGCCGCGCTCGCGCTCGCGCTCGGCGCCTGCGCCTCGGCCGGCCGCGCGGAGCCCGGCCCGATGCACCTCGGCGCCGCCGAGGTCGTGCCGCCGCAGCTCGAGCCCGCGCTCGACGCGCTGCGCATCGCGGTCGAGAGCCGCGACGACCCGCTCGCGCGGCGCATCCTCGCGCGCGTGATGAGCCGCAACCCGAGCGGACGCGCGCTCGAGCTCGCGCTCGGCTTCGCGCGCGTCCTCGACGGCCGCGACGTGCTCCGTTCGCTCGAGCTCGCGCTAGAGACGCGGCCGCTCGACGGCGCCCCGCTCGCGTACCGGCTCGTGCTCGTCGCACGTCACGACCGGCCCGAGCCGCTCGTCTTGCGCACGCTGCCGCCGAGCCTCGAGCGTATCGTCGACGGCGTCTCGCCCGACGGAGTCGGCTCGCGCCAGATGACGAGCGACGTCGCCGACGAGCTCGACGAGCTCCGGATCCCGCCCGCGGGGCTCGAGGTCGAGCTCGGCACGTACGTCGTGCCGCTGTTCGGCAAGCTCGCGGTGCGCGACCGCTGGCGGCTCGCGACGCGCTCGGGCGAGGTCGTCGTCGGCGGCGAGAGCTACCCCGCGGCGGCGCCGGAAGTCGCGGACTGGGAGCGCGAGTACATCGCGCCGATGCTGCCGCTCGCGCCGGTCGAGCCCGGCGAGCTCGTGCGCTACGCGCGCCAGGACGAGATCTCGACGCCCGCGCTGATGGAGCGCGCCGTGCGCATCCGGCCCGAGCGGCGCATCGAGGCGCTCGTCGCGATGGAGCCGGTCGTGCGCGAAGTGAGCGAGGAGCGCGCGCTCCAGCTCGTGCCGGCGCTGCGCTGGCTCGCGCGCGGGAACCGTCCGGGCGCCGACGTCGACGCGTGGCGACGCACGCTGCGTCGCGTCGTCGAGCTCGGCGCCGAGGAGGACGCGGCGGCGGAGCTCGATCCCGCGCTCGACCTGCCGGACGTCGGCGGCGGGGGGCTCGATCCAGGAGGGACGGACCGATGAGCGCGGTCGCGGAGCGCGTCGAGACGCAGCTCGCGGCGTTTCGTCGCGGCGCGCTGGACCTCGTCGAGGAGGGCGAGCTGAAGCGGCTGCTCGAGCGCTCGCTCGAGCGCGGCCGTCCGTTGCGCGTCAAGTTCGGCATGGACCCGAGCTCGCCCGACCTGCACCTCGGCCATGCGGTGCAACTGCGCAAGCTGCGCGACGTGCAGGAGCTCGGCCACACGGTCGTGCTGATCGTCGGCGATGCGACGGCGATGGTCGGCGACCCGTCGGGGCGCAACAAGCTGCGGCCGCAGCTCTCGCGCACCGAGGTCGAGGAGAACCTGCGCACGTACAAGGAGCAGGCGGGGCTCGTGCTCGACCTCGGCCGCGCCGAGGTGCGCCACAACTCCGAGTGGTTCGACGAAATGCGCTTCGAGGACGTGCTGCGCCTGTGCGGACGCATGACGGTCGCGCGCATGCTCGAGCGCGACACGTTCCAGAAGCGCGTCGCCGCGAACGAGCCGGTCGGCATCCACGAGTTCCTGTACCCGCTGATGCAGGGCTGGGACTCGGTGCAGATCGACTGCGACGTCGAGATCGGCGGCACCGATCAGCTCTTCAACCTGCACGTCGGCCGCATCCTGCAGCAGCAGGAGAGCCAGCGCCCGCAGGTGCTGTTGACGCACCCGCTGATCGACGGCACCGACGGGCGCAAGATGAGCAAGTCGTACGGCAACGCGATCGGCCTGACCGAGGACGCGCCGTCGATGTTCGCGAAGGTGATGAGCGTGCCCGACGAGCCGATGCGCACGTGGTTCACGCACCTGACGCGCCTCGACGAGCCCGAGATCGAGCGCGTGCTCGGCGGCCATCCGATCGAGGCGAAGTCGCGTCTCGCGCTCGAGATCACGACGTTCTTCCACGGCGACGCGGTCGCGCGCGACGCGAAGGAGCGTTTCGACCGCGAGGTGCGCGGCGGCGAGCGGCCGCAGGACATCCCCGAGGTCGCGTGGCCCGGCGCCCCGGACGAGGAGCTACCGCTGTTCCTGCTGCTCGCGAAGCTCGGTCTCGCGTCGTCGAGCTCGGACGCGCGGCGTCTCGTCGCGCAGGGCGGCGTGCGCACGGACGGCGACGTGCGCACCGACGCGAACGAGCGGATCGCGCCGCGCGGGCCGGCGCTCGTGCTGCAGGTCGGCAAGCGCCGTTTCGCGCGCGTCGTGCGCGACGGGAGGACGGCGTGACGCGCGCGCTCGTGCAGCTCGCGAATCGTCCGGGCCAGTAGCGCGCGCTACCGGCCGTCCGTGGCCGCGGCGTCGTCGCCCGGGTAGGCGACGCGCGGCGGCGGTCCCGGCGGCCACGGCAGCGCGAGCCCCGGCGAGCGGTGCTCGACGTCGCCGTCGCCCGCGTAGCCGAGCGCTTCGAGCTCGCCGCCGAAGAGCTCGCGCACGCTCGTCGCGCGCGCCGCGCGCGGGCTCGACGGCGTCTCGCGCGCGAGCGCGCGCAGGTGGTCGAGCTCCACCTCGAGCCGCTCCCAGCCGGCGCGCACGCGCGGGTCGGACCAATCGGAGACCGGCTTGCGCTCGCCCGGGTCGGCCTCGAGGTCGAACCACGTCGCGAAGCGCGGTTCGAGCACGCCGTCGGCGTCGAGGCCGAGCACGCGCACGAGCTTCTCGTCCTCGGTGCGCAGGCTGTGCTGGATCTGGTATTCGCCCGTGCCGCCCTCGGTCTTGCGGTACAGCACGAGGCTCGAGAGCGCGGGCTTCGGCGCGAGGCGCGCGCCCTCGAGCGCCGGGCGCAGCGAGCGCCCGTACGTCCCGGCCGGCGGCTCGACGCCGGCGTAGTCCAGCACCGTCGGCATGACGTCGGACAGGCTCACCTGCGCGTCGACGACGGCCCGCGCGCCCGGCGCGCGGCCGCCGGGCGGCACGACGAGCAGCGGGACGCGGATCAGCTCGTCGAAGAGCGTGTGCCGGTGGCCGCGGCCGCCGTGCTCGAAGAACTCGTCGCCGTGGTCGGACGTGACGACGACGAGCGTGCGGTCGAGGCCGCGGCGGCGCTCGACGAGGTCGAGCAGGTCGCCGAGCGCGGCGTCGGTCCAGCCGATCTCGCCCTTGTAGAGCGAGACGATGTGGAGCAGGCCCGCGTCGTCGACCTGGCGCGGCTTCGGCTTCGTCGGGTCGTAGATCGCCTCGTTGCGGTAGAAGTCGCGCCCGTCGATCGGCCCGTCGTAGCCCGTGTCGAAGCGCTCGTCCCACGGCGGCGGCGGCACGTAGTCGTAGTGCGGGTCGAACAGGTGGACGAACAGGAACATGCCCTCGTCGTCCGGCACGCGCTCGAGCAGGTCCGCCGCGCGGTCGACGACGTTGCGCGACGTGACGTCGCGGTGGCTCTGCACGTCGCGCCCCGCCGCGACGGCGTTCGCGCGCGCGCGGTCGCCGTCGCGCAGCGCGGCGCGGTAATCGCGCTCGATGTGCGCGCCGCCCGTCATGCGGTTCTCGTAGACGTGGAAGCCGCGCTCGAAGCCGTACTCGCCCGCGAGGTACCAACCGGTGTACCAGCCGAACGTGAACCAGCCGCCCGCGCGCAGGAGCTCGGGCAGCGTCGCGCGCAGCGGATCGATCGCGAGGTCGTCGAACTGGACGCCGTGCAGCGACGGGGGAGCGCCGGTGAAGAGCTCCGCGTGCGCGGGGAGCGTCCAACTGCTGCCGGAGATCGCGTTCTCGAAGATCGTGCCGCGCCCGGCGAGCTCGGTCAGGTGGGGCGCGACCTGTGCGTCGCGGAACGTGAGCGCGTCCGCGCGCACGCTGTCGAGCGAGATCACGATCACATCGATCGGCCGCTCGCTCCCGCAGGAGAGCGCGAGGAGCGCGAACGCGCCCGCGACGACGGCGCGGCGGCGCCGCGGCGGTCGAGGGCTCAATGTCGGACGAGCGGCCACTTCTTCGAGAAGTCGAACGCCGGGTCGTTCTCGCCGTCGTGGCACTCGATGCACCGCGCCTCGCCGCTGCGCACGACGTCCGCCGGATCCTCGCTGCGCACGTGCTCCGCGCCGGGCCCGTGGCAGCTCTCGCAGCCGACGCCGCCCAGCCCGTTCGCGAGCGCGTCGCGGATGCGCTCGTCCGCTCCCGCCGAGCGCCAGCCGCTCTCGTACTCGAACCCGACGACGTGGCACGCGACGCACTTGGGGTCGGCGAGCGCGTCGGCGCTGCCGCGCAGGTCCTCCTCGAGGGAGAGCGCTCCGCGGTAGTGCAGCGTCTCCTTCCAGATCTCGTAGGCCTCGACGTGGCAGTCCGCGCACGCGTCGCTCCCGGCGTAGAGCCCGTCGGGATGCGGCCCGCGCCGGCCCGCGAGCGCGCCGACGACGTCGCCCGCGCCCAACGTCAGCCGGTACTGCTCGCGGTACGCCGCGAACGCCGGGTCGACCGGCACGTCCTGCGAGACCGGCACGACGCGCCAGTCCGTGCCGCCCTGGTCGCGCGGGGCGAGCGCGACGAGGTCGCGGTCGCGCGGGGCGAGCGTGACGAGGTGGCGGCCGCGCTGCCCGACCGCGCCCGCGACGTGGCCGCCCTCGAGCGGCGTCGCGTCCAAGTCGGGATCGTGCGCCGCGCCGAAGTGCAGGAGCACCGCGGGCGCGTCGAGCAGCCGCGCGATCTCCTGCGCGCGCTCGAGCTCGCCCTCGACGAGGACGAGCGTGCCGGGTCCGCCGAGCGGGCCCGCGCCGCTCGCGCGCAGCCGCTCGATCGCCTCGGCGGGCGCGAGCACCCGCCACGGCGCGATCGGCTGCTCGGGCGCGAGCGCGAACGACAGCACGCGCACGCCGGTCGCGGGGTCGACGTGCACGGGGGCGAGCGCGAACGCGCCCTCTGCGTCCACGACGTTCGACGCGACGACGTCGCCCGGCGCGACGAGCCCGCGGTACGCGCCGAGCAGCTCGGGGCCGAGCGCGAGCTCCGTGCTCGCGACGCCGATGGCCGCGACGCCCATGTGCGCGTACGCCATCCACAACGTCTCGAGCTGCGCGAGCGCCCACTCGGGATGAGCGAGCGCGTCGGCCGACACGACGCCGCCCGCCGCGACCTTCACGGCGGCGGTCGGCGCCTCGCCGGCGCCGGGCGACGCCGCCACGGCGACCGCGCGCGCGACGCGATCGATGCCGCCCATCTGTCCGCCCGAGCAGCCGCACGGTTCGAGCTCTCCGCGCGCCGGCCCGATCACGACCGCCTTCCACGACGGCGCGGACGCGGGCGCGCTCCACGCGAGCCCGAGCAAGGCCGCGAGGAACGCGATGGCGAGGACGAGAGAAAGGTGGCGGGGGGCTGTCATCGCGGAGTCGGCACGGGAGAGACCTTACCAACTGCGGGCGTCCGAGCGGCGGGCGCGGCGTCAGCAGGACGTCGGCGAGGCAGCGGGCCGCCGGCGCCGCAGGTCGGCGCGCACGCTACTGCGCGAACGAGCCGTACTCGAACTCGATCGCGGGGTACTGCGGGTCCTCGAGCCGCAGGACGACGGTGCCGGATGCGTACTCGACGCCGGGGTCGGAGACGCGCTCGAACGTCAGGTTCCAGTGCGGCGAGGCGCCCGAGTCGTCGATGCGCGGCGCGGTCCAGCGCACGTCGAAGTGGGCGGCGTGCGGCCCGGTGATCTCGGCGCCCAGGATGCGGATCGCGTGGCCGGCGAGGTGCGAGACGAGCTCGAGCGTGTCGGTGGAGCGCCCGCGCAGGAGGACGCGCTCGGGCAGGATCGCGACGTCGGGGGACACGAGCGCCGTCACGGTCACCTCGAACGGACGCGCGGTGCCGCCGTCGGTGTGGCGCGTCGCGAGGCGGATCGTGCGTTGCTGGCGGCCGAGCTCGACCGGCGGGAGCCACTCGACGTTGAGGTACCAGTGGTCGCGGCCGCCCTCGAGCGTGCGCGTCAGGTTCGCGACGAGGTCGTCGGGCGTCTCCGCGATCTCGACGATCTCGTCGCCCGAGTCGCCGTCCTGGACGACGATGAGCTGGCCGTGGCCGCCCGCGGACGCGGCGATCCGGCCGAGGTCGAACACCGGCGGGATGGTGCGGAACGGCTGCGAGACGATCAGGTGCGCCTCGATGCGGATGAAGGGCCGGTTCAGCGAGGTCGTCGCGAGGTGCACGATCCCGAGCTTGTCCGTGTTCTTGACGTTCACGTGGCGGCTGTCGGCGCGCACGACGAGCTCGGCGAAGCCGCCCGCGGGGACCGTCAGGATGTCGCCGGTCCGCGCGCTTGCTCCCGTCTCGACGCCGCCGTCGGACAGGCGCCGCAGGATCTTGGCGCTCATGCAGCCGCAGCTCGGGTTGATCTTCTGGACGGTGACCGGCGCGGAGTCGGTGTTGACGAGGTGGAACGTGTGATCGACGACGTCGCCATAGGGGATGCGGTCGAAGTCGTGGAAGTACGTTCGCTCGCCGGGGTCGAGGCCCTGCACGACGAGCTGCGCGAGCTCCTCGGGTCCCGCGCCGGCGGGGTCGCGGGCGAGGACGACCAGGCCGTGGCCCTCGCCGCCGTCGGCCGCCGCGGGCTCGGTCGCGCTCGCGGGGGCGGGGCGATCGCACCCGCCGGTGGCGAGCGCGAACGCGAGCGCGAGACCCGCCTGCAGGGCGGCGGCGCGTGTCACACGTCTGTCACGGGCGGGCCTCGGCAGCGCGTCGGAGCTCTTCATCGATCGCAGGTGGTTGTCCAGGTAGACTTTACGTCGATCCATGCGCGGGACGTCCGGGGGGCCGCGGCACCAACGGGCGGCGGCCTGCGTCGTAGAGAGACTAGACGCGCGGGCGCCGCCGGTCACCGGCGGGCCGCGGCCGCGCGCCCCCGACCCGCTTTCCCCACCGATCGACCCGTCGGCTGACTTGTCGATCGCCACCCGCCCGATTGCGATGAAACGACGCGAGAAACTGATCCTGGCCGGCCTGCTCTTCCTGGTCGCGGGCGCGGCCCTGGGCCTGCTGCTGCGCGACGAGCCCGAGGCGCCGGTGGTCGCGACCCCCGAGATCGCTCCCGAGCGGGACCGCTCGGAGTACCAGGCGCGCCTGGCGCAGCTCCGGGGGGCCGAGACGAAGCCGTCGAAGGCCGGCAACTACCTCGACGACCGCTGGGGCCACATGGGCGACACCGGCCTGGCCGCGAAGTCGCTCGAGGGGCTGACCGAGGAGGTCTTCTTCGGCACCGAGTACCACGTCGCGGTGACGGGGGACGGGAAGACCCGCTACATCCAGTCGGCGGCGAAGCCCAAGGTGTTCGAGGGCAAGCTGGTCAACTTCCGGAGCGGGGAGCTCCAGCGCAGCGCGAGCGTGGTCGTGCCGGGCGGCCGGAAGTCGGGCGAGCTCGCGAAGCGGATCAAGGGCGATCGCGTGCCGATGGACCAGATGCCCGGCAGCGGCTTCGGCAAGCAGCCTGCCGGCGAGGGCGGCGGCGGCGCCGCCGGCGCGGCGGACGGCGAGAAGCCCAAGAAGAAGAAGGGCAAGGGCGGCAAGGACACGCAGGGACAGGCGCCCGGCGACCAATAGGCCTCGCGGCGGAGTCGGATCGACGGGCTGGTCCAGCCTGAATCGGACCACTCGCTCGCCCGACGGCCGGCATGCGACCAGAATGGCGGCTTCGCGCGGCGGAGCCGCCGTTCTTCGTTTCTCGACCCCGCCATGATGCGCGGACGATTCGCCGCGCTCGACAGATCCATGCCCGCGAACCGCACCGACCGAGCCGTCTGGGATGCCATCGACCGCGAGGCGGCGCGCCAGGAGGCGCAGCTCGAGCTCATCGCGTCCGAGAACCACACCTCGCAGGAGGTGATGGCGGCGATGGGGACCTGCCTCACGAACAAGTACGCCGAGGGCTATCCGGGCCGGCGCTACTACGGCGGCTGCGAGCACGTCGATGCGGTCGAGGACCTCGCGCGCGACCGCGCGAAGGAGCTCTTCGGCGCGGAGCGGGCGAACGCGCAGCCGCACAGCGGGACGCAGGCGAACATCGCGGCGCTGATGGCGATGCTCGAGCCGGGGGACCGTGTGCTCGCGATGTCGCTCGACCACGGCGGCCACCTGTCGCACGGGCACCCGAAGAACTTCTCGGGCGTCTTCTACGAGTTCCACGCGTACGGCGTCGAGCGCGAGTCCGAGCGGGTCGACATGGACCGCGTGCGCGAGCGCGCGCTCGAGGTGCGTCCGCGCCTGATCATGGCCGGCGCTTCGGCCTACTCGCGCACGCTCGATTTCGGGGCGTTCGCGTCGATCGCCCAGGAGGTCGACGCGCGGCTCCTCGTCGACATGGCGCACATCGCGGGGCTCGTCGCCGGCGGCGTCCACCCGAGCCCGGTGCCGCATTCGGACGTCGTCACGATGACGACGCACAAGACGCTGCGCGGCCCGCGGGGCGGGTTGATCGTGTGCACGGCCGACTGGATCAAGCAGATCAACAGCGCGCTCTTCCCGGGCGGCCAGGGTGGACCGCTGATGCACGTGATCGCGGCGAAGGCGATCGCGCTCGCGGAGGCGTCGACCGACGCGTTCCGCGACTACGCGCGGCGCGTCGTCGAGAACGCGCAAGCGCTCGCCGCCACGCTCACCGAGCGCGGGCTGCGCGTCGTCTCCGGCGGGACGGACAACCACGTGATGCTCGTCGACGTCTCGGCCCTCGGGCTGACCGGCGCGGATGCCGAGGAGGCGCTCCACGCGGTCGACATCACGTGCAACAAGAACCTGATCCCGTACGACGAGCTCCCGCCGATGAAGGCCTCGGGCATCCGCATCGGCACGCCGGCGGTCACGACGCGCGGCCTCGACCGCGCCGACATGGTCACGCTCGGCAACTGGATCGCCGACGTGCTGCGCGCGCCGGCCGACGAGTCGGTCGCGCAGCGGGTGCGCGGCGAGGTCGCGACCCTCGCCGCGGCGAAGCCGATCTACGCCGGGCGCTCGTAGAGCACTGGCGCGGTGCGTCAGGTCGCGTTGCGCGCCCAGCCGAGCTCGCGGGCGACGCGGAAGATCTCGCTCCAGCTCGGGAACAGCCGCTGCTGCTCGCGCTTGTACTCCGCGATCGCCTCGGACAGGAGCGCGAGCTCGTCGCCGTGGCCGTCGGGCTGCGGCTGGTAGCCGAGCTCCTCGAAGACCTCGAGCAGCTCCTCGAGGCCGAGGAACGAGCGCATGTGCGCGCGCTTGTAGTCGTCGACCGCCGTGAGGAACTCGAAGACCTCCGGCGTCATCTCGTCCGGGCGCGAAGCGCTCTTCTTGCGCCGCTTGCGCGGCTTCGCCGCCCCCTTCTCGCCAGGGACTGCCATTGCGTGCTTTCTCCGTTGCCGATCGTGGTGCGTTGCACGCTCGGCCGGGGCGGCCGGGACGCGCTCCGGGGGGATCGGAATCCTGCGAGCACGCGCTGAACACGAAGGCCCGAATCGCGGGGCCGGGAGCGCGCGAGCCGAACCGAGTTCCCCGGTTCGCGAAGGACTTTCTCAGCCCATCAGTCGAAGACGACGCCGCCGCGGCGCAGGGCTTCCTCGACGCGCTGGGTGTTCGGCTCGCGGATCAGGCCGACCTCGGTGACGATCCCGGTCACGAGGTGCGCCGGCGTCACGTCGAACGCCGGGTTGTACACGCGCACGCCCTCGGGCGCGGTCCGCAAGCCGAAGCCCTCGGTGACCTCGCTCGCCGGCCGCTCCTCGATGGGGATGTCGCGGCCGTCGCGGATCCTCGGGTCGAACGTCGAGAGCGGGGCGATCGCGTAGAACGGGATGTCGTGCTGGCGCGCGAGGCACGCCACGCCGTACGTCCCGATCTTGTTGCACACGTCGCCGTTGCGCGCGATGCGGTCCGAGCCGACGAAGACCACGTCGATCTTGCCCTCGTACATGACGCGGGCCGCCATGCTGTCGGTGATGAGCGTGACGTCGATGCCGCTCTGCATCAGCTCCCACGCCGTCAGGCGCGCGCCCTGCAGCAGCGGCCGCGTCTCGTCGGCGAACACCGCGACCTTCATCCCGCGCCGCGTCGCCTCGTAGATCGGCGCGAGCGCCGTCCCGCAGCCCGCGGTCGCCAGCGCGCCCGCGTTGCAGTGCGTGAGCACGGTCATGCCGTCGGTGAGCAGCTCCGCGCCGACCTCGCCGAGGCGGCGGCACGTCTCGCGGTCCTCGGCGTAGATCGCGTGCGCCTCGTCCAAGAGGCCCGCGACGAGCGCCGCGCCGCTCGCGCCCGCGTCGAAGTCGCGCTGCGCGCGCGCGACCATGCGGTCGAGCGCCCAGAACAGGTTGACCGCCGTCGGGCGCGCCTTCGCGAGCGTCGCCGCCACCTCGCGCGTGCGGCCGAGCACGTCCTCGCGCGACGAGCCCGCGTGCTCTTGGATGCCGAGCAGCACGCCGTACGCCGCCGCGACGCCGATCGCCGGCGCGCCGCGCACCGCGAGCCGCCGGATCGCGTCGACCATCTGCTCGACCGTGCGGATCTCGACCACGGTGTTCTCGAGCGGCAGCCGCGTCTGCTCGATCAGGAGCACGCAGCCCGCGCTGCCGCCTTCCCAGCTCAGCGTCGTGACCGTGGTCGTGCTCGTCATCCGCTCAGCTCCCGAGCTTCTGCTGCAGGCGCGCGTTCTTCGCCTCGACCTGGCCCGCGAACGACTCGCGGTACGCGCGAACGCGCGCCGCGAGCGCTTCGTCGGAGAGCGCGAGCACGCGCGCGGCCATCAACGCCGCGTTCGCCGGTCCGCCGCCGCCGACCGCGACCGACGCGACCGGAATGCCGCCGGGCATCTGCACCGTCGCGAGCAGCGCGTCGAGGCCGCCGAGCGGCGGGTTGTCCATCGGGATGCCGAACACGGGCAGGTCGGTGTGCGCCGCGACGACGCCGGCGAGGTGCGCCGCTCCGCCGGCCGCGCACAGGAACACGCGCACGCCGCGACCGGGCGCGGCGGCGACGAACTCGAGCAGCGCGGCGGGGGTGCGGTGCGCCGAGAGCACGCGCGCCTCGAACGGGATCTCGAGCTCGCGCAGCGTGTCGACGCACGGCTTCAGGCGCTCGAGGTCGGAGTCCGAGCCCATCAGGAGCGCGACGCTCACGCCGAAACCCCCTGCGGCAGCCCGCCGGTCACCTTCGCGCACACCTCGAGGTAGCGGGCGGCGACGCGCTCGACGATCGCGAGCGGCAGATCCGGGCCGGGCGGCTGCTTGTTCCAGTCCGTCGTCTCGAGCCAGTCGCGCAGGATCTGCTTGTCGTAGCTCGGCGGGCTCGAGCCCGGCTGCCAGGTCTCGGCGGGCCAGAAGCGCGAGCTGTCCGGCGTCAGCGCCTCGTCGACGAGCAGGAGCTTGCCGTCGCTCGTTCCGAACTCGAACTTCGTGTCCGCGAGCAGGATGCCTTCGCGCGCGAGCACCTCGGTGCCGCGCCGGAAGAGCGCGCGGCTCGCCTTCTCGATCTTGTCGAAGAGCGCCGCGCCGACGGCCTCGCGCGCCTGGGCGGGCGTGATCGGCTCGTCGTGCACGTCGGACTTCGTCGTCGGCGTGACAATCGGCTCGGGGAGCCGGCTGCAGAGCTGGAGGCCCGCCGGCAGCTCGACGCCGCAGACGGAGCCGCGCTGCTTGTACTCCTTCCAGCCCGACCCCGCGAGGTAGCCGCGCAGCACCCACTCGACCGGCGTCACCTGCGCCTTGCGCACGATCATCACGCGCCCGCGCAGCGCGTCGCGCTCGGCCCGGCCGAGGCCCGCGACCTCCTCGACGGCGGTGCTGACGAGGTGGTTGTCGACGACGTCGCGCGTCGTCTCGAACCAGTGCGCCGCGATCGCGGTCAGCACGCGGCCCTTGTGGGGGATGCCCTGCGGCATCACGACGTCGAACGCAGAGACCCGATCGGTCGTGACGAAGAGCAGGTGCTCGGAGTCGAGCTCGTAGACGTCGCGGACCTTCCCCGCGCGCACGCGGGAGAGGCCGCCGAGCGTCGGCGCGCCCCCGAGATAGGGAGCGATCGGCTGAGTCATCATCGGCTCATCGGTTCGCGGAGAGGGGAGGGAACGGGGGAGTATGGCAAGGCGCGCGAGTCCCTACAATCGGGGCATGGAGGCAGAGGCGCTCGTGCGCGGTCTGGGGTTCGGCTCGCGCGTCGAAGGCTCGTTCCGTCCCGCGGGCTCCAAGTCGATCGCGCAGCGCGCGCTCGTCGCCGCGGCGCTCTGCGCGGGCCCGACGCGGATCGAGGGCGCGCCCGAAGCGGACGACGTGAACGGGGCCGTCGACTGGGCATACCAGGTGACCGCGGCGCGGAGATGGGTCGTTCCGAGCGAGCCCGGCAACGGGGCGGGACGCGTCGTCGTGCGCGGTTTCCCGCCGGGCCCGCGCGCGGGGCTCGCGCCCGCGGGGCCCGTCACCGTCTTCGAGTCGGGCACGCTCGCGCGCCTGGCGACGGCCGCGCACGGGCTCGCCGGCCTGCCGGGCGCGCGCGTGCGCATCGACGCGGAGGGCTCGCTGCTCATGCGCTCCAGCGCGCCGCTGTTCGCGTGCCTCGCGCGCGCGGGGTGCGAGATCGAGCACCTCGGCAGGGCGGACGGCTGGCCCGCGCACGTGCGCGCCGTCGCGCCGCGCGAGGGGGAGCTGCTCGTGCTCGAGAACCCCGTCTCGAGCCAGGAGGTGAGCGGCCTCCTGATCGCGCTCGCGGCGCACGAGGGCGCGCACGCGCTGCGCGTCGTCGGGACGGTCCCCAGCCGGCCGTACGTCGACATCACGCGGCGGCTGCTCGCGCGCTTCGGCGTCGACGCGCGCTGCGACGAGAGCGAGAACGGCGCCCTGTTCACCGTGCGCGGCCCGCTGCGGGCACCGACCGACGCGTTGGCGATCGAGCCCGACGCGTCGTCCGCTGCAGTCGCGCTGTGCGTCGCGTGCCTGTCGAACGGGTCGGCGGGGATCATGGTGCCGGGCCTCGGGCTCGATTCTCTGCAGGGCGACGTGCGCGTCGTCGAGCACCTGCGCGCGTTCGGCTGCGACGCGCGCGCCACGCCCGACGCGCTCATCGCGCGCGGGGTTCCGACGCGCGGCGCGGACCTCGACCTGTCGGGCGAGCCCGATCTCGCGCCGCCGCTCGCCGCTCTCGCCGCGGCTGCCGCGCTCGCCGAGCCGGGCGCGCCGAGCCGGCTGCGCGGCCTCGGCACGCTGCGCGGCAAGGAGAGCGACCGCATCGCCGCGCTCGTCGCGGGCCTCGACGCGATCGGCCTGTGCGTCGAAGCGAACGCCGACAGCATCGCCGTCGTCGCGCCCGCGCGCGAGCCGCACCGCGAGCGCGTCGTCGTCGACGCGCGCGGCGATCACCGCATCGCGTTCTTCGGCGCCTTGCTCGGTCTCGTGCGGCCCGAGGTGTACGTCGCCGACTCGCGCTGCGTGTCGAAGTCGTGGCCGCGCTTCTGGGAGGATCTCGAGAAGCTCGGCGCTAGACTCGTCGCTCCATGACGCCCGAGGGACTCGTGCTCGTCGCCGGCGGCGCCGGCTACATCGGCAGCCACACGGTGCGCGCGCTCGAGCGCGCCGGCGTCCCCGTCGCGGTGCTCGACGACTTGTCGACCGGCCACCGTGCTGCCGTGCACGCGGCGGCGGCGCGCGTGCCGCTCGAGGTCGTCGACCTAGGCGATCGCGCCGAGCTCGACCGCGTGTTCCGCGAGCGCGCGCCCGTCGCCGTGATCCACTTCGCCGCGAAGTGCTACGTCGGCGAGTCGGTGACCGACCCGGCGACGTACTACCGCGTCAACGTGCACTACACGTGGAACCTGCTCGAGGCGATGCGCGCGCACGGCTGCCGCGACATCGTGTTCAGCAGCACGTGCGCGACGTACGGCGAGCCCCGCGAGGTCCCGATCCCCGCGGACCATCCGCAGGAGCCGATCAACCCGTACGGGCGCACGAAGCTCCACATGGAGCACATGATGGACGACTACTCGCGCGCGTACGGGATGCGCTTCGCGGCGCTGCGCTACTTCAACGCGGCCGGCGCGGCGCAGGAGGGCGACCTCGGCGAGCACCACGAGCCGGAGACGCACCTGATCCCGCTCGTGCTCCAGGTCGCGCAGGGCCGGCGCGACGAGATCCTGATCTTCGGCGACGACTACGACACGCCCGACGGGACGTGCATCCGCGACTACATCCACGTCGAGGACCTCGCGGACGCGCACGTGCGCGCGCTCGCGGCGCTGCAGGGCGGCACCGAGCGGCTCGCGTGCAACCTCGGCACCGGGACCGGCTTCTCGGTGAGCGAGGTCGTCGAGTGTGCGCGGCGCGTCACGGGCCACGCGATCCCCGCGCGCGTCGTCGGCCGCCGCGCGGGCGATCCCGCGCGCCTCGTGAGCGGCGGGACGAGCGCCGGGGACCTGCTCGGGTGGCGCGCGCGGCGGCCGGCGCTCGACGACATCGTCGGCGACGCGTGGCGGTTCCTCGAAGCGCACCCCGACGGGTATCCCGCTCGATGAGCGCGACGCTCACCGTCCTCGGCGCCGGCTCGATCCTGCCGCGCGCCGGCTACGGCTGTTCCGGCTATGCGCTGCGGCCGCGGCCGGGCGGGCCCGTCACGTTGCTCGACTGCGGCCCCGGCTCGATCCGCGCGCTCGGCGCCGCCGGCATCGAGCTCGGCGACGTACGGCGCGTGGTCGTGAGCCACTTCCACACCGACCACTGCCTCGACCTGTTCGCGTTGTTCTTCGCGCGTCGCAACCCGGCGTTCGAGCCGCCGCCGCTCGAGGTCGTCGGTCCGGTCGGCCTCGCCGCGCTCGTCGAGACCGGCGTCGACGCGCTGCGCCGTCATCCGCGCGACCCGCGGCTCGAGCTCGTCGAGACGCCGCTGGACGCGGGCGGCGTGGCGCTCCACGAGGCGCCCGGCGAGCAACTCGTCTTCCGCGGCGCGCTCACCGGCCACACGCCCGAGGCGCTCGCGTGGCGCGTCGAGCTCGCCGACGGAGCAGCGCTCGGCTACACCGGCGACAGCGGCGAGAACCCGGCGGTCGCCGAGCACGTGCGCGGCGTCGACGTGTTCCTCGCCGAGTGCTCGTTCCCCGACGAGGCGCGGCCGTCGAGCCACCTGACGCCGAGCTCCGCCGCCCGCCTCGCGCGCGCCGCCGGGTGCCGCCGGCTCGTCCTCACGCACTTCTACCCCGAGATGGATCCCGAGAGCGCGCGCGCGGTCGCCGCGCGCACGTTCGACGGTCCGATCGAGCTCGCGCGCGACGGATCGGTGCACGCGATCGGGTGACGAACGCCCGCGCGTCGTCAGCGGCCCTCGATCAAGCCCTCGATCAGGATCGTCGCGACGCTCACGGTCGCGGGCGCGCCCGTCGCGGGGTCGTGGGCGTCGAGCGCGAGCGCGTACGAGCCGGGCTGCGCGTCCGGGGGCAGCGGGATCTCGACCCAGCGCCACGCGTCGTCGAGCGCGACCGACGCGAGCGTCTCGCCCGCGAGCGCGACCGAGAGCACCGCCGCGTCCCGCGGATCCGCGGGCGCCCGGCGGCGGGCACGCAGCCACAGGCGCGCGGGCGCGGCGCCCAGGCGCGCGCGCAACTCCGCGGCGCCGGCGAGCGCGCGCTCGGGGAGCGCGTGCGGCGTGAGCGGCGGCGGCTCCCAGCCAGCGCCGGCGAGGTGGCGCGCGAGCGTCGGGTCGGTGTGGTCGCCGGGATCGAGCGCGAGGAGCAGCGCGCGCGGCGGCAGGTCCGGGCGCAGGCGCTCCCGCACCAGCGCGTAGAGCGCATAGGCCGCCGCCGCGTGCTCGGCGCGGCCGAGGCGGTGCTCGTCGCGGTATTCGCCGCGGTCCGCACCCGCCGTCCGCAGCGCGAGCGTCTCGAGCGCGCCGCGCGCGCGCTCGGCCGCCGTCGCGCCGCCCGGCCGTCCCGCGCGCCGCAGCGCGCCCTCGAGGAATGCGGCGATCTCGTGCGCGCGCCGCAGCCACTCGAGCGGGCGGTAGCGGCGCTGCAGCGACGGCCCGTCGATCCACGGCACGCCGCGCTCGCCCGCGAGTCGGCGGACCGCGTCGGCCCACGCGAGCCGCAGCGGGTCGGGCACGAGCGCGCGCACGCGCGTCGGCCCGATCAGCGCGGACTCGGCGCCCGCCGCCCGCACGTCGTCGAAGACCGCTCCCCACGCCGCCGCGCGCTCGTCGAGGTCGACGGCCGGTACGTCCGCGGCCGCGGCCTCGGGCTCGGGCTCGGGCTCGTTCGAGCCGCGGCGCGCGAGAGCGCGCGCGAAGCGCACGAGCGCGAGCGCGTCGAGCGCGCCGTCCGGCGCGGCGCCTGGCGCGCGCGGCGCGAGGTCGGCGTGGCCGACCTGGAGCACGACGAGCTCCGGCCGCGCGGGCAACGCGTCGCGCGCGACGCGCTCGCTCGCGAGCGCCGCGTCCGTCGCAGGCAGAGCGAGGTTCGCGACGTCCGCCGCGACGCCGCCGCGCGCGCAGAGCCACGCGAGCAGCCCGCACGACGTCTCCGCGTACGGCAGGTCCCAGCCGAACGTGAACGCGTCGCCGACCACCGCGACGCGCAGCGACGCGGCGTCCGCGGGCGCGCCCGCGGGGACGCGGTAGCCGCGCGGGCCGACGACGTGGTCGGGCAGCCACACGCCGGGCACCGCGCGCCAGCCGCCGTCGTCGTGCGGCGCGAGCAGCCCGTGCGGCAGGTCCGCGCGCGCCGCCGGCGGCCGCGGGTCCGCGTCGCGCGGAGCCGCGTCGAGCGCGCGCAAGAGGAGCTCGGCGCCGCCGGCGAGCGCGAGGAGCGAGAGCGCGACGGCCGCGAGCGTGCCGCCGCGCCGCGCGCGCCCACCTCGGACCGACGGCTCGCTCTCGGTGCTCATCGCGGCTGCGCCAGCCGGGGGAAGTCGCGCCGGATCGCGATCGCCATCGTCGCGGCGAACAGCGCGTGCGCCCGCGCGTTCGGATGGCCGTCGCCCGCGACGTGCAGCGCGCGGTGGTCGCGGCCCAGGAACGCGGGCAGGAGGTCGTGGCAGAGCGCGTCCGCGTCCGCGCACGTCTCGCGCACGAGCCGGTGGATCGCCATCGCGTCGTAGCCGGGGGCGAAGCGATCGGTGAAGTCGGGGAGCACGAAGCAGACGAAATCGACGCCGTTCGCGCGGCACAGCGCCGCGATCCGCGCGAGCGCGGCGAGGGCCACCGGCCCCTTGCTCGCGCCGGGCCGGAAGCTCTCGTAGTACGGGTAGCCCGGCGCGCAGAGCCGGGGCGCGAACAGCGGCTCCTCCTCGCTCGCGCCCAAGAGCCGGTTCAGCGGTCCCTTCGCGAGCTCGAAGCCCCACAGCCGCACGTTCGAGTACGCCAGCGACGGGTGCACCGGAACGCTGTTCTGCGGCTCGCCGTCGTTCATCACGAAGCCGAGCACGACGAGGTCGGGCTCGAGCGCGAGCGCATCGAGCGCGAGGTACCGAGCCTGCTGCACGGTGTTGTAGCCGGGCACGCCGGCGTTGATCACGTCGACCGGCCAGCCGTCGTCGCGCAGGAGCCGCTCGAGCTGCGCGGGGTACTCCTCGCCCTGGTCGACCGCCCAGCCGAACGTGTACGAGTCGCCGAGCACGACGACGCGCCGCCGGCCGTCGCGCGCGGTCGGCGGGTCGTCGCGCAACCCCGCGGCGTTGATCGTGTAGTGCCACGGCTCGCCCGATCCGCTCTCGACGACGAGCTCGCGCTCCGTGTCGGCGTGCATCCGGTACGCGAGCGTCCGATCCTGGTCGATGCGAAAGAGCGGCTCGTCCCAGGCCGTAGCGGTCCGCTGCCAGCGGCGCACGAGCACGACCCGGCACAGGAGCTCGGCCGCGACCAGAGCGACGAGCGTCGACAGCACCAAGAGCGCGAGCTTGAGCCGCGCGGAGCCGGCGCGCTTCACGCCGTTCCTCCGGCCCTGTCCGGCCGGACGACGCGTGCTAGACTCGTGCGCCCCGGCTGCGCCGCACGAGCGTTGGCCGGGCGGACGGAGGCCGGGGGAGCGGAGGGTAGCGATACGGACACGGAGATGGAGATGGGGCTGACGCCCGCACGCGATCGACAACGGACGGAGGCGACCCACCAGGGGCGCCGCGCGCCCGTCCGTGCGGAGTCGCCGGGGTTGTTGCGCGAGTTCGCGGCTTTCGCGGGGCGCACGATCCTATGGTGGCTCACCCCGCTCGTCATGCTCGTCGTCGCCCTCGTCGTGCTGTACGTCCTCACGCGCGACCGCGGCGGCCAGTTCGTGTACACGATCTTCTAGCCGCGCAGCCGGACGCGTTCTGATGGTTCGTGGAGCACGAGAAGCGCCGCCGCTCGGCCTCGGCAAGCGCGTCGCTTTCGCGCTCGCGCTCGCGCTGCTCTGCCTCGGCGCGGCCGAGGCGATCGCGCTCGTCGCGTACGGCGCGTTCGACGGCCGCCGGTTCGGCTACTGGCGCGTGCGCCACGAGAAGCTCGCCCTCGCCGAGTCCGCCACCGAGGTGCAGGAGAGCCCGGGGCAGCTCGCGCAGGTCTTCCTGACGGTGCACCCGTACCTCGGCTTCGTCTGGTCGAAGGCGGCGAACGACCTCGAAGGGTTCCCGCGCCACCACGAGGACAACCCGATCAACGACTTCGGGTTCACCGACGCGAGCGACACGATCCAGGAGCGCTCGGAGGACAAGCTGATCGTCGGCGTCGTCGGCGGCTCCGTCGCGTGGTGGCTCTCCGCGCAGGGCGACGAGACGCTGAGCGCGCGCCTGCGCGAGTCGGCCGCCTTCGTCGACCGCGAGATCGTCTTCGTGCGCCTCGCGATCGGCGGCTACAAGCAACCGCAGCAGCTCATGTCGCTCGCGTACGTGCTGTCGATGGGAGGCGAGCTCGACGTGCTCGTCAACCTCGACGGCTTCAACGAGGTCGCGCTGACGCGACCGCTCAACGTGCGCAACGGCATCAACCCGTTCTACCCGCGCCAGTGGCACCTCTTGATGTCGCCCCTGCCCGACGTCGAGAGCCAGCGCCGCCTCGGCCGGCTCGTGTACGTGCGCGACCAGCGGCGCGAGTGGGCCGCCACGCTCTCGGGTCCCGTGGCGCGGCGCTCGATCCTGGCGCAGCTCGCGTGGCGCATCCGCGATCTCTCGCTGCAGAAGCGTGTGAGCGAGGCGGTCGTCGCGCTGGAGACGTACTCGAAGGGCGAGCTGCTCTCGACCGACGTGACGGGCCCGCCGTTCGCGCACCCGCAGGGCGAGGCGCTGTACGACGACATCGCCGAGCACTGGGCGCGCTGCTCGCTCCTGCTGCACCGCATGTGCGCGGCCGAGGGCATCGCGTACCTGCACTTCCTGCAGCCGAACCAGTACGTCGAGGGCTCCAAGCCGATCGCCCCCGAGGAAGCGCCGATCGCGATCAGCGAGAACAACATCTGGCGCGAGGGCGTCGAGCTCGGCTATCCGCGCCTCGCCGCTGCGGGGGCGGCGCTCGCGCGCGCCGGCGTGCGCTTCCACGACCTGCGCTACGTGTTCGAGGACGTCGAGCAGCCGCTGTACATCGACGACTGCTGCCATGTGAGCCGGCTGGGCAACCAGCTCCTCGCGAACCGGATCGCGGACGAGATCCTCGACGTGCTCGACGGCGGAACGCGCCTCGTCGCGTTCGAGCCGGCCGACACCGTCGTGCTCGAGCGCCCCGGGTCGGAGGTGCCGCTGCAACTGCGCGGCCGCTACGCCGACGGCGAGGTGCGCACGTTCGCCGTCGCGTGGCCCCAGATGAGCGTCGCGTCGGCCGACCCGAGCGTCGTCAGCGTGTCGCCCGCCGGAGGCCTGCGCGGGTGGCGCCTGGGGGCGACGAGCGTGCGCGTCGAACAGGGCGAGCTCGCCGTCGACGTGCCGGTCGAGGGCCGCTGGGGCGCGGTCGTCGCGTTCGACGACGGTCTGGTCGGCGAGGGCGAGCGGCAGCCGCGGCTCGCGCCCGAGGGTCAGCCAGCGGCCGGCGCCCGGATCGTGCTCGCGGTGGAGCACGCGCCGCCCGACGCCCCCGGTCTGCTCGTCGCGTCGCTCCGGCCGATCGGCGCGGACGCGAGCGGCCTCGTCCCCGGCGAGGCGTGGACGTTCCCGCTCGCGCGCTCCGACGGCGCCGCCGCCGCGACGGTCCCGATCCCCGCGGGCGCGAGGGTGCGCGGCCGCGCCCTGTTCTTCCGCGCGTTCTTCCGCGCCCCCGACGCGCCGCTGGGCTGGACCGCCTCGAACGGCATCGCGCTGACGCCCCGCTGACGGCGCCTGAACGGAGCGCGCGTTGCTTCGCGCGCGCGCCCGGCCCAGAATGAGCCCATGCAGCCGCTCCGAGCCTCCTTGCGCGCCACGTTCCGCGCCCCGTGGGCCGCGCCGGCCGCGCTGATCCTCGCGCTGGGCGCCGCGCAGGCGCCCGGCGGCGGCCACGAGGCCGGCTTCGGCACGATCGAGGAGCAGGACGTCGAGGCGCACCTCGTGCAGCTCTGCACCGCGCCGCTCGAGGGCCGCGACTCGCCGAGCGCCGGGCTGCGGCGCGCAGCCGAGTACGTCGCCGGGGAGCTTCGCTCGCTCGGGCTGCGTCCGGTGTCGGAGCTGCGCAAGCGCGCGTCGTCGAGCCCGCGCGGCGAGGCGGCGGCGCAGGAGCCCGCCACGGACGGCGTCGGCGCGTATCTCGACCCGTTCGCGCACGAGGGCCAGGAGCCCGTGCCGTCCGACTGCGCGCTGCGCGTCGAGGCGGGCGGCGAGACGGACGAGCTCGAGTACGGCGTCGACTTCGTGCCCGCGCCGCACGCCGGCGGCCGGGCGAGCGGCGAGCCGATCTTCGTCGGCTACGGCATCGCGGTGGACGGCGAGCGCTACGACGACCTGAAGGGCAACGACCTCGAGGGCAAGGTCGCGGTGATCATCGAGGGCGAGCCGCGCCACAGGCGCCTGTTCGAGGGTCCGCCGGTCTCGCCCGCCGCCGACCTCCACTCGAAGCTCGCGAAGCTGTACGCGAAGAAGGTCGCCGGCGTCCTCGTCGTGCGGCGCCCGCCGCCGGACGAGGACGACGGCCACGAGCCGGCGCGCGACGAGCCGGAGCCGGCGCGGCTCGGTTTCCGCCACACGTACGCCGAGTTCGTCGAGCTGCGCGCGCGCGGCGGCCAGCGGCCGACGGGCGTGCCGATTCCCGTGCTCGAGGTCACGCCCGCGGCGGCCGAGCGCGTGCTGGGCTTCGACGTGCTGCCGCTCGCGGACAAGATCGACCGGGCGGGCCGGCCCGAGGCGCGCGAAGCCGAGGGACGCACCGTGACGCTCGCGAGCGCGGCGCGCGACACGACGACGAGCGTCGACAACGTCGTCGCGTGGCTGCCGGGCACCGACGCGGTGCTCGCGGACGAGTTCGTCGTCGTCGGCGCGCACTACGACCACGTCGGCGTCGACGCCCGCGGCCGCATCGGCTTCGGCGCCGACGACAACGCGTCGGGCACCGCGGCGATGCTCGAGATCGCCGGCGCGTTCGCGGCGGCGGGCTCGCGCCGCTCCGTCCTGTTCTGCGCGTTCGGCGCGGAGGAGGACGGGCTCGTCGGCAGCCGCGCGCTCGCGAAGAACCTGCCGGTGGCGCGTGCGCAGGTCGTCGCGATGATCAACCTCGACATGGTCGGCCGCGGCGACGCGAACGAGGTCTACGCGATCGGCTGCCAGTACAACAAGGACTTCGAGGACCTGCTCGAGCGCGCGAAGCGGCTCGAGCGCGCGCGCATCCGCAAGATCCACACGAACGACCCCGACCAGCTCTGGCAGCGTTCGGACCACTACTCGTTCCACGAGATCGGCGTCCCCGTGCTCTTCTTCTTCGAGGGACGGATCAACGAGAACCCCGACTACCACACGTGGCGCGACACCATCGACCTGCTCGATCTCGACAAGATCGCGCGCACCGCGCGCCTCGCGTACAACACGGCATGGCTGCTGGCGAACGACGACGACCGGCCACCGCCGCCGTCCGGATGAGCCTCGTCGCGGCGGTGCCTATCGCGCTCGGGGCGCTGCTGTGGCCGTTCGTCGTGTCGGGCGCCGGGCCGCGGCCGGACGAGCCGGGCGCGGGCGCCGTCGCGCACGAGCCGCCGCCGATCGCGCTCCCGCCGCTCGACGCGGCGCGGGTCGAGCGGCTGCGGCGCGACGTCGAGAGCGCGATCGCGGGCGCGGTGAGCGAGGCCGAGCGCGTCTCGCGCGGCCGGGCGAGCGGGTCGAACGTCGTCGTCGCCGTGCACGCGCGCATCCGGCGGCCGGGCGGGCCGAGCGAGGAGCTCCTCGCGCGCCTCGCCGACCACGCGCTGCTGCCCGCGTCGAACATGAAGCTCGTGACGACGGCCGCGGCGCTCGTGCTGCTCGGCCCGCACCACGAGCTCGAGACGCGCTTCGAGTCGCGCGGCGCGGTCGAGGGGGACGTGCTCGTGGGCGACCTCGTCGCGCGCGCGGGCGGCGATCCGTTCTACGACCCCGACGCCGCGGGCCGCGTCGAGGAGCGCGTCGTCGGGCCGCTCGCCGAGGCGCTCGCGCGTCTGGGCGTGCGCCGCGTCCGGGGCGACCTCCTGCTCGACGAGGGCACGTTCGAGGCGCCGGGGCCCGGTCCGGGCTGGCCGCCGGCGAACCAGCACTGGACCGAGTCGTGCGCGCGCTCCGGCGGGCTCACGCTCAACGCGGGCCTGCTCACCGCGTCGGTGACGCCCGGCCCGGTCGGCGGGCGCGCGACGGTCGAGGTGCACCCCGCGCCGCACGGCCTGCGCGAGCTGTACGGCGTCGACACCGTGCAGGGCACCGAGCTCGACGTCCGCGTCGGCGCGACGCTCTCCGCGGTCACGGTCAAGGGCGAGCTGGGCGCGTCGATCGGCCCGTGGTCGAGCAGCTTCGCGCACCCCGACCCGGTGCTGCTGTTCGGGCACGCCGTCGCCGGCGGGCTGCGGCGTCACGGGATCGAGCTCGAGGGCGAGGTGCGCCGCGCGCGCGACGTCCCGCCCGGCGCGCCGCTCGCGCGGATCACGTCGCCGCTCGTCGACACGCTCGTGCCGATCAACACGTGGTCGACGAACTCGGTCGCGGACCAGGTGTTCCTCGCGACCGCGCTCGCGGTCGAGGGCGAAGCGACGCGCGCAGCCGGAGCGCGCGCCACGGCGCGGGCGCTCGAGCGCCTGGGCGTGCAGTCCGCGGGGCTCGTCCAGGTCGACGGGTCGGGCCTCTCGCGCGACGATCGCGCGACGGCGCGGCAGATCTCGGCGCTGCTCGACGCGGTGCTCGCGCGCCGCGACGTGCTCGCGCGGGCCTACCGCGATTCGCTCGCCGTCGCGGGCCGCTCGGGCACGCTGGGCGAGCGCATGCGCGGCACCGCGGCCGACGGGCGGGTCCACGCGAAGACCGGCTGGATCCGCGGCGCGAGCGCGCTCTCGGGCCTGACGACGACGCGCGCGGGCAGCGACGTGTTCTTCGCGATCCTCGTCGGCTACCCGCCCGAGGCGAGCGGGCTGAACACGCGCTGCTTCAAGCCGATGCACGACGAGATCGCGACGCTCTTCACGGAGCTCGACCTGTGACCGGCGCTCCTGTCGAGCCTCTGGCGGTCGCGCGCGACGCGGCGCTCGCGGCGGGGGAGCTCCTGCTCTCGCACCTCGGCCGCATCGAGCGCTCCCAGATCGGCCGCAAGAGCGCGGCGCGGGACCTCGTCACCGCGGCGGACGTCGCGAGCGAGCGGCTGCTCGTCGAGCGCCTGCGCGCCGCGTTCCCGGGCCACGCGATCGAGGCGGAGGAGGAGGTGCACGACGGCGGCCCGCGCGACCGCGGCCCGCGCTGGTACCTCGACCCGCTCGACGGCACGGTGAACTTCGTCCACCGCCTGCCGCAGTTCGCCGTCTCGGTCGCGCTCTACGTCGACGGCGAGCCCGAGATCGCCGTAGTGCACGCGCCGCGGCTGGGCGAGACGTTCACCGCGGCGCGGGGCCGCGGCGCCGAGCTCGACGGCGCGCGGATCGCCGTGTCGCCCGCGACCGAGCTGGGCGAGTCGGTCCTCGCGACCGGGTTCCCGTACCGGCGCGAGGAGCTCGAGCACGACAACCTCGCGAACTGGAACGCGCTCTTCTACGACGTGCGCGACCTGCGCCGGGGCGGCTCGGCCGCGCTCGACCTCGCCTACACCGCCGCCGGCCGCTTCGACGGATTCTGGGAGCTGCACCTCGCGCCGCACGACGTCGCCGCGGGCGCGCTGCTCGTGCGCGAGGCCGGCGGCCGCGTCACCGACGCCGCGGGCGGGGACGACTGGCTGCACGGACGCAGCATCGTGGCGGCCGGCGATCCGCTGCACGAGCTGATTCGCGCGCGCGTGCGCTGTTGACGATCGGCGCGCCAGCGACGTGACGATCGGCGCGCCGGCGACGCGGCCCGTCGTGGCGGGCCGATTCGCCTTCCGAGCCGTCGGGGCGGCTGCTACGATGCCCCGTCTTCGTCGACGCCCCGAGAGCCGCGGACAGGGAGCCGCGGAGCCCACTGGCGCCGGCGGTCAGACCCCCCCGAGCCCCCATGAGCACGATCGAGGATCGTCCGTCCGCCCCATGAGCGAGGACGCGATCCGGATCCGCGGCGCCCGCCAGAACAACCTGCGGGGCGTCGACGTCGAGATCCCCCGCAACCGCCTGACGGCGATCACTGGGGTCTCCGGCTCCGGCAAGTCCTCCCTCGCCTTCGACACGCTCTTCCGCGAGGGCCAGCGGCGCTTCCTCGAGACGCTCTCCGCCTACGCGCGGCAGTTCCTCGGCCGCATGGAGAAGCCCGACGTCGACCACGTCGAGGGGCTCTCCCCGGCGATCGCGGTCGACCAGAAGGCGATCCAGCGCGGCCCGCGCTCGACCGTCGGCACCCTGACCGAGATCGTCGACCACCTGCGGGTGCTGTTCGCGCGCGCGGGGACCGCCCACTGCCCCGAGCACGGCGAGGCGCTGCGCAGCCAGACGGTCGAGTCGATCCTGGACCAGGTCGAGCAGGCGCTCGAGGGCGAGCGCGTCCACGTGCTCGCGCCGCTCGTGCGCGACCGCAAGGGGGAGCACAAGGCGCTGCTCGCCGGCCTCACGAAGAAGGGCTTCGTGCGCGTGCGCGTCGACGGCGTCGTGCGGCGCATCGAGGAGGTACCCGACCTCGAGCGCTACAAGCGCCACTCGGTCGAGGTCGTCGTCGACCGCTTCCGCGTCGAGCGCGCGGCGGGACGCGACCGGCTGCGCGAGTCGGTCCAGGCCGCGGTCGAGCTCGGCGGGGGTGACGTCGCGCTCCTGTGGGGCGAGGGCGACGCCGAGCGCGTCCGCTCGTGGTCGACGCAGCGCGCGTGCGGGATCTGCGGAGCGGAGAGCCCGCCGCTCGAGCCGCGCCTGTTCTCGCCGAACTCGCCGCACGGCGCCTGCCCCGCGTGCGACGGCCTGGGCGTGCGGCGCCGGCCGACCGAGGCGCGCGTCGTCGCCGACCCGCGCCTGTCGATCCGCGACGGCGCGCTGGCCGTGACGCGCGCGAGCGGCGGCGCGCTCCTGTTCCCGCGCGTCGACTTCGCGTTCCTCGAGTCGGTCGCCGCCGCGCACGGCTTCGACCTCGACACGCCGTGGCAGGACCTGTCGGCCGAGGCGCGTCGCACCGTGCTGCGCGGAGCGGGCGACGCGCGCTTCGAGGACGTCGCGAGCTGGAACGGCGCGCGCTTCAAGGGCAAGTACAGTTGGAAGCGGCGCTTCCGCGGCGTCCTGCCGGCGCTCGAGCGCGCGCAGGAGCGCGGCCAGCAGCGCAAGCAGCTCGAGCGCTTCCTCGACACGTCGGTGTGCGCGGCGTGCGAGGGGAGCCGCATCCAGCCGTTCGCGCGCGCGGTGACGGTCGGCGGCTCCACGCTGCCCCGGCTCACGCACGCGAGCGTCGAGGAGCTGCCCGCGCTCCTGAGCGAGCTGTCGGCGCAGCTCGGCAAGCGCGAGGCGCGCATCGCGCGCGAGCTGCTCGCCG
>CAZGTQ010000385.1:0-10584 GCA_964528575.1 uncultured Planctomycetaceae bacterium | reverse complement strand
CGGCCAGCCACGGAGCGCGCGACGCATCGGTCTCCGCGGTGGGCGGATACAGGGCAAGCACCGCCGCGTTCGCCTGGTCGTTCAAACCTCCCGCTCCGATGTGTTCCAAAAGTCCCCCAAACGTCCTGTCCGCGTTCGTTGCCGCCCTCTGGGGAGCAACCGCCATGCCAGACCGCGCGTAGCGCCTCTCGCACGCGCCGCGCGAAGCGCCGCTGCACGCCGCCCGACCAGTCGTGGCCGGGCTTGCCGCGCTCTTCGTACCAGCGCGCCATCTCCGCGTCGTGCTCGGCGACGAGCGCGCGCACCGCCTCGTCGCTCGGGTAGCGCTCTTCGAACCAGAGCGCGCGCACCGGCAAGCGCGGACGCTGGCCGGGGTCGTGCGCCGGGACGCCGACGCAGAGGCCGTAGAACGGCAGCACGCCGCGCGGGAGCTCGAGCAGCTCGACGACGGCGCCGAGCTCGTTGCGCAGGCCGCCGACGTAGCAGACGCCGTAGCCCATCGACTCGAACGCGAGCACGAGGTTCTGCGCGAACAGCGACGCGTCCACCGCGCACAGCAGGAACGTCTCGAGGTTGTCGGCGCTCGCGTCGCTCGGCCGGTCGGGGTCGACGCCGGCGGCGAGCGCGTGCCTGCGCCGGTCGCCCGCGACGACGAAGAACGCGCCGGCCTCCGCCACCTGCGGCTGGCCGCCGCACAGCTCGGCGAGCCGCGCGCGCTCGCTCGCGTCCGTCACGCGCAGCAGCGCGTACGCCTGGATGTGGCTCGACGTCGACGCCATGCGCGCGGCCTCGACCGCCGCGTCGACGTGCTCGTCCGGCACGCGATCGGGAGCGAAGCGTCGGATCGTGCGGTGCGCGCGCATCAGCGCGAGAACGTCGTCGGCGGTCATGGGCTCACGCGCTCGTTCGGCTCAGACTGCGAGATTGGGGCCGATCGTGTCCTGCTCGGCGACGAGGATGCGCACGTCGGAGCGGCCGGCCGCGTCGAGCGCGGCGCGCGCCGCGGCCAGCGCGAGCTCGGGCGTGTTGTTCGTGCGCGAGAGATGCGCGAGCACGACCGTGTGCAGCCGCGGTCCCGCCATGCGCCGCAGCATGTCCGCCGCCTGCTCGTTCGACAAGTGGCCGCGGTCGCCGCCGACGCGGCGCTTGAGCGCGTCCGCGTACGGCCCGTCGCGCAGCATCGCGAGGTCGTGGTTGAACTCGAGCACGATCAGGTGTGCGCCGGCGAGCTGCTTCGCCGCGTGCGGATCGGACTTGCCCATGTCGGTGACGAGCACGGCGACGCGCTCCTCGCCGCGCAGCACGTGCGTCAAGCGGAACGCGACCGTCGGATCGGCGTCGTGGGGGACCTGGACCGCCGTGATCGCGACGCCCGCGGTGCCGCACGGCCCCTCGAGCTCGCTCGGCGTGCCGATGCGCAGCGTGCTCATCCGCGGAGCGCGCCGCACCGAAGCGTTGCGCATCAGCCGCTCGCAGCAGTGCAGCGTCGCGCCCGAGAGCTTCGCGAGCCGCCCGGCGCTGCGCGCGTGGTCGAGGTGGCCGTGCGTCAAGCAGATGTGGTCGATGCGCGTCGCGCGCACGCGCGCCGCCTCGAGCCGCCGGTGCAGCTCGTCGAGCGGCAGCCCCGCGTCGAGCAGCACGTGCACCTCCCCGGCGCGCACGAGGAGCGCGTTGCCGCCGCTGCCGCTCGAGAGCACCTGGACGTGCATCAGCGCGCTCCGCGGCGTCCCAGCCACGCGCCGAGCGCGAGTGCGGCGAGCGCGGCGAGCGTCGCGAGCGCGCCCAGCCGGTGCGAGAGCGGCTCGAACTGCGTGCGCACGACGACGCGCTCGCCCGCCGGCAGCCGCACCGCGCGGAACGCGTGGTCGGTGCGCACGACCTCGGCGTCCGCGCCGTCGACGGTCGCCTTCCAGCCCGGGTACCAGACGGAGTGGAAGACGAGCCAGCCGCCAGCGCTCCCCTCGACGACGGCATCGAGGCGCGTCGGCGCCGGCCGCGTCACCGTGACCGCGGGCGCACGCCAACCGTCCGCCGGCGCCGCCCAGGCGTCGACCCCGGGCGCGAGGTACGTCTCGGCGAGCGGCTCGCCCATGGCGACGACCTGCTCGATCGCCCACGCGTCGCTCGCGCTCGCGACGCCGCTGCGCACGACGCGCGCCTCGCCGAGCGCTCCCGCGCGCGCATACACGTGGAAGTCCGGCCGCTCGAGGACCGGCGCGAGGCGCTCGTGCGCGAGCGGCTCGCGCGAGAGGATCGCGGAGACGCGCGCGAGATCGAGCACGCGGTGGCCGAGCAGCCCCGCCTCGGAGACGCGCGCGATGCCCGAGCGGTAGCGCGCCGCCGGGTCCATTGCGGCGAAGAGCTCGACGACGCGGCGCGGCGTGAACACGAGGAACGGCGTCATGTCGCGCACGCCGTAGGGATGGAGCAGGTTCGGCCGCGCGAGCGCTTCGACCGCGCCGATGCCGCCCGGCGCGCAGCGCAGCACGCGTCCGCCGTCCGCCGCCTGCGCGATCGCGTCGATCGCCGGCGACGGCGGAAAGAGCGGCAGGTCGCCGACGACGCGCGGCACCAGGTGCGGGCCCGCGGTGACGATGCCCTCGAAGCCGACGGCGACGAGGAGCAGCGCTCCGCCCGCGCGCCGCGCGCCGCCGCGCGCTGCGAGCACGCCCGCCGCGAGCGCAGCCAGCGCGAAGCCGAGCGTCCAGCCCGCCGTCCCGCGCAGCCGCGCGAACGCCGCGACGCTCTCCGCCGGCCGCACGTAGTGACGCACCTCGTCCACCGACACCTCGTAATCCGCCGCGAGGCGCCGCTCCAGGGCCGCAGCCGCGCGCTCGGGGTCGAGCCCGAAGCGCGCCGCGCCGGCCGCGATCGCGAGCAGGGCGGCGGCCGCGACGAGCGCGGCGCGGGCGCGCGCCCGCTCGGCTCCCGCTCCCGCGACGAGCGCGTCGGCGCCGACTGCGGCGAGCCACGGCCACGCGACCCAGGCGACGGCGAGCGCGCGCGCGGGTTGGCCGAGCGCGAGGCCCGGCACGTGGTAGACGAGGCGCACGAGCGGCCACGCCTGCGCGTAGCCGAACGCGAGCACGAGCAGGACGAGCGGACCGAGCGCGCGTCGCGGCCGCGCGACGATCCCGCAGAGCGCGAGCAGCGCGACGACCGCTCCGGCGAACGTGTTCCACTCGAGCGGGTTCGCGATCTCGGCGACGCGCACGTCCTCGCCCGCGGGCGCGACGAGCCACGCGATCGGCAGGTGCGGCGCGAACACGTGCTCGGTCGGCGCGCCGACGAAATCGGGCACGACGACGCCGAGGCTCGTGGCGGCGGGGAGCGCGTCGGCGCTCATCCGCTCCGCGGCCTGCGTCTGGCGTTCGGACTGGCTCGCCGCCTCGACCATCGGCACGAGTTGCACGCCCGCGCCGAGCACGCCGAGCGCGAGCCAGCCGAGCGCGCGCGGCGTGCGGCGGCCGAGCGCCCAGAGTCCGCTCGCGGCGACGGTGAACACGCCGATCGGCGGGAAGCCCGCGAGCAGCGACAGCGCGGCGAAGAGCGCGAGCTTCGCTCCCGCGCCGCGCTCGCGCGCGCGCAGCGCCTCGATCGCGCCGAGGCACCACGGCAGCCACAGGGCCGCGTCGACCTTCATGTTGTAGTGCAGGTTGACGACGCCCCAGCCGCAGCCCTGCAGGCCGAGCGCGCCGACCGCGCACGCGAGCGGCCCGAGCCCGAGCCGCGCGCAGAGCTTCCACAGCCCGAGCCCTGCGAGGTAGAGCGTGAGGACCGCGAGCGGCCCGGCGGCGCGATCGGGCGGCAGCGCGATCGCGAGCCAGTTGGGCGGATAGGCGGGCCCGGCGATCGTCCCGGCGAACAGCGGGATCCCCAGCCCGATGTCGGGGTCCCAGGTCGGCAGCTCGCCCGCGAGGATCCGCTCGCGGATCACGACCTGGTCGGTCAGCACGGGGAACAGCCGGTCGGGCGTGCTCAGGTTCGCCTCGTCGAGGGCGCGCTCGGCGGCCGCCGGGTGCTCGAACGACAGCGGCGCGAAGCCGTACGCCGTGAGCGGCAGGAACCGCCGTCCGGGCAGCAGCGAGGGCCCGACGAGCACGAGCGGCAGCACCAGGCACGCCAGGTGCGCGACGAGCCGCCGCGGGAGGCGATTTTTCGAACCCCGCTCGCCACCGTGCGCACCGCGCTCGGGTCTTGCCCGCGGAGGGTGGGGGAGGCGGTGGACCGGCGGGGGCTCGTCGGGGTCCCGCGCCGCTCCGGGGGTGACGTCGGCGGTGCTGTCCGGGGCGCCCATCGGCGGGGCGAGCATAGCGCCGCGGCCACGGCGGCGCGCTGCTTCACCAGGCTCCCGGACCGTCCTACGATGTGCGCTCCATGCGACACGAGCCGTTCCGCGCGTCCTTCGCCCGCACGCATCTCCTCTCGAGCGCGACGCTCGCGCTCGCCCCGCTCCTCGGCGGCTGCGCGGAGCGCGGCGCCCGCGTCGAAGGCGGCCACCACGCCGCCGCCGGCGCGCTCGCTCCCTGCGACGCGGGCTGCTGCGAGGCCGCGCCGTCCGCGGACGGCGGGCTCGATGCGACCGCGGCCCGGCTGCGCGACGACGTCACGTGGCTCGCCGACGACGCGCGCGCCGGCCGCCGCGCGGGCACGCCCGAGGCGCGCGAGGCGGGCGAGTGGATCGCCGCGCGCTTCGCGGAGCTCGGTCTCGAGCCGGCCGGCGACGGCGGCTACCTGCAGCGCTTCACCGTCCCGCTGCCGACGCGCGACGGCGGCGCGAGCGCGGTGCGCGTCCTCGGCACCGGAGCGGCCCGCGCGGGCGCGCAGTCGGTCGCGCCGCTCTTCTGCTCCGAGAACGGCGCCGCCGAAGGCCCGCTCGCGTTCGCCGGCTACGGCATCGTGAACGCGCAGCGCGCATGGGACGACTACGGCGCAGCGCAGCTCGACGGCGCGATCGCGCTCATCGTGCGCGGCGCGCCGCCGGTGCCGGCGGCGCAACCCGAAGCAGCCGGCGCAGCCGAGGCAGCCGGCGCGCACGCCGGCGCCGACGCGCACGGCGCGAGCGGCGCGCACGGCGCGAGCGATCCGCACGGCGCGAGCGGCGGTGACGATCCGCACGGCGCCGGCGGCGCGCACGGCCAGAGCGAGACCGCGCTCGCGGCCGGCGGCGGCTGGGGCAGCGGCGCGTCGCTCTTCAGCAAGGTGATGGAAGCGAAGCGGCGCGGCGCCGTCGCGGTGATCGTCGCTCAGCACCCCGACGCGGGCGCGGAGCCGCCGCTGCCGTTCGACGCAGGCCGGCCGGCGCGCGCGGGCGTCCCCGCGCTCATGGTGTCCGCACCGATCGCCGAAGCGCTGTGGCCCGGCTACGCCGACGCGGTGCGCGCGATCGACGCGCAGCTCGAGCCCGCAGCGGCGACGGTCGCGCAGCGCGGCGCGCGCGTGCGCGTCGAGGCCGACGTCGAGCGCGCGGAGGGGCCGGCGTTCAACGTGCTCGCGCGCATCCCGGGCGAGAGCTCGGAGCGCACGGTCGTCGTCGGCGCGCACTACGACCACCTCGGCCACGGCGACACCGGCTCGCTCGCTCCCGACGAGCTCGGCACGATCCACAACGGCGCGGACGACAACGCCAGCGGCACGGCGGTCGTGCTCGAGCTGGCGCGCGTGCTCGCGTCTCGCCCCGAGCCGCCGCCGACCGACGTCGTCCTCGCGCTCTGGTCGGGCGAGGAGCTCGGCCTGCTCGGCAGCGAGCACTGGGCGCGCAATCCCACGTTCCCGCTCGAGAGCGTCGCGGCCAACCTGAACCTCGACATGGTCGGCCGCGCCGGCGCGAAGAAGCTGCAGGTGCTCGGCGCGGGCACGTCGCCGGCGTTCGCGGAATGGATGGACGCGGCGGGCGCGGCGGCCGGGCTCCAGCTCGCCGTCAGCCTCTCGGGCCAGGGGCTCGGCGGCAGCGACCACCAGACGTTCCTCAAGCGCGGGATCCCGGCGCTGCACCTGTTCAGCGGCGTGCACGGCGACTACCACCGGCCGACCGACGACGTCGAGCGGTTCGAGGCCGAGGGGGCGGCGCGCGTCGCACAGCTCTCGCTCGACCTCGTCGCGCGCATGCAGGCGGCGGGCGAGCTGCCGTACGCGCAGCCCGAGGTCGGCGAGCAGCGCGACACCCAGGGCGGCTTCCGCGCGCGCTTCGGGAGCATTCCCGACTACGTGTACGGCGGCAAGGGCGTGATGCTCGCCGGCACGTCGCCCGACAGCCCGGCCGAGCGCGCGGGACTGTACGAGGGCGATCTGCTCGTCGCGATCGGCGACGTCGAGCTCGATTCGATCTACGACATGGTCTACGCGCTGCAGGTGCACAAGCCGGGCGACGTCGTGCTCGTGCGCTACGTGCGCGACGGCGAGGAGCGCGACGTCCGCGTCACGCTCACCGGGCCGACGCATGCCGTCGAGTGACGGCGGCGGCGCGCGCCGATGAGCGCGCACCGCTCGCCGCTGGGCCGCCGCCACGCGTGGTGGCTGCTCGCCGCGATCCTCGCGGCCGCCGCGATCCTGCGCTCGTTCGAGCTGGGGGACGCGTGGAGCGGCAAAGGGTTCAAGAGCGCGTTCGGCGCGTTCACGACCGGCGCATTCGCGCGCAACTTCTACGACTACGGGTTCGCCGACTCGAGCGCGATGACCTACTTCTGGCGCCTCGAGCTCGCCGACGGCGAGGTCGTGCACCAGTGGTACACGCACCACCCGGTGTTCTACGCGGTGCTGACCGGCGCCGCGATGCGCGCCTTCGGTCCGTACGAGTGGGCGGCGATCCTGCCGTGGCTCGGCATCTCGCTCCTGGGCATCGTCGCGCTGTACCGGCTGTTCGCGCTCCTGTGGGGCCCGCGTGCGGCGCTGCTCGGCGCGCTGCTCGCGGCGGTGACGCCGCTGTGGTCGTGGTGGGGGACGCTGACGTGGGTCGACGGCGCGCTCGCGCTCGTGTTCTGCGAGGCGACGCGGCATTACGTGCGCTGGCTGCGGGGCGCCGGCGCGGGCGCGAAGCTGGCGATCGCGGCGTGGTTCTTCGCGGGCGGGCTCGTCGACTGGCCGGCTGCGTTCTTGCTGCCGAGCCTGGGGCTGCACGCGATCGTGACCGCGTGGCGGCGCGAGGGCTGGCGCGGCGTGCTCGGGTGGACGTGCGTCCCGCTCGCGCTCGCGCTCGCGTTCGGCGTGCACCGGCTGCACCTGCTCGCGGTCCTGCCGCGCGACGTGGCGCAGGCGGACACGGCGCACACGCTAGCGAACGTGCTGAGCTACTCCGTCCCGTTCGACGAGTTCCTCGCGCTCCAGCTCGGCCACTTCCTGCGCTACCACACCTGGCCGCTCGCGCTGCTCGTCCTGATCGGCTTCGCGCGCGACGCCTGGCTCGCACTGCGCGGCCGGCTCGGCGCGGAGGGCTGGATCCCGCTCGTGCTGGTCCCGCCCGGCCTCTTCTACGTGTTCCTGTTCCCGGGCCGCAGCCACAACCACGACTTCTTCCTGTACGTGTCGTTCCCCGCGTTCGCCGCGTTCGCCGCGCGCGCGTGGACGCTGCTCGACGCGCGACTGCGCCGGCGTCGCGCGCTCGCGTGGATCGCTCCGGCGGTGCTGCTCGGCGTGCTCGTCGGCTGCGTCGTGCGCCACGTCGAGATCTGGTCGTGGCAGCGCTCGCCGCTGCTCGCGGCGATCGTCGACGCGCCGTGGCTCGCGCCGCTGCTCGACGAGCCCGACGACGTGCTCGTCGCGTCGACCGGCCACGGCTTGCAGCTCATGTTCTACGCGCGCACGCCGATCGTCGACGGCATCGACCAGGTCGCGGAGCTCGAGTCGCTGCGCTCGGCGTACCTCGCGCGGCTGGGCCCGGGCCGCGACGTGCGCTTCCTCTTCGACCTGCGCGGCGCGGAGCTGTTCGCCGACCTGCGCGCCTACCTGCAGCGTTCCGCCCGCTACACGGCGCACGTCGTGCCGGTCGGCAGCGGCGCGGCGTTCGAGCTGTACGACCTCACCGATTGGGTCCGCGCGGGGGGGTGAGCTCGGCCGCGCCGAGCGCCCGCGAGCGGGCCTTGTGTTGGTCGCGAAAGGCGGCGGTGAGGGCGCGGCGCGCGGAGCGCGCCTCGGGCGTCGCTGCTCCCGCAGGGATCGGGTGGTGCTCGTCGGGGTCGGCGAGCACGTCGTGGAGCACGCCCTCGCCGTACAGCTTGAAGCGCCGGTCGCGCGCCCACAGCTTCGCGTCCATCGGATCGCCCTTCGGGCTGCACCAGCCGACGATCGACTTGCGCCGCGGGCCTTGCGTTCCGAGGAGCGCCGGCATCAGGCTCACGCCGTCGAGCGGGCGGCGGCGCGGGGGCCGCACGCGCGCGACTTCCAAGAACGTCGGCAGGAAGTCGACGAAGTCGACGAGCTCGTCCCGCACGACGCCCGCCGGCACGGTGCCGGGCCAGCGCACGATCAGCGGGACGTGGGTGCCCGTGTCGAGCGTCGTGCCCTTCCCGCCCGCGACGCGGCGGCCGCGGAAGTCCGACACGACCGATGTCGCGGTGCCGTTGTCGCCGGTGAACACGACGAGCGTGCGCTCGCCCAGACCGAGCGCGTCGATCTCGCTCACGATCCGGCCGACCACGTCGTCGAGGTACGTGACCATCTCGCCGTACCGCGCGGGGTCGCCGTTGATGTCCATCTGGCTCGGGTGGTCCGAGACCCAGTCCGGCGAGCTCGGCGTCGGTCCGAACGGCCCGTGCGGCAGGATCGCCGAGTAGAAGAGCAGGAACGGGCGGCGGCGGTTCTGGCGCACGAACCGAGCGGCGTACTCCGCGATCACGTCGGGACCGTACTGGTCTCGCAGCGGCCCCAGCTCGACGCCGTCGACCTCGAGCACCGGGTCGCCGTAGCGCGTGTCGCGCCCGTCGATGCGGTGGCGGGTGAGCTGCCAAAGGCAGTACGAATCGAAGCCGAAGTCGTACGGCGCGTCGAGGTCGCCGCCGAGCTGCCACTTGCCGACGACGCACGTCGCGTAGCCCGCGTCGCGCAACAGGTTGGCGAACGTCGTCTGTCCGGGAGCGAGCGCGCGGAAGGCGACGTAGTTGCGCCATCCGAGCATGCCGGTGAGCAGTTGCACGCGCGAGGGGGTGCACAGCGGCAACGCGTGGCAGTGCTCGAAGCGCGCGCCCTCGGTCGCGAGCCGATCGAGCACGGGCGTCGCGTACGACGTCCCGCCGTTCGCGCCGACGCATTCGTATCCGAAGTCGTCCGCGAGGATCAGCACGAGGTTCGGTCGCGCGGGCTCGTCGCTCCGACCGGCGAGGGTCCAGGCGAGGGCACCGAGGGCGAGCGCGAAGGCCACGACGACGAGACGGAGCTGCTTGGGTGGGGACACGTCGGAGCGAGCATAGCGTGGCGAGCTGGGGGGCGTCGGGGGTCCACCGCCTCCCCCGCCCACCCGCGGGCATGACCGGGGCGGAGAGCCGGGCGTTGCGGTCGGCGTCGGGTTTCTTTCGCTCCGCCGGCTTGCTCCCGCTCCCGTCGGCTCGGCTCCCGCGCCGTCGGCTTCGGGCGCCCGCGGGCGCCACGGGTTGCGCGTGCGGCGGTCGGAGCGCACGCTCGCGCTCGCGTGGCGGCGCGGACGGGAGCGTGGGAGCGCGAGATCGCGCTCGCGGGGCCGAGCGGCGAGTCGGTCGACCTGTGGCGCACGATCCGGTCGAACGGGACCGCCGAGCTCGCGCCGAACCGCGTCGACGTCGCCGCGCGGGCGCTCGAGCTGACGCTGCGGGCCGGGCGGGGGCGGCCGCGGACGGTGCGGCTCGAGGCGGGGCGGCGCGGGCATCTGCGGGTGCTCGCGGTCGGCGCCGCGCCCGCCGCGAGCCAGGAGGAGCCGCTGCTCGACGTCGTGCGGCGCGTCCTGCGGCTCGGGGACGACCTCGCGCCGTTCTACGCGGTCGCGCGCGCGGACGAGACGCTCGCGTGGGCGGCGCAAGGCGCTGGGCGACTCGTGAGCTGTCCGACCGTGTTCGAGGAGGTCGTCAAGACGATCTGCACGACGAACTGCGCCTGGTCGGCGACGGTGCGCATGGTCGCCGCGCTCGTCGACGGGCTCGGCGAGCCGTCGGCCGGTCGCGGGGAGCCGGCGAGGCGCGCGTTCCCCACGCCGGAGGCGATGGCGCAGGCGCCCCCCGCGTTCTACCGCGAGCGCGTGCGCGCGGGTTACCGCGGCGCGTTCCTGCACGCGATCGCGCGCGGCGAGGCGGACGGGGCGCTGCGGCTCGAGGAGCTCGCGTCGCCGGAGCTCGACGACGAGGAGGTCGAGCGGCGGCTGCTCGCGCTGCCCGGCGTCGGCCCGTACGCCGCCGCGCACGTCGGGCTCGCGCTCGGCCGCTACCGGCGCCTCGTGCTCGACTCGTCGACGCGGCCCCGGTACGCGCGCCTAGTCGGAGCGCGCCGCGTCGCCGACCGCACGATCGAGCGGCGCTTCGCGCGCTACGGACCCTGGGCGGGGCTCGCGTTCTGGCTCCTGCTCACGCGCCATTGGGCGGAGTAGCGACGTCGAGCACGATACGGAGTCGCACACCTTGTTGTCGT
>CAZGTQ010000384.1:0-11799 GCA_964528575.1 uncultured Planctomycetaceae bacterium | reverse complement strand
CTCGGCGCGTGCGTCGGCGCGTGCGGCGGAGGCGGCGGCTCCGGCTCGACCACGCAGCCGCCGACGTCCGGCGGCGCGCCGCAGATCTCGATCGAGCTCCCCCAGCCCGGCCAGACCGTGCTCGCGACGCACGCGGCCGTGCTCGTGCGCGTCGTCGGCGGCGACGTCGACCCGCTCTCGCTCGCGCTCACGGTCGACGGCGCGCCCGTCGCGGCCCCGTTGCACACGACGCCGACCCCGACGGGCCTGACGGCGAGCGGGTCGATCGGCCCGCTCGGCGCGGGCGAGCACGTCCTGCGCGCCACGGTCGCGGACGCCGCGGGGCACGTGGCGAAGGCACTCGTCCTGTTCCAGGTCCACCCGGCGAACGACGGAGCGAGCGGCGGAGTCGGCGGCGCCCACGACCACGACGGGGAGCCGACGCCGCTCGAGCCGCAGGCGCTCCTGTTCGAGGTGTTCGGCGCCGAGTTCGACTTCGCGGGGCAGTCGGTCGACGGGGTGGGCGACGTCGACCGCGACGGGCACGCCGACTTCGTTGTCGGCGTGCGCGGCTCCGACCGCGCCGCGTTCAACGCGGGGGTCGCGTACGTCTTCTCCGGCCGGACCGGCGCGACGCTGCACACGCAGTGGGGCGACACGCCCGGGCAGAACCTGGGCGTCGGCGTCGCCGGCGCGGGCGACCTCGACGGCGACGGGATCGGCGACGTGCTCGTCGGCTCGGACACCGACTCGACCGTGGGCCCGCAGCACGGCGCCGCGCTCGTGCTGTCCGGAGCGGACTGGAGCGTCCTGCGCGTCCACTACGGAGCCGACTCCGGCGGCGCGTTCGGCTCGGCGCTCGCCGGCGCGGGCGACGTCGACGCCGACGGGTTCGCCGACGTGATCATCGGCTCCTCGCTCGAGGGGCCGTTCAACCTGGGCGCGGCGCGCGTGTACTCGGGCCGCACGGGCGAAGAGCTGCACCACTGGATCGGCGAGGGCGGCGGCTGGAAGATGGGCATCGCGGTCGACGGAGCGGGCGACGTCGACGGCGACGGGTTCGCCGACCTGATCGTCGGCGTGTGGGGCGACACGACCAACGGCGGGAGCGCCGGCGGAGCGCGCGTGTTCTCCGGGCGCGACGGGAGCCTGCTCCACAACTTCCTCGGCACGCTGCCCGGCGACCACCTCGGCAACAGCGTCGCCGGGGCGGGCGACGTCGACGGGGACGACGTGCCCGACCTCGTCGTCGGCGCGCTCGAGGCGGACACGCCGGTGCTCAACGGCGGCATGGCGCGCGTGTACTCCGGCCGCACGGGGGCGATCCTGCAGGAAGTGGCCGGCAGCGCGCAGAACGGCCAACTCGGCAGCGACGTCCACGGCGGCGTCGACTTCGACGGCGACGGGCGAGCGGACGTGATCGTCGGCGCGCCGCAGGCTCCCAACGCGAACGAGGGCGAGGGTTTCGTGCTCGTGCGCTCCGGCGCCGGCCGGCGGATCCTGTTCGAGCTGCACGGCCCGCGCGCGAAGACGCGCTTCGGCTTCGCGGTGGCGAGCGTCGGCGACGTCGACGGCAACGGCGTGCCCGATCTGATCGTCGGCGCGCCCTTCGACGCGACGACCGCCGCGATCGCGGGCGCCGCGCGCGTGTACGCCGGCGGCTACGCGAAGGTGACGACGCCCGCGATCGTCATCGACCTCGCGCGCGAGCTGCGCGGCCCCGGCCCGCGCTGAGCGCCCGTCGGAGAACCGGCGGCCCGTCGAGCACCGCCCGTACGGCGGCGCCGGCGATCAGTCGTCGAACGCCGGGCCGAGCACGCGCGCGACGACGTCAATCCCGCGGGAGCGGCGCGCGTCCTCCCACAGGGCAGCGAAGCCGTCGTCGAGCGCGACGAGGCGTGGAGCCGCCGCGTGCGGGTTCAACGCGCCCTCCACGGGCACGTCGAGCGCGACCGCCGGCCCGAGCGCGTCCGCCGCCCGCGCCATCGCCCAGGGTGCGACGCGGCGGCCGACGATGCGCCGCTCCTGCGACAGGTCGTCCTCCCACGCCGCGACGAAAGCTCCGCCGGCGAGCGGCGCGAGCGTCACGCGCGTCTGGCGCCCCAGCGCGGTGGTGAGCGCGAGCGGCCGTCCGCGCGCTCGGCCTTGCGCGTCGCGGTGGGACGCCACGCAGTCGGAGGCGACGGGCGCGCCGCTCGTCCACGCGAGCAGGAAGCCGCCCTGTGCCGCAGCAGCGAGCGCGGGCTCGCGGGCGCCGAGCTCGCCGCCGTGCAGCACGGCGAATCCGTCGCGCTCGAGCGATCCCGACGTCGACACGAAACGCCCGGCGAGGCTCGCGGGCGCGTCGGGCGGGCGCACGTCCCAGACGATCGCGACGCGGCCGTCGGCGAGCCGCGCGGCGGCGGGACGGCCCGCGTGCTCGCCGCTCCCGCGCGCGAGCCGCAGCGGCTCGTCCGCCGGACGGCCGCCGGCGGTCAGACGCTGCGCGAGCGGCCCCGTGCCGGGTCGCGTCCAGACGAGGACGTAGCCACGGTCGCCGACGAGCGGGGCGAGCGCCGGCGCGCCGGCCGCGAGGTCGACGTCGTCGATGCGCAGCGGCTCGCCGAGCGGCCGGCCGTCGACGCCGAACGCGCGCACGACGAGCGACGCGGCCGCGCCCTCGTCCGGGACCTCCCCGGCGTCGTCGTGCACGCTGTCGTCGTCCAACGCGTCGTCGTGCGCGCCGTCGTCGTGCACGGCGTCGTCCGCCGCGTCCGGCAGGTCTGCGGCGAGCGCGACGGGGGCCGCGGGCTCGGGGGCGGCTTGCTCGCTCTCGATCCACGCGGCGAGGAAGCGCCCGTCGGCGAGCAGGGTGAGCGCGGGCAGCGTGCGCGTCGTGCCGCGCGCGGCGGGCGCGACGGCGATCTCGGGCCCCGCGTGGCCGCGCGCGTCGAGCGAGCGCGTCACGAGCGCGTCCGCGCCGTCGCGCCGGTCGATCCACGCGACGCGCGCGTGCCCCGCGGCCGACGCGCACGCCACCGAGCGCTGGTCCGCGCTCGCGCGGTCGCGGGTCCAGCGCTCCTCCGGCGCATCGGACGCGGGCAGCGTCACGTGGCGGTACGTCACGTCGCCGTCGCCGCCGCGCCGATCGGTCCACGCCGCGACGATGCCGTGCAGCCGCGGCGCGAGGCGCACGCCGCCCGCTCCGCGGCCCTCGGGACCGGGCAATCGGACCGGCGTCCAGAGCGCGGTCCCGCCCGCATCGAGCAGGTACACCGCGATCGCTCCGCGCGCCGTGCGGGGGTCGCCGTCGTCGCCGGCGCGCTCGACCGCGAGCGCGAGCCACGCGCCCGCCGGCCCCGCGACGAGGTCCGCGTCGTGCACGGCGCCGACGATCGACGGGGCCTCTCCCGTCTGCGCGCCGGTGGGGTCGAGCTCGACCAGCCGCAGCCGATCGCTTTCGGCGAGCGCGATCCAGAAGCCGCGCGGCACCGCGGCGAGGGCGAGCGGGCGCCCCGCCCCGAGCTCGACGAGCCGGGCCCGCCCGCCGGGCGGATACGCCCACGCCCGCGTCGCGCCGTCCGCCTCCCAGGCGACGAGCGCCTCGTCCCCGGCGCCGAGCGCGGCGACGGCCGAGCCGCTCGCCGGCGGCCCGTCCGGGTCGAGCCGCACGGGCCGTCCCGCCGGCGTCCAGCCGTCCTCGAAGCGCCGGCACCACGCCGCGCCGCCGCCGATCCAGGCGGCGATCCCCGCGCGGCCGTCGCGCGTCGCGAAGAGCGGGACGCCGTCGACGGGTCCGGGGACGTCGGCGCGCTCGACGAAGAGCACGGGCTCCGCGTCGGTCTGCCCCGCGCCGAACGCGCGCGTCCACGCGACGGGCGCGCCGTCCGCCGTCGCGCTCCAGCTCGCGATCCCGGCGAACGCGAGCGCGCTCGCCGCCAGCCGCGCATCGAGCTCGTCGAGCGCGGCGAAGGGGTGGAGCGCGCGCTCGCCCCCGCTCGGCGAGCCGAGGTAGAGCGTCGGCACGCCGTCGCGCGCATCGACCCACAGCGCCGCGACGTCGCCGCCGACCGGTGCGAGATCGAGCAGGACCTGCTCGGCGCCCCCGCGCCCCGCGCCGTCGCCGTCGGCGTGCACGGGCGCCGCGGCCCGCCGCTCGTCGCCCGCCGCGCGCCAGGCGGCGCCGAGCTCCCCCTCCTCGGGCTCGACGACGAGCTGCGCCCGCGCCGCGCCGGCCGGTGCGCTCGCCAGGGCGGCCACCAGAGCGGCCGCGAGCAAGCGCGAGCCGAGTTGGGGGGAACCCGCTCCCGCTCCGCTTCCGTCCCAGGCTGGCATGCGCCCCCGCCAGAGCCCGTCGGCCTCGCAGACTCCCGAGTCGACGACGGTGTTCCTCGGGCTGATCGTGCTCGTGCTGCTCGCGGTCGTGCTGTTCGCGACCTGAGCGCGCGCGGGACGCGGCGCAAGAGCCGTCGAGCGGGTCAACCCAGGCCCCCCGCCGCGCGCGGCACCACAGCCAGCGCGACCAAGCCGGCGCCCAGCGCGAGCGCGGACCACTCGCGGGCGCCGAAGCGCGTTTCGCCGCACCAGGTGCGGGGGCCGGTTCCGAAGGCGCGCAGGTCCATCGCGTCCGCCAGATCCTCGCCGGCGACGATCGCGTCGAGGCACACCGGCACGAGCAGCGGAATCGTGCGGCGCAGGCGCTCGAGCACGCCCAGGCGCGCGGCGTCGAGCTCCAGGCCGCGAGCCGACTGGGCCGCGAGCGTGCGTTCGAAGCGCAGCGCGTACGCCGGCACGAAGCGGAACGCGAGCTCGATCGCGAACGCGAGGCGGTCGCCCAGGCCGAGGCGGCGCAGCGCCAGGCCGTAGCGCGTCGGGTCGAGCGTGAACGGCAGGACGAGCGCGAACGCGACGAGCGCGTACATGCGCAGCGCCTGCGCGAGCGCGTCGCGCGCGCGCTCGACCGGCGGCGCGTCCGACGTGAGCCAGGTCAGCCCGACGAGGAACGCGACGAGGAACGTCGCGAAGAGCGCGAAGCGGCGCACCTCCGCGAAGCGCAGGCGCGCGGCGACGACGATCGCCAGCGCGACGGCGAGCAGCGCCGCGAGCGTCGGGACGTGCCACGTCGCGACGCTCGCGGCGACGCCGCACGCGGCGAGCAGGATGCGCGCGCGCTCGTCGAGCGCGTTGTACGCGCCGGGGCGCGGGCGGTAGGTTCAGGCGGGGAACATTCAGCGGCCCGCGCGCTCCAACGCGCGCCGGTACGAGCGCACGAGCGGCGGGAACAGCACGACGAGGATCACGGCGTTGCCGAGGGTCGCGGGGAGGAACTGTCCGATCATCGTCGCTTCGAACGTCAGCCTGTTGTACGGGACGTCGAGCAGCGCCGCGGTGCCGATCCCGCCGATGATGCCGAACAAACCCCACAGCACCGCCTCGGCGGTCGGACGGCCGCGCACGAAGAGCCAGACGACCGCGACGAGCAGCGCGAGGTAGAGCGGCCAGTCCGCGTGCTCGGACGGCACGAAGTCGGCGGGCAGGAACGTGCGCTCGCTCAGCGGCTCGGTCACGCCGCGCATCATCCACGACAGCGCGGACAGCCCCGCGAGCGCGCTCGCCGCGAGCACGTGCGGCGCGCCGCCGCGGCCGCCGAGCACGCGCGCGACCGCGGGCAGCCGCGCGAGGCCCGGCACCGCGCCGAGCACGCCGTTGCCGATGACCCACGTCGGATAGAACCCCCAGCCGGTGAGCGTGTCGCCGATCGCGTTGCCGACGAGGCCGGAGAAGAAGCCGACCGCAGGGCCCCACGTGTAGCCGAAGAAGATCGGCACGACGATGGCCGGCCGCAGCGACACGAGCGAGATGCTCGGCATCGGCACGACGTTCGTCAGCCACGACAGGACGCCGTACAGCGCCGCGCCCGTCGCCATCCGCACGACCGCGCGCGAATCGAAGCCGCGCGCGCGCGGGCTGCGGGCCGACTCGCTCACGCCGCGCCCTCCCGCGCGAATCGCCGCGCGTCCCACGGCGGCTCGCCGCGCTCGAACCGCGGGCGGTTGGCGCGCACGAGGCTCGTCTCCACGAGGCCCGCGCGCGCGAGCAGCTCCGGGTCGCCGAGCGTCTGGGCGGGCGTGCCGAGCGCGACGATGCGGCCCCCCTCGAGCACCGCGATGCGGTCCGCGTGCACGAGCGCGAGGTCGAGGTCGTGCGTCGCGAGGAGCACCGCGCGCGCGCCGCCATCGGCCGCGGCGGGCGCCAGGCCGCCGCGCAGCGCGTCGAGGAAGTCCGCGACGCCGCCCGGGTCGAGCCCGGCGGTCGGCTCGTCGAGCAGCCACAGGCGCGCGCCCTGGCTGACGAGCGCCGCGAGGCACACGCGCTTCTTCTGGCCGAGCGACAGCGCGCCCGGCGGCTCCGCGCGCAGCGCCTCGAGGCCGAGCGCGGCGAGCGCGGCGTCGACGCGTGCGCGGATCCGCTCCGGCGCGAGACCGAGGTTGTGGGGCGCGAAGCGCAGCTCTTCCTCGACGGTGTCGGCGAACAGCATCGCGGCCGGGTCCTGGAAGACGAGCGCGGCCGTGCGCGCGAGCTCCGCCACGCTGCGGCCCGCCGCGTCGACGCCCGCGACGACGACGACTCCGGCCGTCGGGCGCAAGAGACCGATCGCGTGGCGCAGGAGCGTCGACTTGCCCGAGCCGTTCGCGCCGAGCAAGGCGACGGTCTCGCCCGCGCGCACCGCGAGCGACGCGCGCTCGAGCGCGCGCTCGCCCGACGGATAGCGGTGCGTCACGTCGCGCAGCTCGACGAGCGGGGCCGCTGACTCAGGACCCCCTGCCGCGCCTCGCGGCCGCGCGACGAGCGGGCCCGGCGCCGAGCCGTCGCGGGCGCGCCAGCGGCGGACGGCCGCGTCGAACGGGAGCACGAGCTCGGCGGGGTCCGCGCGCTCGAGGAACGCGTCGAGCGTGCCGCGCCACGCGACCGCGCCGCCCTCGAGCCAGACGACCTGGTCGGGGCGCGCGTCGAGCAGCTCCTCGATGCGGTGCTCGACGACGACGACCGCGCGGCCCTCGTCGGCGAGCGCGCGGACGAGCGCGGCGACCGCGCGCGCAGACCGGCCGTCGAGCGCGGCGAGCGGCTCGTCGAGCAGCAGCACGCCCGGCTCCATCGCGAGCACGCCGGCGAGCGCGACGCGCTGCAGCTCGCCGCCCGAGAGCTCCTCGGGGCTGCGCTCGAGCAAGCCGCTCAGCTCGAGCCGCTCGGCGAGCGCGAGCACCCGCCGGCGCACCTCGGCCGCGGGCAGGCCGAGGTTCTCGGGCCCGAACGCGATCTCACGAAAGACGTCCAGGCCGACGATCTGGCGCGCCGGGTCCTGCAGCAGCGTGCCGACGTGGCGGCCGAAGCGCGCGAGGCTCCACGCGTCGGTCGGCTCGCCGCCGACGCGGAGCTCGCCCGTGCGCTCCGAGCCCGGATACGAGCGCGGGATCAGCCCGTCGAGGCAGCGCAGCAGCGTCGTCTTGCCGGACGCGCTCCCGCCGACGAGGAGCGTGACCTCGCCCGCGACCAGATCGAGGTCGATGCCCCGCAGCGACGGCTCGGGCCGGCGGCGGTAGCGGCAGCCCAGGCCGCGGGCGCGGAGCAAGGTGCGGCTCAACGCCTCAGAGGCCTCTTCACATCAGGAGGACGGGGATCTCTTGGTACGCGGGGAAGCGCTTCAGTCGGAGCTTGGAGAACACCTGCGTCCCGTCGACGAGGACCTCGAACGCCCCGCCGCTCGACTTCTGGAGCTCGACCTCGACGTTCCGGTCGGGGAACGCGGTCTTCAGCTCGGCGGCCAGACCGGCCGCCTGGGGCTCGTAGTTTCACTGGACGCAGTAGGCGATCTGGACCTTCATCGGTGCTCTCTGGGCTCTCTCTGGGCTCTCGGCGCTCTCGGTGCTCTCGGGGCGGCGGTGCGTTCGTGCGTCGGGCTCGCGCGGCGCGTGGCCGGAGCGCGGCCATGATGCCCCGGTGCCGATCCGCGGACAACCGCGCTGCGCGAGCCGCCGGGCCGGTGCAAAGCGTGGCCCCGGCCCCCCCTTTGGCCCGCTGCGGGCGACCGCGGCCGGCGCGCGGCCTCCCCCCGTTGGAGAAGCGCGCGGGGCGGCCTACCATGTTGCGCGCCATCTCGCCCGCTCGCGCCGGGGCCCCCGAATGCGGAAATGATCGGGAGCCCCGCGCGGAAGGGAATCCCTTTCGCCCGCTCGGACCGGCCTCCGCCGTCTCCCTTCCCCTGCGGGCCCAACTCCGATCGATCCATGAAGCACGAGAAGTCCCTGCTCCTCCTGGTGCCCGGCGTCGCCGCCCTCGCCGCGTTCGTCTTCCCCGCCGATGCGGTCCGTTTCGCGCCGAAGGAGGGCCTGAGCCTGACCAAGGTGTTCACGAACCAGACCACGCTCACCGTCGACAGCATGGAGATGATCATCGACGGCCAGCCGATGCCGGAAGAGATGGGCGACATGGAGATGGACACGACGACGACGGTGAAATCCGTCGTCACCGACGTGTACACGAAGATGGCCGAGGGCCGGCCGCACTCGCTCCGGCGCACCTACGACGAGCTCACGACCGAGGGCAACGTCGAGATGGGCGGCATGGCCGGCGACATGGAGCAGGACTTCACCGGATCGAGCGAGCTGGAGGGCAAGGCGGTCGTGTTCACGTGGAGCGACGAGGAGGGCGAGTACGCCGCCGCGTTCGCCGAGGACGACGACGCCGATCCCGAGCTGCTCGAGGACCTGTGGGAGGACATGGACCTGCGCGACCTGCTGCCGACCGGTTCGGTCGAGCCGGGCGCGACGTGGCGCATCGAGAACGACCGACTCGTCCACGTCCTCGCTGCCGGCGGCGACATGAAGATCCTCCCCGACGACATGGAAGAGATGGCGTCGATGGGCCCGACGCCGGGCATGAGCACGCTCAAGGACATGATGGGCGAAGTCACCGGCTCGGCGATCGCGACGTACACCGGCAAGCGCGAGGTCGACGGCGTCGAGGTCGGCGTGATCGAGATCAAGCTCGACATCAGCGGCGCGAACGACATCACCGATCTGCTCCAGGAGATGACGGACGAGATGCCCATCGAGATGGAAGCGGAGGTGAGCTACGACGCCGCCGACATCGAGTTCGAGCTCAAGGGCGAAGGCGAGCTGCTGTGGAACCTCGCGGGCGGTCACCTGCACCGCTTCGAGCTCGACGCCGAGATGGCGTTCGCCATGGACATGGCGATGGTGATGAGCATGATGGGCCAGGACATGGAGATGGAGATGAACATGGAGATGTCCGGCAACGTCCAGCTCGGAGCCGCCACCCGAGACGGCGAATAGCGCCCGACACGTCACGCCGAACGCGCCGAGCGCCGACTGCCGCGCCAAGCGCCCACCGCCAATCCGCAAACCGCCCACCGCCACGCCAGATCGAGCCATGCGAACGCCCGCACGAGCGGGAGCGTTCCTCGCCGCCTTGGCGATCGCATCCGGGCTGTGCCTCGACGAGGCACGGCCCGCGATCGTCTCCGGACCGACGAGCGAGAGCGCCTCCCAGGACCCCGAGATCATCGAGGCGCGCCGCCTCGTCGCGAAGAAGAGCTGGGACGAGGCCGAGGCGCACCTGCGCGGCTACCTCGCGGCGCGCGGGAAGAGCGCCGACGCCGAGGGGCACGAGCTGCTCGCCGAGACGCTGCTCGCGCAGGATCGCGACGACGAGGCCGCGGAGCAGCTCGAGCGCGCGATGGTCCGCGTCGCGAACACCGAGGGCGAGAGCGGACGCTACCGGGACCTGCGCAAGCGGGTCTGGGAGCTCGATCCCGTCGGCCGCGCGCGCACCTCGCTGATCAACAAGTGCGTCAACGAGATGCTCGAGTCGGCCGAGGAGCTCGTGCAGCACGAGCACTGGGAGCGCGCGCTCGACGTCCTGAGCGGGCTCGAGCTGCTCGCGATCGGCAAAGAGCGCGAACGCGCGCTCGAGCTGCACGCGAACGTGAAGAAGCGCTTCACGGTCGTCGACCTCGACGCCGCGGGGACGGGCAGCGACAGCACACGCCCGCTCGTCACGGTGATCAGCGACCACTACCGCCTCGAGGGGAACCTCGAGGAGTCCGTCGTCAAGCTCGTCGCCGACACGATGGACGACATCCACGAGTCGTACGTCCAGATCTATCTCGCCGGCGACGAGTCGCGGGCGCGCGAGAAGGCGACGATCCGCGTCCACGCGGACTGGGAGAAGATGACCGACGAGTGGCCGGGCGGCGACCGGCCGTCGGGCCTGGGCGGCTGGTGGGAGCCGGCGAACAAGCGCGTCGTCTGCTACGACACGCGCACGGACTCGGGCACGCTCGACGTGATGCTCGGCACGCTGTTCCACGAGGCGAGCCACCAGTTCATGACGGCGCTCGTCGAGAACGGCGGCGGCTGGGCGCCGGCGTGGCTCAACGAGGGCACCGCGTCGTTCTTCGAGGGCGCCAAGGCGATGGCCGACCGGCGCGTGCTCTGGCCGGACGCGGCGACGGGCCGCCTGCGCAACCTGCAGCTCGTCATGACCGGCCTGATCATGATCGCGGACGAGCCGGAGGAGGGCGAAGAGGGCGAGCCGGCGCGGCGCGTGCTCTCGCTCGACGACGTCATCGGCTTCTCGCAGCCGGGCAGCTACCCCGGGATCATGTATCCCTACGGCTGGGGCCTCGTCTACTACCTGCAGCAGTTCGAGGACCCCAAGACGCTCGCGTTCGTCTGGCGGCCCTACTACCAGCGCTACAAGGACCGCATCACGACGACCAAGCCCTACCTCGACTCGATCGAGCTGTTCAAGGAGGTCTTCCTCGCGCCGGGCAACCCCGGCGGCTTCTCGACGCTCAAGGACTTCGAGCTCGGCTTCGGCGACTGGATCAAGAACGAGATCCACCCGCTGCACGTCGGCGACCAGCGGCGCGAGCTGCGCCTGGCGCGCGTGAAGCAGTACCGCGACGCCGCGGAGAAGGGCGGCGGCGCCGTCGGTCGCGAGGAGCTGCTCGAGCGCGCGCTGCGCGACCTCGAGTTCGTGCGCACGTCGATCGACGACCCGGACGCGCCGAACGGCAACCTGCTCTTGACGCAGATCGAGGTGCTCGCGCAGCTCGGCCGCACGGGCGCCGAGGCGGCGATGATCGAGCTCGTGCTCGACCTCGCCGACGCCGGTCAGTTCGCGTTGGGCAAGGACGAGCGCGCGTCGCAGGACCGCTACGCGGCGCTCGAGGAGCGGATGTTCACGATCGACAAGGCGAACGAGCACCCGCGGCGCGCGAAGACGCGCATCAAGAAGCTGCGCCAGCGCGCGCACGGCGTGCTCGCACAGTACCAGGAGCTCGACCCGCCGCTGCCGGTGCGGGCGCGCTCGTTCGCGGAGCTGCTCGGCAGCGCACTGGGCGACGACCACGTGCTGCTCCCCGCCGCGGCCCAGCTCGCCGGCGGAGGCGTCGACCTCGTCGGCGCGGGCACGCTCGTCTCCGGCACGTCCTGGACGGGCTTCTTCCCGGCGGGCGAGAGCAAGCTCGAGCGCGACGCGGGCTCGGTGACGCTGCGCGCGGAGCGCGACGCGGCGGGCCGCATCTGCACCGACGTGCCCGTCGGCGGCGAGTACGAGGTGCGCGGCCGGCTCGTGCGCGGCGGCGCGGGCGCGATGGGCTCGTACCACGGCATCGTCGTCTCGGGCACGCAGGACGGCGCGTGGCTCGTGCTCGCGATCGACGGCGCGGGCCGCATGAGCCTCGAGCGCTGGTGGAGCGAGGAGGGCGCGATCGAGGACGACCGCATCGACCGCGTCGTGCTCGACCTGCCGATC
>CAZGTQ010000383.1:0-3177 GCA_964528575.1 uncultured Planctomycetaceae bacterium | reverse complement strand
GGCGCGAACGGCCAAGAGCGCGACCTCGCGCTGTGCGACGCGTACCTGCACGACGGCCACGGCCAGTTCGTCGACCGCGCGCACCCGCGCGCGATGGCCGGCGCGCCGGGGCCGTTCTGGGAGAGCGGCGTCGTGCTGCGGCGCTCGGCGCTCGCCGAGCTCGACACCGTCGCGTTCCACCCCGTCGAGCTCGCGCTGCTGCGCCGGCTCGACGCCGAGAACCGCGTCGCGTACGTCGCGGAGCCGGGCTACTCGGTCGCGCGCGAGCGCTACGCCGAGCGCTGGCAGCGCTCCCGCGACGACGCCGCCCTCGTCACGCTCGCCGCGACGCGGTACGCGGGCGACGTCCCCGAGCTCACCGTCTCGATCTGCACGTACGAGCGGCGCGAGGTCGTGATCGAATGCCTCGAGGCGTTCTGCCGCCAACGCCTCGCGCCGGGCACGTTCGAGCTCGTCGTCGTCGACGACGGCTCGAGCGACGGGACCGGCGAGCTGCTCGAGTCGCTGCGTTTCCCGGTGCCGACGACGGTGCTGCATCAGCCGAACGCGGGGCTCCCGACAGCGCGCAACACGGGGCTGGCGCGCGCGCGCGGCCGGCTCGTGATGCTCGTCAACGACGACACGATCCCGCACGCCGACTGCATCGAGCGCCACCTCGAGGCGCACGCGGCGCTCGCACCGGGCGCGCAGGTCGCGGTGCTCGGCAGCTTCGAGCAACCGCCCGAGGCGCTGCGCAACGCGCTGATGCGCGTGCTCGAGGACACCGACAAGATCTTCGGCTTCGCGGCGATGACGCCGGGCGAGCTGCACGACGGTTTTCGCTTCAACACGTGCAACGTCAGCGTACCGCTCGCCGCGGTGCGCGCGGCGGGCGGCTACGACCCGACGTTCGTGCCCTACGGCTTCGACGACGTCGACCTCGGCCTGCGGCTCGAGGCGCTCGGTTGGCGGGTGCTGTACGAGCCGCGCGCGCGGGCGATCCACCGCCACGTGCTCGACTTCGAGGCGTTGCGCCGGCGCCAGCGCACGGCGGCGAGCGCGTACGTGCGCCTCGCGCGCAAGCACCCGCACGCGCTCGAGCGCTGGAGCAACGCGGGCGTCACCGCGGCGTGGTGCCGCGAGGAGCTCGCGCGCGCGGGCGATCTGCGCGAGCTCGAGGGCGCGGCGGCGGAGCTCGCGCGCGTCGACGTCGGCGCGCTCACCGAGCTCGGCGGCTCGTACGCCCAGACGGCGCAGCGCGTGCTCGCGCTTCTCGGCGAGCTCGTCGCGCAGGTCGACCGCCTGTGGTGGATCGCCGGCTACTGCGACGGGTTCGCGCAGCTCGGACTGTCGGGCTTCCCGCAGCTCGCCGCCGACGGTCTGGCACCCTGGCCGCTGCAGACGGACGCGCAGCGGACGCTGTTCGCGTGGCCGCGCTGGGACCGGCCGCACGACCTACGGCGCCTGATGGAGCTCGCCGTGCCGATCGCGGGGCGCGCCGACTGCGCGCTCGTGCTGCGGCTCGATCCGGACACGGACGCGCCGCGCGAGCGCGCCCTCGCGGCGCTCGAGGCGGCGTACGGGGAGCGCTTCGCCGACGGCACGCAGCTCGAGGTCGTGCTCGAGGAGGCGCCGCTCGAGCGCGCGCAGCTCCTGCGGCTGGGGCGCTCGGTCGACGCGTGGCTGCGGCTGGGGCACGAGACGCGCGAGCTCGAGACGGCGCTCGCGGTCGAGCGCTTCGAGACGCCGGCCCAGGTCGCGGCGTGGCTCGAGCGGTTCGACGCGCCGGCGCCGGAGCCGCGTCGCGCGCAACGCTCGGCGGCGCCCGAGAGCAGCGCGCCGGAGATCAGCGTGATCGTACCGACGTGCGACCGGCCGCGCGAGCTGCGCGGGCTGCTCGACGCGCTCGCGGCGCAGGACCTGCCGCGCGGGGCGTTCGAGGTGATCGTCGTCGACGACGGCTCGCGCGCGCGCTTCGAGCTCGAGGCGAGCGACTTCCCGTTCGAGCTCGTGCTCTTGCGCCAGGAGAACGCGGGGCCGGGCGCCGCGCGCAACCGCGGCGTCGCGCGCGCGCGCGGCGCGCTCGTCGTCTTCTTCAACGACGACGCGGTGCCCGCTCCGGACGCGTTGCGCCGCCACCGCGACACGCATCGCGCGCGGACGGCGCCGTGCATCGTGCAGGGCTCGTTCGGGCTGCTCCCCCCGCGCGTCGACGACTCGTTCGATCTCGTCGTCGAGTCGACCACGGCGCTCTTCCCCCATCCGCTGATGAAGCCCGGCGCGCTCTACGGCGGCGTGTCGCTGTGCACGGGCAACGCGTCGATCGCGAAGAGCGCGCTCGAGCGCGCCGGCGGCTTCGACGAGAACTTCCCGTGGGCGGGCGGCGAGGACACCGAGCTCGGCATCCGGCTCGAGCGCGAGCTCGGGCTCCAGGTGCTCTTCGCGCCGGAGATCGCGTGCGGCCACGACCACGTGCTCGACGTCGCCGGCTTCGCGCGGCGCAAGCGCGCGCTCGGCTGGTGCGCGCACCGCATCCAGGAGTTGCACGGCCACCTCGGCTTCGTCGGCGACGCGTGGCCGCCGCCGGCGAGCTTCTGGGACGGGCTGCGCGCCGAGCTCGCGGGTGCGCGCGCGGAGAGCGAGCGGCTGGTCGCGGAGGCGGACGAGCTGTGCCGCGCGGAGGTCGCCGCCGGGCAGCGCGGGCGCTCGCTCGACGCCGTGCGCGAGCGCGTGCAGCGCATCGAGGAGCTCGAGTTCCGGCGCGGGTTGCTCGGGGCGCACGAGGGGCTCCTGCCGGACGAGCTCGACGCGCCGCCGCGGGTCGAGCGCGTCGCGCAGGGGTCGGCGAGCGAGCCGCTCGTCGCGAGCGGCGGCGGCGGGTGGAGCGCGTCCGAGCGCGCGGCGACGGCGGTGCTGCCGCGGCGCGCGCCGGCGCGGACGGCGGCGGCGGCCGAGGCGAGCGCAGCGAGCGGCGTGAGCGCGGTCGCGCTCGCCGCTCCGTCGCTCCCGATCGAGTCGTGGTTCTATTTGACCGAGGGCATGATCGACGTGGACGAAGCGCGCGCGCTGTACGAGCTGGCGCGCGCCGTCGAGCGCGGCGTCATCGTCGAGGTCGGCAGCTACCGGGGACGCTCGACGGTCGCGCTCGCGCGCGGCTCGATCGACGGCCACGGCGCGCCGGTGTACGCGTTCGACCCG
>CAZGTQ010000382.1:0-23979 GCA_964528575.1 uncultured Planctomycetaceae bacterium | reverse complement strand
GCGGGCGCGCCGCCACGCTCCTACTCCTCCGTGGCACGCCAGAGCTCGAAGTCGTGCCAGCGGTGCGTGTCGAACGTGCGCACGAGCGTCCATCCCGCGTGCGTCAGCTCGGCGTGGCGCGTCGTGCGCGGGACCTTGCGGCTCGGCGGGGGGCCGACGGGGAGCTCGCCGGGCTTGTACTCGAGCAGCGCGAGGCGGCCGCCCGGGGCGAGGTCGGCGCGGAGCTGGCGCAGGTACGCGGTGCGGTCGTCGATGTGGTGGTAGGTGTCGGCGATGAAGATCAGATCGATGCCGGCCGGCGGGAGGTGGGGATCGGCGTACGAGGCGAGCACGGGGACGACGTTCGCGATCGCGTCCCGCTCGAGGCGGCTGCGCAGCGCATCGAGCTGGAGCGGCTCGACGTCGACGGCGTAGACGACGCCGTCGGGACACGCGAGGGCGAACGGGATCGAGAACACGCCCGGGCCGCAGCCGACGTCCGCCACGACCGCGTCGGACGGGAGGTCGAGCGCGGCGAGCACGCTCTGCGGATCGAGGTCACGGACGCGCTCCTCCTCGACCAGGCGCGCGATGTACGAGCTCACGTCCGCCGGACCGTGCTTGTCGCGATTCTCGAACGGCGACGCACACCCGGCCAGAGCCACGGCGGCCAGAGCCACGGCGGCCAGAGCCACGGCGGCCAGCGCGACGACGTGCGCCCTCATCGAGCGCATCGTGGCGACTCGCGGCCCACCTTGCAAACGAGAGGAACTGGCTCGCTTCCGTGTTGGACGGAGTTGGACGGTGGTCACCCGCCGCCCCGAATCGGGCGTTTCCGGCGTTCTGGGACGCTTCGAGGGCTCCGGAGGGCCTGCGCCGGCGCCGGAAGGGGCGAATCGGCCGAATTCAGCGCGGATCCGGCGGGGCGAGAAGGGCGACCCACACGGAACGCAGCCAGTTCCTACGGGTCGCAGTCGTTGGCGAGCCGGATCCTCTGGCCCGCTCGCAGGTCGCCGCCGCGCAGCACGCGGCACTTCCAGCCGCTGCGCCCGATCATCAGGTCCGGGAAGCGCCGGTCGACCGGGCGCAGCGTGTTGCACGGCGCGCGGACGTCGTCGATCTCGACGAGCGCCTCGTCGCCGATCGCCAGCCGGTCGCCCGGCCGCAGGGCGCCGTAGTCGAGCCCCTCGGTGACGACGTTCTCGCCGAACGTGCCCGGGCCGTGCGTGCGCACGCCGTCGCGCTCGAGCGCGCGGTAGTCCTCGAGCGCGAACAAGCACAGCGCCTGGCGCGGGCCGCCGTGGAACGAGCGGCGGTGCGCGTCGCCTGCGAGTCCGAGCTCGGACAGGAGCGCCGAGTCGACCGGGTGCTTGGGAATGCCGCCGGGGCCGACGCAGACGGCGACGACGACGCCCTCGCGTTCCTCGCTCACTCGGCGAGGAACAGGTAGTAGAGCTGGCCCTCGGAGTGGACGAGTCCCGCGCGGTCCTCCGCGTCGTCGCCGACGCCGAGATAGATGTCAGCCCGGCCCGCCGTCTGGATCGCGCCGCCCGTGTCCTGGTCGAACATGAGCTTCCCGAACGGGCGCCTGCCGCCGTGCGGATGGGGCAGCTCGCACTGGACGAACACCGCTGCGCCGCGCGGGAAGATCGACTTGTCGGTCGCGAGCGAGCGCTCGGCCTGCACCGGGAAGTCGAGGCTGCCGTGCGGGTTGCCGCCGATCGGCTGGAAGAACACGAACGAGTCGTTGTTCCGCAGATAGTCGAGCACCGTCTGCGTGTCCGTGCGCGTGGCCCAGCGGCGGATGCCGGCGAGGCTCAGCTCGCCGCGACCGATCTCGTCGTCGTCGAGCAGCGCCTTGCCGAGCGAGCGGTAGTCGCGGCCGTTCTTGCCCGCATAGCCCAGCTTGAACATCGCGCCGTCGGGCAGCCGCACGAACGCCGAGCCGTTGACGTGCGCGAGGTAGGCGTCGATCGGGTCGCGCAGCCACACGAGCTCGAGGTCGCGCTCCGCGAGCAGGTTGCCTTCCTCGATGGACCGGCGCGTCGGGTACGGCATCAGCCCGAGCTGCGTCTGCCAGCCGAGGATCTCGCCGCCCGCTCCCTTCACGAGGTCGTCGGGCAGCGCGTAGAGCGGATAGCGGTGCAGCCGGTCGGGCTCCAGGTTGCCCGGCAGGATCGGCGTGCAGTACGCGGTGAACAGGACGCCGCCGCCCAGGCCGTCCCAGCCGGCGCTCTTGTACACGGTGAACTCGCGCTTGATCGCCGCGTCGAAGTCCTGGGGACCGGTCGAGCTCTGCAGGAGGTCGCGCAGCCGCACGAGCGAGCGCAGCGCACGCTCGTGCTCGATGCCCGCGATCGGGAAGAACTGCTCGGCGTGCTTGCGGCGCGTCCAGGCGATCGAGCGCTCGAGCGCGGGCAGGATGTCCTCGCGCTCGTTCCACTGCGGCGAGAAATCCGGCAGGTCGCGCTCGTCCTCGACCGGGATCAGCGCCGCCTCGCCGGGCGCGAGCCGCCGGTCGTAGTCGGGACGGAAGTGCGCGCACCCGCCGACGAGGCCGATCACGAGGAGCGCGAGCGCGACGCGAGCGACGAAGGGCGTTTGCATGCCCCAGAGGGTAGTGACGCACTCCCCGTGGCGGAACGGAACTGGCTGGCTTCCGTGTTGGAGCGCATTGGGTCCGAGGCGCGCAGGGCGCGCATTCGGCGCTTCCGCGGCCGATCGCGCGCGCGCAGGCCCTCCGCACGCGCGAGACCGCCGCCGGAACGCCCGAAACCGGCCTTTGGACGGCGGTGTCGACCGCCGACCAACACGCAACCGAGCCAGTCAGCGGTCGGCTCGCCTCACGACGAAGCGTAGCCCCGACCAGGTCTCGTCGACCGCGCAGATCTTGTTGTCGACGAGTCCGAGTGCGAGGCCCGCGCTCTGCACCGCGTCGAAGTCGAGGTCGGTCGCGACGCCCGAGGCCTTCTTGGGCCAGGCGACCCACAGGCCGCCGGCGGGGGCGATCGCGGTCGCGAGGCGCGGGAGGCGGCGCTCGAGCTCGGCGCGGGAGCGTGCGAAGAAGAGCACGACGTCGAGCCCGCGCCCCACGCGGGCGAGGAGCTTCACGCCCTCGGGCAGGGGCGCGAGCGTGCGCTCGAACCCCGGCGGCGCCCCGACGAGCGCCGCACGCGAAGCGGGCTTCAGGCCGAGCTTCTTCGCGAGCGGCGTCCCCGAATATCCGGCGGGCGAATGGCTGGCGGGCATTGAGTCGCTGGCTGGTGAGTCGTTGGCTGGTGAGTTGCTGGCTGGTGAGTTGCTGGCGGGTGAGTTGCTGGCGGGCATGTCGCCGGCGGGCATGTCGCCGCCGGGGACTCCCCGCCGGCCATGTCCCCGCCGGCCGGCGTCACGTCGGCCAGGAGCTCGCGGCGCGGCGGGCGTCGCGCTCGGCCGCGAACTTCGAGATCCCCTCCCAGAGGCTGTCGGGGTCGATGCGCGCCTCGCGCTTGAGCTCCTCGACGTTGCCGCCGGTGCGCCAGCGGTCGTCCCAGTCGCTCGACATCGCATACGACTCGGCGACCCGGTGCGGGAGCCAGTCGTGCATGAGCCGGCGCGCGCCGTTCGTGATCACCGTCGAGTCGAGCCAGTCCTCGTGCGGCAGCACGCGGTCGCGCCACGCGCGGTCCTGGAGCTGGAACAGGTCCCACGAGCCCGCCGCGACGAGCTTGACGTTCGGCGCGCCCTTCGCGGCGAAGCGCGGGAGCAATTGGAAGACCGACTCGGTCGTGCTCGTGCCCTGCACGAGCACCGTGCCCTCCTTCGGCCGACCCTTCTCGAAGTTGCGGATGATGTACGCGCCCTTCGCCGCGTCGAGGTACGGGTCGACGCCGAGCGCCGCGCGGTCGGGGATCGTCACCGACGGGCGCGTCAGGTGGAGCGCGACGATCGGCCGGTCCGTGCGGAGCGCGGCCGCGAGCATCGGCGCGACCTCGTTGTGCTCCCAAGGCACGATGTTGACGACGTGGCCGGCAGGAAAGAGCTGCGTGACGCCCGGAGCGAAGATGCCGAAGTGCGTGCGGCTGTCCTCGGCCGTCTCGGGGCCCGAGTGCCCGACGACCCAGATCACCTTGCCGACCTTCAACTCGCAGTCCTGCGCGAGCTGCGAGAAGAGCCGCATGAGCCCGTACTTGAGGTACGAGAACGAGCCGTACGTCGAGCACGACGTCCAGTAGCCGTCGAACTCCTCCTCGGGCTTGGGCGACATGTTCACCGTCGCCGCGCCGACGCACACACCGGAGTTCGTGAACTCGGTGATCTGCTGCGGGAGCAGCGCGCCAGTCGGGTTCGCCTTGCGCTCGTACCAACCGAAGCCCTCGAAGTCGCCCCACCCCTTCGCGAAGCCGGCGATCGACGTCGACTCGGCGAGGTCGGCCGACGCGGCGATGACGAGCGGGCGCCCCGTCTTCTCGTGCGCGACCGCGTTCACCCACGCGCCGAACTTCGCGAAGCCCGCGCGGTTGGGCTCCTTGCTCCCCGGCTCGGCGAACAGCTCGACGGGGAGCTTCTCGACGTCGAGCCACGAGCGATCCTCGTGCAGGTTCACCTTCGCGCCGAGTCGGAAGCCGTCGATGCGCTCGGGCACCGACTCGCCGAGCTCGACGAGCGTGTCCGCGAGGTATGCGACGAACGCCTCGTCCTCGCGCATCACGTCGAAGACCGTCTCGAACCAGGCCTTGCTCTGCTCGCGCGCCGCGTCCTCGCCCGGATCCTTCGTGTCGCCGAACCCGGCGAACTCGACGCCGTACTTGTCCTGGAAGTCCTGGCGGCACTTCCAGAACAGCTCCGAGTTGCGCTTGTGCGCGGCGCCGTGCGACGCGGCGTCGAACTTGTGGTAGCCGCGCCCCTTGCGCGTCTTGAACCACGCCATGCCCGGGCGGCCGCCCGTCTCGTCGGCGTGCGCGATCGCGAGCAGCGAGCGCGCGATGTCCGGGTAGCTCTCGCCCTTGTCCGTGCCCGCGACGCGCCAACCGTACGGGGCGAACCACTCGGCGGGCGACGCGTTCACGACCTCGCTGTTCGCGAACGTGTCGATGCCGTGGTCGTTCCAGTCGAGCAGATAGACGAGGTTGTCGACGCCCAGGCCCCACGCGGAGTTCTTCACCTCGTGGTGCGCGCCCGCGCTGTGGCCGCCCTCGCCCTCGAGCGCGAACACCTTGACCTCGCCCGCGCCGGCGTGCTTGAGCGCGAGCGCTTCCCCGAGCGCCGGCGGCGCGCCGTGGCCCGACGGTCCGGTGTTGAACTTGAAGAAGAGCGTCTTGCCCTCCATCTCCGCGTGTCCCGCCAAGCCGCCGTTGTGGCGCAGCCACAGGAGGTCCTCCCACAGGAGCGTGCGATCGCGTCCGCCGCCGACGAGGTAGCGCTCGTCCCGCGTCTGCTCGTGACGGATGCGCAGCGCCTCGTTGTAGACCGCGAGCATCGCGTACACCGCGGGACAGCAGTGGCCGGCGACGAGCACGAACCGGTCGCCGAAGCGCTTCTCGGGGTGCCGCACGTCCCAACGCATGCCGGCGCCGAGCGTCGTCGTGACGAGGATCGGCACCTTCGAGCGCGACCCGCCCGGATGCCCGCTCTGGCGCAGGTTGAGCATCAGGTCGATGCACTGGTCGATGAGGTCGCCGACCTTCTCCCAGTGCGTGAAGTGCGGGCTGAGCGTCTCGAGCGTCGGGCGTGTCAGAGTCTGCATGAGTCGTCGGAAGAGCGTCGTGGAATCGGCGGGCGGCCATGATAGCGGAGCGGCCGCCGCGGCGCTCCCGCCCCGGCTCGCGCGCGAGCGCTGTGGTACCCTCCCCGGCTACGTGCCGCCGTGCGGCCCCGAAAGGACACGCTCCGATGCGCCTCCTCGCCTGTCTCCTCGCGCTCGCGGCCGCGCCGCCCGTCCTCGCGACGTCCCTTCTCGCCGCAGCGCAGAGCGCCGACCCGCGCACGCACTACGACGTCGAGTCCTACCACCTCGCGCTCAGGGTCGATCCGTCCGAGCGCAAGATCGCGGGCTCGGTGACGGTGACCGCGCACGTCGTCGCCGACGAGCTCGCGATCGTGCGGCTCGACGTCGACGACGGGCTCACCGTCGAAGGCGTCACGGCAGGCGACGCGCCGCTCGCGTTCCAGCACGAGGGCGACCTGCTCGACTGCACGCTGCCCGCGCCGCTCGCGAAGGGCGCCGCTTTCGCGCTGACGGTGCGCTACCACGGCTCGCCGCGCGCGCTCCCCGACAAGTTCACCGGCTTCCACTGGGCCGAGACCGCCGACGGACGCCCGTGGATCAACACCTCGTGCCAGGGCATCGGCGCACACACGTGGTGGCCGTGCAAGGCGTCGTTCTTCCATCCCGACGACAAGCCCGAGCGCCTGCGCGTCGACCTCGAGGTGCCCGCCGGGCTCTACGCCGTCTCGAACGGCCGCCTCGTCGGAGTCGAGGAGCGCGAGGGGAGCACGCTCTACCGCTGGCAGCACGACTATCCGCTGGAGACGTACACCGTCACGCTCAACGTCGCACCGTACGTCGTGGTCGAGAAGGAGCTCGAGCTCGCCGGCATCGAGGAGCCCGTCCCGTTCGTGTACTACGTGCTACCGGAGAACGCGGAGAAGGCGGCGATCCAGTTCCAGCAAGTGCCCGAGCTACTCGCGATCTTCTCGGACGCGTTCGGCCCGTGGCCGTTCCCGAAGTCGAAGTTCGGGCTCGTCGAGACGAACTTCTGGGGCATGGAGCACTCGACCGCTGTCGCCTACGGCTCGAGCTACCCGGCGTGGTGCGAGATCGCCGGCGCGCGCGATCCGTACGCGGGTCGCAACCGCTACTTCGATTACATCCTCGTGCACGAGGTCGCGCACGAGTGGTGGGGCAACGCAGTCTCGGCGGAGCATTGGGGCGACTTCTGGCTGCACGAGGGCTTCGGCACGTACGCCGAGGGCGTCTACGTCGAGCGGACACAGGGGCGCGAAGTCGCCGACCGCTACTTCGCCGAGCAGGCCCGCGGCTCGACCAGCGGACGAGGCCGGCTGTTCCGCGGCGAGGACGTCGACTCGGGCGAGGCGTACTCGGGGCTGATCTACTCGAAAGGGGCGTGCGTGCTGAACACGCTGCGGCACTACGTCGCCGACGACGAGGCGTGGTGGAAGGCGCTGCGCGAGTTCAACCTGCAGCACCGCTACGGCAACGCGACGACCGCCGATTTCGCGCGCGTGCTCGAGGAGACCACCGGCGAGCCGTGGAAGCGCTTCTTCGACGAGTGGTACTACGGTTACGGCGCGCCGAAGCTCGAGGGCACCGTCGCGGTCGACGGCTCGCGCATCGTCGTGACGATCGAGAACGGCGCGACCGGCGCGACGGGCTTCCACGTGCCGCTCGACCTGCGCTGGACCGAGGCGGGCGAGGAGCGCACGGCGCGCGTCATGGTGCCGCCCGGCGCTTTCTCCGACGCGATTGTGTGCGCCGCGCCGCCGCGCGACGTCGAGGTCGTCGGGCTGCACCGCGTGCTCGGCAAGCACGCGGTGCGCGTGGAGTCCAGGGACTGAGATGGACGAGCGCTTCGCCTGCGACGCGCGCGACCTGATGCGCGACGCCAAGGACGTCGCCCGCGCGCGCGGACACCGCTTCGTCGACACGGCGCACGTGCTGCTCGCGCTGCTGGCCCGCGACGCGTGCGCCGCGGTCGCTCTGCTCGGCGAGCTCGGCGCGACCCCGGCCGACGTGCGCGCGGCGGTCGACGAGCGGCTGCGGCCGGGCGAGGCGGGCGGGACGAGCGGCGACTTGCCCTTGGCGCCCTCGATCGTCGGCGTGCTCGAGGGCTCGGCCACGGCGATGCGCGAGCGCGGCGAGGAGCGGATCGGGACGGAGCACGTGCTGCTCGCTCTCGCCGCCGCGGGCCGTCGCAGCATCGCCGCGCGCGCGCTCGAGGTGTACGGCGTGACGGCCGAGCGCGTCCGCGCGGCGCTCGATCGATGATCGACGTTGCGGGAGTCCGGATCGGCGGGCTGTCGATCGGCGGCATCGAGACGTGCATCGACCTGCCGGGCTGGAAGATCGCGCTCGACGTCGGCCGCTGCCCGGCGGAGGTCGTCGCGCGCCCGACGGTGCTGTTCACGCACGCGCACATCGACCACATGGGCGGCGTCGCGCGCCACGCGGCGATGCGCGCGCTCGTCGGCATGCCGCCGCCGACGTACGTCGTTCCGCCGGCGAACGCGGACGCATTCCGGGCGCTGTTCGACGCGTGGCGGCGGCTCGACCAGTCGGACTTGGCGTACGAGCTCGTCCCGCTCGGGCCGGGCGGCGAGCACGAGTTGGCGCAGGGCCTCGTGGCGCGTCCGTTCGCATCGGTGCACCGCGTCCCGACCCAGGGCTACGCGATCTGGTCGCGCCACCACAAGCTGCGCGCCGAGTACCGCGGCCTCGCGCCGGAGGAGATCCGCCGGCTGCGCGTCGAAGAGGGCGTCGAGGTCACCGAGCCGATCGAGAGAGCCGAGCTCGCGTTCACCGGCGACACGCGCATCGAGGTGGTCGAGCGCGAGAGCGTCGTGCGCGAGGCGCGCATCCTCGTGCTCGAGGTCACGTTCCTCGATTCCCGCGTGACCGTCGAGCAGTGCCGCGCGAAGGGCCACGTGCACCTCGACGAGGTGATCGAGCGCGCGGACGCGTTCCAGAACGAGGCGCTCGTCTTCACGCATTTCTCCGCCCGCTACCGCCGCAACGAGATCGTCGAGCTGCTCGACCGGCGCCTGCCGCCGTCGCTGCGCGAGCGGGTGACGCCGTTCCTGTTCGGCTTCTCATGAGCGCGCGTCTGCGCACGCGTCTCGCGGTCGCGCTCGCCGCGCTCGTCGTCGTGTTCGGCGGGCTCGAGCTCGGCCTGCGCGCGTTCGGTTGGAGCGCGCCGGCCGGGCCGCTGCGGATGCGCTTCGCGAACCGGCTCGACGTCGAGGCAGCCGGGCTCGAGGGCGTGTACCGCCCGAGCGAGGAGCTGTTCTGGGAGCCGCGTCCGGGAGCGCGCGAGCCGTACGGCGGCGACGCGATCGGCGCGCGCGGCCTGCGCGGCCCCCAGGTCGCCGACGCGCTGCCGCCTGGCACGCTGCGCGTCGCGCTGCTCGGCGACTCGTGCACGTACGGTGTCATGGTCGGCTGGCCGCAGACGTACGGCGCGCGCCTCGCGGCGGCGCTCGGCCGCCCGCGCGAGGGCCGCTTCGTCGAGGTCGTGTGCGCCGGCGTGCCGGGTTACTCGACGTTCCAGAGCCGGCGCCTGTTCGAGCGCACGGTGCGCCCGCTCGCCCCGCACGTGGTCGTGCTCTATCTCGGCGCCTGGAACGACTTCAGTCCCGCGCTCGGCCTCAGCGACGCGCAGCGGGCGGCGGGCGGCGCCGAGCGTCCGAACGCCGATCCGCTGCTCTTCGTGCAGCTCGCGCGCACGCTCGTCGCCCGATTCGCGGCGGAGCGCGCCTGGCAGCGCGTCGTCGACGCGTGGCTGGCGGGCGAGCCGCCGGACGGCTACCGCGTGCCGCTCGACGCGTTCGAGCGCGACGTCGCCGCGATCCTCGACGCGTGCGAGCGCGACGGAGCGCACGCGCTCGTCGTGCTGCCTGCGCTCGACCCGTCGCGCGAAGCGGAGCAGCCGCGCAACTACGCGCGTAGCGAGCGCTATCGGGAGGCGTTGCGCACGCTCGCCCTCGCGCGCGGCGTCCCGCTCGTCGACCAGCGCGCGGTCTACGCGCCCGGCGCGCCCGCGGAGCTCTACCTCGACATCGTGCACCCCAGCGCCCGCGGCCACGCCTGGCTCGCGCTCGCGCTCGCCGACGCGATCGAGCGCGCCGGCTGGCCGGGCGACATCGCGCCGGCCGCCCCGGGCCCGCCGCCGACGCTCGCGGCGGACGCGCGCGCCCTCGACCGCTCGCGCGGAGGGCGCGTGACGCTCGAAGTCGCGCTCGGCGTCATGCCAGGCGACACGCCCGGTCGTGCGCTCGCGGGCGAGCGCTGCGAACTGCGCCTTTCGCGCACGCCGACGCCGTTCGGCCCGCGCGGCGAGCCGCCGTTGTTCCCGCTGATGCGCGACGAGCTCACCGCGCGCGCGCTCGGGTCCGCGAGCGGCGTGAGCGGACGTCTCGCGGCGCGGCTCGACGAGCACGGACGGGCGCGCCTCGAGCTCGAGCTCGCGCCGGACGCGCCCGCGCTCGCCGGCGTGCACGTGTTCGCGCTCGCGGTCTCGGTCGGCGACGTGCCGCACGCGCTCGTCCCGGTGACGTGGACGGACGTCGTCTGGCTGCGCTTCGATCCCTGACGGGGGGCGGCGCGCGGTTGCCTCGTCGAAAAAGGCGAACGGAGCGCGACACCGAGGGCCGCGCGCGGCGGTCTCCCCGGGTGGGAGGGGGCGGCGGTGGGCTGCGCGCCGCGGCGAGCGGAGCGGCGGTGCGCTCCGCTCGCCGTCGGGCGGATCAGCGGCCCAACGATCAGCGTCTCAACGATCAGCGGCCCAACGCTCAGCGATCCGCCGGGGTCACGCCTGCGCCGCGGCGGTCGGGGCCTTGCGGGGCGCCCGCCTCGAGCGGTTGCCAGGTGCTCAGCTTCTCGAGCAGATGGTCGATCGCCGCGTCGAGCTGGGGGTCGCCGCCGTCGGCCATCAGGGCGGGGTCGTCGACGACCTCGATGTCGGGCGGGACGCCGTAACCCTCGACGCCCCACGTGCCGTCGAGCTCGTAGAAGCCGAAGGTCGGCACCGAGACGGACGCGCCGTCGACGAAGCCGGGGTTGCCCGAGATGCCGACGAGGCCGCCCCACGTGCGCGTGCCGATCAGCTCGCCCAGGCCGGCCTGGCGGAAATAGTAGGGGAAGCAATCGCCGCCGGAGCCGGCCGCGCCGTTGATCAGCATCGCCTTGGGGCCGGAGTGGCCGTCCGGGGGCCACGTCCAGTCCTCGCCGTGGCGCGTCGCCCAGAAGTTCGTCGTCGGCCGGTCGAGCAGCTCGATGAAGCGCGTCGGGATCTGGCCGCCGCCGTTCCAGCGCTCGTCGACGATCAACGCGTCCGTGTGGAGCTGTCCGAACAGTTGACGCACCAACTCGTTCTGCCCGTTGCGCCCCGTGTCGGGTACGTGCACGTACCCGATGCGGCCGTTCGAGCGCTCCGCGACGTGCCGGCCGTTGTCGGCGACCCACGTGCGGTAGCGCAGCGCGCTCTCGCTCGCGAGCGGCTCGACGAGCACGTCGCGTTCCGAGCCGTCGAACGCCGGCGCCGCGTTCACCGTGATCCACGTCGGCCGCCCCGCGGTGCCCGCGAACGCGGCGTAGACCGCGCGGGACGCGTCCACCGGAACGCCGTTCACCGCGAGCAGCCAAGCGCCCTCGGAGACGTCCGCGCCGTGCACGGCGAGCGGCGAGCGGGCGTCCGCCTCCGCTTCGTGGCCGCCCAGGATCCGCGCGACGCGATACGCGCCGTCCTCGAGCGTCCAGTCGCAGCCGAGGTAGCCGATGCGCTCGCCGTCGGCGTCGCCCCCGCCGTCCATGTCGCGCGGGCCGCGGTTGTACGCGTGCCCGACGTTGAGCTGCGCGATCATCTGACCGATCAGCCAGTGCACGTCCTCGCGCGACGTCGCGTCGGCGAGCGCGCCCGCGTAGCGCTGGTACGTCGCGTGCCAGTCGAGCCCGTGCATGCCCGGCTCGTAGAAGTAGTCGCGCATCACGCGGTAGGCGTCCGCGAGGATCTGACTCCACTCCTCGCGCGGATCGACGCTCACGCGCAGGCCCTTCGTCGAGAGCGTGTTGTCCTCCTCGATCTTCGCGCCGGCCGAGATCGGCACGACCGCCGTCCGCTCTCCCGCGCGCACGAGCAGCTTGTCGCCGCAAGCGAGGAGCTGGTAGCCGTTCGCCTCCTCGAGGATCGTCTCTTCCTTCTCCTCCTCGATGTCGTAGAAGACGAGGTTCGTCTCGCCGTCCGCGCCGCGGCTCGGGCTGCGCAGGAAGAGGACCTTGCCTCCGACCGCCTCGAGCGAGCGCAGGCGGCCCGCCTCGATCGGCAGGAGCATGCCGCGGGCCTCGAAACCCTCGAGCTCGATCGCGACGAGCTCGTCCTTCTCGTCCTTGCCGTCCTTTTCGTCCTTCTCGTCGGCCGCGCTCTCGTCGTCCTCGTCCGCCGTGGCGTCGGCAGTCTCCTCCGCCTCGCCGCGCTCTTCGTCGGAGCTCTCGTCGTCCGCGTCGGACTCACCCTCCTCCTCATCCTCGTCGTCCGCCTTCGCGATCTCTTCGACCGGATCGGTCGGAGCGAGCGGGCTCTCGACGTCCGCCCGCAGCGGAACCGCGACGACGCGGTGGCCGTCGGCGTAGATCCACGTCGTGTCGAGCTCGCCGTACAGCGGCTCGAAGTGGCGCATCGAGCGGTAGTAGAGCCAGTCGCCCTCGTCGTCGAAGCACGGGTCGGCGTCGTCGAACCGCCCCGACGTGACTTCGTGCACCGTGCCCGTTTCGACCTCGACGAGCTGGATCGCGCTGAGCCGCGATTCGCTGTGCCGATCCGCGTACGCGAGCCAGCGCGAGTCCTTCGACCAGTCGAGCGCCGGCGGGAAGCCCGTGCGCGTGCGCGCGATCTCGCGGACTTCGCCCGTCGTGACGTCGCACAGCGTGAGCGCGCCGTCGTTCGTCGCGAACACCAGCCGCTCCGAATTCGGCGCCCAGACGGGAGCGAGCTTCCAGCGCTCGCCGAGCGACGTCAGACGCCGCTCCCCGTTCTCGTCCGCGCCCTCGAATGCCTCGCCGTCCGCGCGCCGCAGCCACAGCTCGTATTCGCCCGAGCGGTCGGACACGTACGCGATCCAGCGCGCGTCGGGGCTCCAGGCGGGATAGCGCTCGGCGATGCCGCTCGTGCGCGTCAGGTTGCGCGGCGCGCCCTCGCCGACAGGCAGGCTGAAGAGCTCGCCGCGCGCTTCGACGATGGCGCGCTTGCCGCTCGGCCCGGGCGCGACCGTCGCGACGAGAGCGGACACGTCGTGCGCGCGCGGGCGCAGGTCGGGACGATCGCCGGGGATCTCGATCTCGACGCGCGTGACCGCGCCGGTCGCCAGCACGTAGCGCCAGATCGAGCCGCCGTTCAGGAAGACGACGTCCTGAGGGCCCATCGACGGGAACTCGACGTCGTGCTCCTCGAAGTGCGTGAGCTGGCGTGTCGCGCCGGTGCTCACGTCGTACGCCCACAGGTCGAGCACGTTGCGCTCGCCGCGGTCGGACACGAAGACGACCTCGCCGCCGTGCCACATCGGCAGCGCGTCGGTGCCTTCGTAGTCGGTGATCTTGCGCGCTTCGTGCGTTTGCAGATCGAAGAGCCAGATGTCGGATGCGAGCCCGCCGCGGTAGCGCTTCCACGTGCGGAACTCGCGCGACATCGGCGTGTACGCGAGCCACCTGCCGGTCGCGTCGATGCTGCCGAACGTGCCGTAGGGAACGGGCAGCGGCGTGGGCTGCCCGCCGTCCGCGTCGACGCGCAGGATCCGCGAGGCGCGGCCGAGACCGGAGATCTCGCTCGACCAATAGAGCAGCTCCTGTCCGTCCGGCGTCCAGTCGCACAGCACCTCCTGCGCGCCGTGGTGCGTGACGCGGCGCGGCACACCGCCGGCGACGTCGAGGACGTAGAGGTCGCTCGCTCCGTCGTAGCTCGCCGTGAACGCGACGCGCGTGCCGTCGGGGCTGAGCTTGGGGAAGCTCTCCGCGCCGGGCGCCGACGAGATGCGGCGTGCCGTGCCGCCTTCTTTGGGCACGATCCAGAGGTCGCCGGCGTAGCGGAGCACGATGTCGCGTTCGCCGACGTCGGGATAGCGCAACATGACGGCGTCCGGCCGGATCTGTGCCCCGGCGGCAGCACCGAGGAGGACGAGGGCGAGGGCGGCGAGCGCGAAGCGGGAGCTCATGGATCAGTTCCGAGGGGACCGTGGGGGAGCGAGCGATCCGCAGCATAGCGCTGCCGGCGCGGCAGGGCCGCGGGGCGGGACACTGCGCGCGACCGCAGGCGCGCGACGCCGAAGTCGAAGAGGTTCCACGGTCCCGAAGTCGTCGGCGCAGAAGCACAGCCCGCCTCGGGCGGGCGCGCGGACCGAGGCCGAGCCTCGCGACGGCGGCGGAACTCGAGGCTCTTGCCGAGCCTCGGAGGGTGCGGGGTAGGAAACACCCGCCCGACCGAAGGCACGTCGCCCGTCCTGGCTCGAAGGCGCCCCGGGTCTCGTCCTCGGTGCCGCGCTGGCCGCGCTCTCTCGGCAGGCCTCCGGCGGCCAGGAGGCCGGTCGGGGCGCGAGCGCCGCCGGCGCCAGAAGCGTGTGCGGCGCTGAGGGGTCGACCCTATCCGCACCTATCCATATTCGCTGCGTGAGGTTAGGGTCTGCCGAGGCCGGCGCCGAGACCCCTCGCTCCCAGCCTCCAGCCCGCACTCAGCTCGGACTCGAACGGCGCGCGACCGCACCCCACACCCCCGAGACGAACAGGATGTTCGTGACACGACCCATGCTTCAACTCGTCCTTCGATCCGCGATCGCGATCGGCTTCGTCTGCTCCGTCGTTCATGCGCAGGGCGAGACGGGCTTCGTGCGCGGGAAGGGTAAGCTCGACGTGTCCCTCAGCTACACGATCGACTCGTACGACGAGTTCTGGGTCGGGAAGGACCGCGTCTCGGCGGATGCGGTCGGCGAGGTCGAACGCGAGACTTACTCGCTGTACATGGCCTACGGCCTGCGCGACGACACGGACCTGTTCATGTCGGGTGCGCTCGTCGAGTCGGAATCCGACGGCACGGGCGGCATCCCCGACGTGAAGGACATGCAAGACTTCATCCTCGGCGCGAAGTGGCGCTTCCTGCACAAGCCCTTCGCCGGCGGCCACTTCTCGCTGCTCGGGGTCCCGTCGGTCAAGGTGCCGATGGGGGAGTACCCCTCCGACCAGGTGACCGCGATCGGCGACGGGCAGACCGATTTGCGCGGCCGCGTGGTGGCGCAGTACCAGCACGACTCGGGCGCGTTCATCGCGGTCGAGACCGGCTACGACATCCGCAACGGGGCTCCTGAGGACGAGATCCCGGTCAACGTGACCCTCGGCGTCACGCCGATCCCCAACCTCACGGTGACGCCCTTCTATTCCCTCGTGACCACCGACGGCGGGATCGATATCAGCGACGTGCCAGCCCTCGGCGGCTTCCCCGCGGTCTTCGAGGAGTACGAGCGCGCCGGCATCTCCGCTTACCTGCGCATCAACGACAAGGTGGGCGTCACGGGGATGTGGCGTACGACCATCGACGGGCGCAACACCGGCGACGCGGACGCGATCTCGCTCGGCTTGGTCGTGCGGCTCTGATCGCGACGCGCGAGGACCACCGCACACGAGAGTTCGAGCACCCCCCTGCACTTCACCGATTCGGGACCTCCCATGGACATCCAAGCCAAAACCACCGCCTGTCTGCTCGTCGTCGCCGCGTTCCTGCCGGCTTGCTTCAACGAGAGCTCGAACTCCACACCCGCGCCCGATCCGCCGGCCGCGCCGAACGCCACACAGGAGAGCTCCGATGTGGCGCGCCAGTGGTTCGACCTCCTGTACGACGCCGTGCAGCTCCAGGGCTCGCCGCCACCGACCGCGGCGCGCACCTACGGCTACGCGGGCATCACGCTCTACGAAGCCGTCGTCCCGGGCACGCCCAAGCGCATCTCGCTGAGCGGCCAACTCGCCGGACTGCCCACGCTGCCCACGCCCGGCGGCGGTGTCCATCACTGGCCCTCGGCGGCGAACGCTGCGGTGGCCGACATGTTGCGCGAGCTCTTCGCTACCGGCCTGCAGGCCAACCTCGACGCGATCGACGCTCTCGAGGCGGCCCTCGACCTCGAGTACGACGCCGAGGTCTCCGCGGGGGTGCGCACGCGCTCGGTCGACTGGGGCCGCATGGTCGCGCAGGAGCTCATCGCCTGGTCGCAGACCGACGGCTACTCGACCCAGGGGGCTTGCGTCTACGTGCCGCCGGTCGGCCCCGGCTTGTGGGAGCCGACCGGCCCCGCGTTCGCGCCGCCGCTCCTGCCGTGCTGGGGCGACGTCCGCACGTTCGCGCTCGTGGACGGGACGGACTGCACGCCGATCGGGCCGCCCGCCTTCGACGTCGATCCGCTGTCGGTGTTCTACTCCGAGGCTCTCGAGGTGTACGTCGTGACGGAGAACCTCACCGCCGAGCAGCTCGCTATCGCGCAATTCTGGGCCGACAACCCCGGCGCCACCGGCACGCCCGCGGGCCACTGGGTGCGCATCCTCTCGCAGGTCGCGGAGCAGCAGGATCTCTCGCTCGCCGTCGCCGCGGAGGGCTTCGCGAAGATCGGCATCGGCATGCACGATTCCTTCGTGACCTGTTGGAACTGCAAGTACCTGTTCAACCTCCTGCGCCCGGTCACCTTCATCCAGGACGAGATCGACCCGCTCTGGACGTCGCCGGTCGGCACGCCCCCGTTCCCCGAGTACACCTCCGGGCACTCGACCCAGTCGGGCGCGGCCTCCTGGCTCCTGCAGGATCTGCTCGGCCTCGTGAGCTTCACCGACGACACCCACAACGGCGTGCACGCCTCGCGGGACTTCACCTCGTTCCTCGAAGCGGCCGACGAAGCCGCGATCTCGCGCCTGTACGGGGGCATCCACTACCGCGCCGCGATCGAGGAAGGCATCGAGCAGGGCCGCTGCGTCGCGCTCACGGTGCTCTCGACGCTGCAGTTCGAGGAGTAGCGCTTCACGGGGCCCGTCCTGTGTCGGGCTTTGCTCTCCGACCCCGTCCCGGCGAAGGTGCGCCGGGCGGGGTCGTTCCATTCAGCGCAACATGAAGCCGCAGCGATTGCTCCTGGTCCTCGCCGCCGCATGCGTGGGGATCGTGGTCCTCGTCGCGGCACCGTGGCGTGAGGCTCCTGCGCCGTCGTGGCCTGCTGCGCAGCTCGAGCCGGCGCCGGTCGAGGATGCGGCCGGTGGCGTCGAGCAACGCTCCGAGCCTGCCGCCCGAGAGCCGGAGCGCTCGCGCGTCGAACCGGTGCTCGCTCCCACGTTCGTCGCCGGGCGGGTCACGCGGCTCGACGCGGGTCCCTTGCCGGCGGGCATCGTGCTCGGGGCGCTCTCGCTGGCCGGGGACGCACGCGAGCTCATCGTGGAGGATCCCGAGGGTCGCTTCCGTCACGAGCTCGCGGCGGGCGACTGGCGCCTCGAGGCTCGCGCGCCCGGCTGGCGCAGCCCGGCCCTGGTCGTTCGCGTCGGAGCGCACGAGGGGGTCGAAGCGCTGGACCTCGTCCTGATGCCGACGGCCGCTCTGATCCTCTGCGTGGTGGAAGCGGACTCGGCGCCTGCGAGCCCTACCGACGTCCACCTCGACGGCCTCCACGAAGACGAACCGCGTGTCGCCCGCACCGAGGCCGACGGCTGCGTGCGTTTCGACGATCTCATGATGGGCTCCACACGCGTTTCCGTGGGGCATCCGCTGCATCCGCTGGTGGTGCTGGAGGTCGAGCTCGACGCACCGGTCACCCGTCCTGACCCCGTGCGCCTACCCCCACGCGCCGCGCTCGCCGTCCTCGTCGTGGACGCGGACGGCAACCCCGTCGAAGGCGCCGAGGTCCAGGCCCTGGGGCAGCGGGGCGGATGGGTCGAGGCCACGACCGGCCCCGAGGGCGCAGCCACGCTCGAGGGGGTCCCGCACGGCCGCGTGCGCATCCACTCTCGCTCTCCGCGCGAGGGTCAGGCGGACCAGGCGGTGGACTTCAGCCCTGGTTCCGATCCTCGGCCCGTGCTACGCCTGCGGCCGCGCCCCTCGCGACCTTGATGCGCACGACGCGGTCGCGGGCAACACGAGCTCGAGGCGCGCGCTGCGAGCTCGCGCTCGACGAGCTCGAGATCTTCACTGGATGCGGACGCGTTCGACCAAGCTCCGCAGCACCTTCCCCGTCGCACCGGTGCGGTCGTCGACGATGAGCTGCAGGTAGAACTCGATGCCCGAGATGCCGGGGCCGCCGTAGAGCGGGTACGAGTACGTCACGGGCGTCGCGGTGCCCGTCAGGAGGCCCGACGCCAGCACCACGGGGTTCGCGATCTCGACGTCGAAGCCCAAGCCCGTCGGCATCTTGCCAGGCTGGGTGCCGACGACGAGGGCGTACGGGATTCCAGCGGGGCCGGTCAGGACCAGGTCGACCTGGTCGCCGGGGTTCGGCTCGAAGGGGTAGGCGGTGACGGCCGCGTAGATGCGCTCCAGCGCGTCGCGCACGAGGAACTTGCCGGCGCCGAAGCGTTCGTCCTTGCCGAGCGGGCCGAGGTCGAGGGCGGTCTCCTGCAGCGCCTGGGCGATCTGGCGGGGCGGGACCGCGTCGTTCGCGTCGACGAGCAACGCGAGCGCGCCGCCGACGTGGGGGGTCGCCGCGCTCGTGCCCCCGAAGGCAACGGTGTAGCTCGCCGGACCGGCCGTCGTGCGCACGCCCGTGTAGCCGGCGAGGTCGGGCTTGAGCAGGCCCGGCAGCGTGCCGCCCGACCACGGGTAGTCCCACATCGCCGGGTCCTGCGGCCAGGGATAGAACGGGTCCGTCAGCGTGACGTCCTCCCACGCCGCCGGTCCGCGTCCGCCCGGGTTGTAGAGCGTGTCGTCGATCCAGATCCCACCGACCGCCAGCACGGCCGAGCGACCGGCGGCCATCTGCGCGGGGTGGGTCCAGGGGCTCGGGCAGTTGGCGGGGGCCGGGATGTTGTACGGCACCGGATACGTGAACAGGACCTCGCCGGTGTTGCCGGACGAGTTCGCGTGGACGATGCCCGCCGCGAGCTCGACGTCCGCGGCCTGGCGGAAGAGGTGGTATGCGGGGTCGAACGGGAACTTGATCGAGTGGCTGCAGCTCACCACGCGCGCGCCGATGTCGACTGCGTACTGCATCGCCTCGAGCACGTCGCCCTCGCTGAAGATGCGCGCGACCGCCAGGTCGATGCCCGGCGCCATGCCGGTCACGACTCCGCCGTTGTTCGCTCCGTCGCCGCAGAGGATGCCCGCGACGTTCGTGCCGTGGCCCGTTCCGTACGGCGAGTTGTCGTTCGACGCGAAATCCCAGCCCCACAGGTCGTCGACGTAGCCGTTGCCGTCGTCGTCCAGGCCGTTGGCGACCTCGTTGGGGTTCGACCAAATCGCCTGGCTCAACGCCGGGTGGTTGTTCGCGACGCCGTCGTCGATCTCGAGGACGAGCACGCCCCCGCCGTCGATCCCCAGGCTCCAGGCATCGGGGGCCTGGTGCTGGACGATGTTCAGCTCCGCCGGCGGAGAGCCTCCGGGCGCGAACGGCACGAGGGGCACGAGGGGCGCGAGCGGCGCCGCCGTCGCGTCGCGCGTCGCCTCCCCCGGCAGCACCGGGTCCCAGCGCGCCAGCGCGACGCTCGGGTGCGCCGCGAGCTCCTCGATCGCCGCCCGCGTCGCCGTCAGACGCAGCGCATTGACGTTCCAGAGCGGCGCCGCCCGTTGGACCAGCCCGCGATCGGCGAGCCGCCCGACCTCGAGGTCGAGCGCGGCCCGCGAGCGCGTCGCCCGCTCCCGCAGCTCGTCACGCACCCGACCGGCGCGCTCGCGCACGGGCAGAGCGCCGCTCGCGCGAACGAGCGCCGTCGTGTCCCAGCGCTCCTCGAGGACCAGGATGCAACGGACCGGTTCCGCTGCATCGATGCTTGCGAGGTGCTGCGTGAGCGCGGCGTCGATCTCGCCCGCGGGGCCGAGAGCTGCGGGCACGAGCGTAGCTAGGAGGGGAAGCGCTGAGACGAGCATGAGCGGCGAAGAACGGGGGGACGTTCCGGGCGGCTGTCGCGATAATCCTATCGCGCTCGCGCCGGGGGGGGGCCTTCGGACTCGTCCAGCGGGAAAAGAGTTCCGTGCGAACGGGGCGCGCGGCGGCGATATGCTCCTTCCCGCCCATGGCGCTGGGGACCCTCGACTGGATCGTCGTCGCCGCCTACGGGGTCTTCGCGCTCGCCGTCGGGCTGGTGTACGCCCGCCGTGCCGGCCGGGACGCCGACGAGTACTTCCTGTCGGGACGCCGCCTGCCGTGGTGGATCGCCGGCACCTCGATGGTCGCGACGACCTTCGCGTGCGACACGCCGCTGATCGTCACCGGCTGGGTGCGCGACTTCGGGATCTGGAAGAACTGGCTGTGGTGGTGCCTCGCCGCGGGCGCCGTGCTGACGATCTTCCTGTTTGCCCGCTACTGGCGCCGCGGACGCGTCATGACGACGGCGGAGCTGGCCGAGCTGCGCTACGGCGGCGCCGACGCGCGGGTGTTGCGCGGCTTCCTCGGCGTCTACCACGCCGGCATCACGAACGCGCTGACGCTCTGCTGGGTGATGCTCGCGGCGTCGAAGATCCTCGAGGCGACCGCGGGCGTCGACAAGCTCACGGCCCTGTGCGTCGCCGGCGGACTGGCGCTCAGCTACTCGCTGCTCGCGGGGCTGTGGGGCGTCGTGCTCACCGACCTAGTGCAGTTCGCGATGGCGATGGCCGGCGCGGTGACGTTCGCCGCGATCGCGCTCGGCGCGGTCGGCGGCATGGACGCGGTGCGCGCCGCGGTCGAAGCGGGACCGCGGCCGCACGACACGCTCTCGTTCTTCCCGTCGTCCGGCGACGCCGCGTTCTGGACCGTGCCGTTGGCGAGCGTCTGCGTGTACCTCGGCGTCTCGTGGTGGGCGACCGACGGCGTCGACGGAGGAGCGACGGTCGTGCAGCGGATCGCGGCGACGCGGGACGAGCGCCAGGGCGTGCTCGCCGTGCTCTGGTTCGCCGTCGCGCACTACGCGCTGCGGCCGTGGCCCTGGTTCGCCGTCGCGCTGGCGTCGCTCGTCGTCCTGCCCGACGTGCGGGTCGAGGCGCCGGCCGCCGGGACGGTCGCCGCGGTCGACGCCGAGGGCGGGAGCGTGACGATCGCACCCGCGGCCGACCGCGCCGACGAGACCGTGCGGTGGGAGGTCGACGGCGACTGGCACGCCGAGCCGGTGGTCGCGGTCGGCGACGTGGTGAAGAGCGGCGCCGTCGTCGCGCGGACGGACTCGGAGTCGGCCTACCCGCGCATGATGGCGCGCTATCTGCCGGCGGGGCTGCTCGGGCTCGTGTTCGCGTCGCTGTTCGCCGCGTTCATGTCGACGGTCGACACGCACGTGAACGTCGCGTCCTCGTTCTTCGTGAACGACGTGTACCGGCGCTTCCTCGTGACCGACGCGGGCCCGCGCCATTACGTGCTCGTCGCGCGCCTGGCGAGCGCAGGCGTGCTCGTCCTCGGCGGCGCGTTCGCGCTCGTCGCCGACTCCCTGCACGATCTGTTCACGTTCTTCCTCGCGCTCCTGGGCGGCGTCGGTCCGATCTACGTGCTGCGCTGGCTGTGGTGGCGTGTGCGCGCATCGACCGAGATCGCGGCGATGATCGCGTCCAGCGTGTCCGCGACGTTCCTCACGTTCGCCGACGTCCAGTGGCCGCTCGGCCCGCTCGCTCCGGGCGGCGAGCTGACGGACGCCGGCCGGATCGTGCTCGTCGTGACGTTCTCCGTGACCGTCGCGCTCGGCTCGATGGCCTTCACGCGCGACCCGGACCCGCGCGACCTCGTCCGCTTCTACCGCCGCGTGCGCCCGATGGGGGCGTGGCACCCGGTGCGCCACCACTGCAAGGACGTCCCCGTGCCGCGCGAGGCCGCACCCGTGCTCTTCGGAGCGGCGGGGACGCTCGCGGGGATCTACGCGTTGCTCGTCGCGATCGGCTCGTTCGTCCTCGGCTCGCCCGGCGTCGCGCTGATGAGCCTGGGCTTCGCCGTCGCGGGCGGCGGCGTCGCGTACTGGGCCCTGCGGCGCCTCGGGATCTGAAGCGTCGAGGCCGCCTGCACGAGCGGGCGGCACTCGACTTGCTCGCCACGGCCCGTGGTTCTGCGCACGATGGTTGCGCGCACGATGGAGTCGTGCATGACGGAGTCGCGCATGACGGAACCGCGCACGACGGAGTCGGCTGCGGCCGCTCGTTCGGCGGGGCTCACGTACACGAGCGACGAGCGGCCCGGCATCCGCCGGCTGCGCGCGGGACGCGGCTTCCGCTACGTTCGCGCCGGCGGCGCGCCGGTGCGCGATCCCGAGACGCTCGAGCGGATCAGGCGGCTCGCGATCCCGCCGGCGTACCGCGACGTGTGGATCTCACCCGACCCGAACGGCCACGTCCAGGCGACCGGGCGCGACGCGCGGGGACGCAAGCAATACCGCTATCACCTGCGCTGGCGCGAGGTGCGCGACGGGACGAAGTTCGACCGGATGATCGCGTTCGGGCACGCGCTCCCCGCGATCCGGCGCCGCGTCGAGCGCGACCTCGACGCGCACGGGCTGCCGCGCGGCAAGGTGCTCGCGCTCGTCGTGCGTTTGCTCGAGGACACGTGCATCCGCGTCGGCAGCCGCGAGTATGCGCGCGACAACGAGTCGTACGGGCTGACGACGCTGCTCGACGAGCACGCCGACGTCGCCGGCAGTCGCATCCTCTTCGAGTTCCGCGGCAAGCGCGGGAAGGAGCACCGCTGCGAGATCCGCGACCGGCGGGTGGCGCGCCTCGTCGCGCGCTGCCAGGACCTGCCGGGCGAGCACTTGTTCCAGTACGTGGACGAGGAGGGGGAGCACGGGGCGGTCGAGTCGGGCGACGTGAACGCCTATCTGCGCGACGCGACCGGCGAGGAGTTCACGGCGAAGGACTTTCGGACCTGGATGGGCACGCTGCTCGCGGCCGAGGCGCTGCTCTCCGCCGAGCCCGCGCCCAGCGCGCGCCGGCGCCGGGTGCAGATCAACGCGGCGATCGACGCGGTCGCCGCGCGCCTGCACAACGCGCGCGCGGCGTGCCGCAAGTACTACGTGCACCCGAGCCTGTTGCGGGCTTTCGACGAAGGCGAGCTCGCCGCGTCCTTCGCGCGCGCCGCGTCGCGCGCGCCGCGCATCCGCGGGCTCTCGGCCTTCGAGCGCGCCCTGGTCGCGTTCCTCGCGGCGGACGCGCGGCGGCGGCTCAGGGCGTGAAGTACTCCGCCGACGAGTCGACCGTCGGCGTCCCGGTCGCGCCGTTGCCGACGGAGAGGATGCGCGTCTGCTCGTTGACGAAGACCGACTTGGAGACCTCGCGCGGCAGGAGCATCGACGCGGGCGTCGTCCAGGCGAGGAACGACGTGTCGCTGCGCTCGATCGTCTGCGCCGGCGTGTTGATGCCGGTCGCGATGTCGACCGAGGCGAGGCCGCCGGCGATCCAGACGTCGTTGCCACGCTGCAGGATCTCGGCGTTCGCGCGCCCCGACGGGAGCTGCGCGTGCTCGGTCCACGCGTTCGTCGGCTCGTCGTAGGTGAAGACGCGTCGGCGTGTGTTGAACATGAGCGCGAGGAGCTCGCCGTTCGCGCCCCCGGCGACGAGCACCTTGCCGCTCGCGAGCGTCGCCTGACCGGGGAACGCGATGCCGTTCTGCGCGGCGGGGATCGGGATGTTGGGGCCACTCGAGAACGTGTTCGTCCCCGGGTCGTAGATGCGCGCCTTGGCGCTGAAGACCGGGAGGGGCGCGCCGAAGATGTTGACGATCTCGACGCCGCCGCAGATCAGCACCTTGCCGCTGGGCAGCCGCGACGCGCCGTGCGTGCCCAGGGGGAGCGCGAAGCTCGGCCCCGCCGTCCACGTGTTCGCGACCGGGTCGTAGACCTCCGTCGTGGCGTGCACCGAGGCGAGCGAGTCGATGACCTGGTTCGTTTCGAGCTGGAACTTCGCCGCGCCGCCCGTGACGTACACCCGCCCGTCGGCCAGCAGCGTCGCCGTGTGCAGGGTGCGGCCGACCGACGGCGACGCGACCGCGGCGAACGTGTTCGTCGCAGGGTCGAAGATCTCCGCCGTCGCGGACGAGACGCCGGTGCCGAAGTTCGGGAAGCCGCCGACGATCAGCACGCGCCCGTCGGCGAGCTTCGTCGCCGTGTGCGTGCTCCGCTTCTGCGTC
>CAZGTQ010000381.1:0-2250 GCA_964528575.1 uncultured Planctomycetaceae bacterium | reverse complement strand
ACTTCGTGTCGGGCGTCGGCTACCCCGACTGGACGGTGCTCGAGCCGGCGCTGCTCGAGGGGGCGCCCGACGGCGTGCGCGCGGCGGGCTGGTTCGACGCGCGCTGGGCGCTCGGCGACGACTGGAGCGTGCGCGAGTAGCGAACGCTACTCGACGCGCCAGGTCGGCTCGGCCAACGACGTCGGGTCGAGCAGGGCGGCGGGGCCCGCGTCGTCGAGGCCGACGCGGTACGTGCCGCGCGGCAGGACCGGGAGGACGACTCTGCCCGCCTCGAGCGGGCCGCGGAAGAGCTCGACGAAGCCGCCGCGCTCCTCGTGCTCGAGGACGAGCTCCTCGCCGGCGTGCAGGACGCGCTCGACCGTCGCGCCGGCCTCGACGCGGAGCGTCGCGAGCAGGTACCGGCGGCCGCCGTGGCGCGCGCGCACGCCCCAGTCGCCGGAGCGCAGCTCGGTGAAGTCGAAGCGGCCGCTCTGGTGCGCCGGACCGAGGCCACGGCGCCGACCTGGCGGCATCTACGACGACCTCGGCAAAGCCTCATGCTTGGTCCGGGCTAGATGATTGGTCCGGGCTAGACGGACGCGGCGTACGATCGGCGCGTGCAGGGGCCGGTCGACGTGCCCCGCGGCGTCGCGGCGCCCGCGGGAGGAGCGCGATGACGCGCGGCCACGCGGCGACCCTGGCCGCGCTCTGCCTCGCCGGCGCGTGCGCGCCCGGCGAGGAGCCGCGCCCGAACGTCGTCCTGATCGTCGTCGACACGCTGCGCGCGGATCGGCTGCCGTTCCACGGCGCGTCGCGCGACAACGCGCCGTTCCTGGACGAGCTCGCCGGCCGCAGCCTGGTCTTCGAGAACGCATGGTCGCCCTCGTCGTGGACGTTGCCGGCTACCGTCTCGATCCTCACGTCCGTGCACCCGTTCCAGCACGGCGTGGCGAGCCTCGAGGGGCTCGAGCTCGGGCCGGACGACGAGCCGGTCCCCGTCGACTGCATCCCGGGCGAGCTCGAGACGCTCGGCGAGGCGCTGCGGCGGGGCGGCTACCGAACGTTCGGCATCGCCTCGAACGTGCTCGTGGGAACGGAGGTCGGGTTCGACCGAGGCTTCGATCGGTTCGTGAAGCTCGAGGACGAGGACGCGGACGTGGTGAACGCGCAGGTGGCCGCATGGCGCGACGAGATGCTGTCCGCGCAGCCGTTCTTCCTCTACGTCCACTACTTCGACCCGCACGACACGTTCCACGCCCGCGAGCCGTGGTTCGATCCGTTGCGCGCGTCCGGCTGGGCCGACGTCGCGCCGCGCAGCGTGCCCGCCACGTACACGGAGCTCGACTGGTTGCTCACGCGCCTCGATCCGGGCCCCCAGTGGCTCGGGTCGCGCCGTTCGGCGGACCTGTCTGCGGACGAGCTGCGCGAGCTCCTCGCGTGGATCCGCGCTGCGTACGACAGCGAGATCCGATTCGTCGACGAGAGGATCCGCGCCCTGTTCGAGACGCTCGCGCTCGACGACGCGATCGTCGTGTTCCTCGCCGACCACGGTGAGGAGCTCTACGAGCACGGCGACCTGACGCACGGCCAGAACCTCTACGCCGAGACGACGCGGGTGCCTCTGCTGCTCCGCGTGCCCGGGGAGGACGCGCCGCGCGGGCGCGTGAGCACGCACGTGTCGACCCTCGACGTCGTTCCGACCCTGCGCCGTCTCGTCGGGCTCCCGGCCTCGGCCCAGGACCAGGGCCGCGACCTGCTCGGCGAGGACGCAGCCTCGCCGGTGCTCGGGTTCCTCGCCGGCAAGTCGGGCCAGCACGCGCTCGAGACCGACTTGCGCTCGATCGTGCTCGGCGACCACCGCCTGATCGTGCACGCGGACGGCCGCACGGAGCTGTTCGACGTCGCGAACGACCCGCTCGAGCGCGAGGACCTCTCCGCGCGGCTGCCGAACGTCGTCGCCGAGCTGCGGGCCGAGCTCGAGCGCGTCGAGCGTGCCGCGCGGGTCTACCCGCGCTCCACCCGCGTCCCGGGGCCGGCAAGCGAGGCGATGCTCGAGCACCTGCGCGGCATCGGCTACCTCGGCGACGACGAGTAGGCGCCTAACGCACTTCGCGGCTGACGACCACGCCTTCGATCACGACGCCGGTGCAGTGCGTCGTGTACTCGAACGGGTCGCCGTCGAAGAGCGCGACGTCGCCGTCCTTGCCGACTTCGAGCGAGCCGATGCGGTCGTCGAGCTTCAAGATGCGCGCCGCGTCGATCGTGACGAGC
>CAZGTQ010000380.1:0-1689 GCA_964528575.1 uncultured Planctomycetaceae bacterium | reverse complement strand
AGCGTGCGCACGTGCGCCATCGGCTCGATGAAGCGCGTGCCGTACTTGCCGCACTTGTTCGCGCAGTCGAAGACCGGGTAGTGCTCGTCGCGCAGGTGCGGCGCGCCCTCGATCGTCATGCGGCCGAGGATGTGATCGTTGGCGGTTTCGACCTGCTCCGGTGAGAAGCCGAGCGCGGCGAGGATGTGGAACGCCGGGTCGTCCAGCTGCTCGTCCGTGAAGCCGAGCACGTCGCGACAGAAGTCGTCGCCGAGCTGCCAGCGGTTGAAGACGAACGAGAGGTGGAAGGCGCCGCGCAGCGAGCGCTCGAGCGCGTCCAGCGCCGGCGCGGTGAAGCCGAGCGCGGCGAGCGAGTTGCGGTTGACGTACGGCGCGTTGTCGAAGCGCTGGGTGCCGGCGCAGTACTCGATGATGTCGCGGATCTGCTCGCGCGTGTAGCCGAGGCGCTTGAGCGCCGGCGGCACGCTCTCGTTGATGATGCGGAAGTAGCCGCCGCCGGCGAGCTTCTTGAACTTCACGAGCGCGAAGTCCGGCTCCACGCCGGTGGTGTCGCAGTCCATGAGCAGGCCGATGGTGCCGGTGGGCGCGATCAGCGTGGCCTGCGCGTTGCGGAAGCCGTGCTCGGTGCCGAGCGCGAGCGCGCGATCCCACGCGCGCTGCGCCGCCGAGAGCAGGGTCAGCGGGCAGCGCTTCTGGTCGAGCGCGCGCGGGAGCACGGTGAGCGCCTCGTACTGCTCGGCGGGGGCGTCGTAGGCGGCGCTGCGGTGGTTGCGGATCACGCGCAGCATGGCGTCGCGGTTCTCGGCGAAGCGCGGGAAGGCGCCCAGCTCGCCGGCCAGCTCGGCGCTCGTCTCGTAGGCGACGCCGGTCAGGATCGCGCTCAGCGCGCCCGTCCACGCCAGCGCGTCCTCGGAGTCGTACGGGATGCCTTCGAGCATGAGCACCGCGCCGAGGTTCGCGTAGCCGAGGCCGAGCGTGCGGTAGTCGAACGAGAGGCGGGCGATGCTCTGGCTCGGGAACTGCGCCATGAGCACGGAGATTTCGAGCACGATCGTCCACAGCCGCGTGGCGTGCTCGTAGCCGGCGAGGTCGAAGGCGCCGCTCTCGAGATCGGTGAAGGCGAGCAGGTTGAGCGACGCCAGGTTGCAGGCGGTGTCGTCCAGGAACATGTACTCGCTGCACGGGTTCGACCCGTTGATCGGGCCGCCGGCGGGCGCGGTGTGCCACTCGTTGATCGTGGTGTCGTACTGCAGGCCGGGGTCGGCGCTCTGCCACGCCGCGCGGGCGATGCGGTCCCAGAGCGCGCGCGCGGGCAGGGTCTTCGCCACCGCGCCGTCGGTGCGCTGGATCAGGTCCCATGGGCGGTCGTCGCGCACGGCGTCCAGGAACCCCGCCGTCACGCGCACGGAGTTGTTCGAGTTCTGGCCGGAGACGGTCTGGTAGCTCTCGCCCTGCCAGTCGGTGTCGAACTCGCGGAAGTCGAGCACGGGCTCGCCCTGGGCGGCCAGTTGGAGCACGCGCTGGACGAAGGCCTCGGTCACGCCGTCTGCGCGGGCGTGGCGGATCGCCTTGCGCAGCGCGCGGTTCGCGCGCGGGTCGAGGCCATCCTGCGCTGCGTCGAAGACGGCGCGCAGGTGACGGCGCGTCACGCGCGAGCCGGTCACCATCGCCGCGACCTTCTGTTCCTCG
>CAZGTQ010000379.1:0-1810 GCA_964528575.1 uncultured Planctomycetaceae bacterium | reverse complement strand
CGGGCTGACGACGCCCGCTCCCGCGCCCTCGAGCAGGAACAGCGTGTACGCGTCTGGCACGAGCGGCAGCACCACGTCGTCGAGCGCAACGCCGGGGCTCGTCCCGGAGAGGCTGCCGAGCAGGAGATAGAGCTGCCCCGCCTGCTCCGCACCGGCGCGCAGGTAGAGCTGCTGCATTCCTCCGCTCGACGTGGACAGCGAGCTGGCTCCGTGCAAGAGGCTCCCCATCTCGAAGAGCGCGGCTCGGTCCGCTCCCGAGAAGCACGCGTCGTCTCTGACCAGCACGCGCTCACCGTCGAACGCGACGAAGTGCTCGTTGCCATGAGCGACGACCGCGCCAGTCGCCGCCAAGTCGATCGTGTGCGTCCAAGAGCCGTTCGGACTGCGGTCGAAGACGTGGGCGCCGGGACCGCACGCGCCGTACGAGGAGATCACGACTCGTTCGCCCGCGAGAGCGAATGCGTGACCGAACGAATCGTCGGGCGCAGGAGTCGGCGCCTCGAGCCGCGCTCTGCGGGTCCATGAGCCGCTCGGCTGGCGCTCGAAGACCTCGACGAAGCCCGGTCCGCCCCAGGTGTACCAGGGCGCGACGAGGGCGAAGTCACCGCCGATGGCTACGGTGTTCCCGAAGTACGACCCGGGAACCTCGAGCTCGGCTTCGAGCTTCGCGACTTGCATCCACGTTCCGGAGGGCTGGCGCTCGAACACGTAGGCCGCGCCCTCGAGGGCCGTGTTCGGGTCTCCCGGCTTCCACGCCGCCTCGTCCCAATCGCTCGTGCGGCTCGCGATGATGCGGTCTCCCTCGAGGTCGACTCGCTCGCCGAACTCGAGACTGGCACTGGCGTCGAGCGCCTGCAGCTTGCCGACCTCGATCCACGTGCCGTCGAGCTGACGCTCGAACACGTAGATCGCGCCGCGGTTGTCGCCGACCGTGTACCCGTCGAAGTACACCCATCCGTCGTCCGCGATCGCGGCACGATCCCCGTCGAGCGCGACGTCGTGGCCGAAGTTCGACGAAGCGTTCACGTCGCTCGGGAAGAGCTTGGCGACCTGGATCCAACTCCCGTTGCTCTGTCGCTCGTACACGTAGCAGGCGCCCGCGCCGCTCATGACTTGGTCGTCCAATGGAGCGGTCGCCATCGCCCGATCGCCGTCGAGGCTCACGCGCCACCCGAACCAGGCATCCTGCGCGTCGGGCGGCGGCGGCAGCTCGGCGACCGGCGGCCACGAGCCGTCGGATTGCCGCTCGTGGACGAAGACGCGATTGGGGACGCTGACGAGCGCTCGATCGCCCTGGATCCGGACCTCCCGGAGGTACCACGACGACGGCGCGGAGAGGATCGCATCGGGGTGGGCCTGCGACCGAGCGGGCCCGGCGAGTGCGAGCAGAACGACGAGGCTGAGCGCTTTCTTCATGAGTCGATTCCCTTGGCTTGGGTCCGCTTCTCCATGCGAGGAACGCCGCGATCGGGGGGAGATCTCGCGCGAGAAGGAGGAACGAGGGCCGCGCGGCTCGGCCCACGCGGCCTTGCGCGCGTCGATCGGTCCGCCTCCGCTCCTATGGGAGGAGCTCGAGGCGCGCGGCGTTGCTCGCGAGCTCGACGTCCCCCGAGCCCGCGACGTCGATCGCGACGAACGCGTGGTGCAGCACGAGGCCCGCGAGCGCGGGGTTCGAGCCCGCGGGCAGCGCGAACGCGGCGTCGGCCGCGCCCTGTGCGTCGAGCAGGCCGACGAACGGGCTGACGAGCCCGGCGCCTGCGCCGTCGAGCAACAGGAGCGTGTACGCGTCGGGCACGAGCGGCAGCACGAC
>CAZGTQ010000378.1:0-34735 GCA_964528575.1 uncultured Planctomycetaceae bacterium | reverse complement strand
CTCCTCTGGCTCGTGCCGGCGCTCGCCCTGTGCGCCGTCGACGAGCAAGACCATCCCGCGTCCGCGAAGGAGCGCCGCGTGCAGGTGCACTATCTCGAGATCGTGACCCCCGACGTGGACCCGACCTGTCGCGCCCTCGCGAAGTTGCACGGCGTGGAGTTCGGCGAGCCGCAGCCCGAGCTCGGCAACGCGCGCACCGCGCCGCTGGAAGGCGGCGGCCTGCTCGGCGTGCGAGCGCCGCTGCGCGACGACGAGGAGCCCGTCGTGCGGCCCTACGTCCTGGTCGACGACATCGAGGCGGCGGTCGCGGCGGCCAAGGCGGCCGGCGCCGAGATCGCGCTCCCGCCGATGGAGATCCCCGAGCGCGGCACCTGCGCGATCTACTTCCAGGGCGGCGTCGAGCACGGCCTCTGGGAGATTTGATGCGCCGCTCGAGGAGCACCCTTGGCTCGTCGTGCAACGTTCGGTCTCTCGTGGGAGAGTCAGCGGCTCCACAGCACGCGGTACGGCAGCGCCCAATCATTGGGGCCGAAAGCCAAAGCCTCCGTGCCTGCATAGAGGACGACCCGGCGGAGTAGACGACCGCCCAGCAGTTCAGCAAGGCGCTGGAGCGGCCGGAAATCCGGCGCATCGACCGCGCTGCTGGCCTTGACCTCGATCGCGACGATGCGGCCGTCTGGCCGCTCTAGCAGGAAATCGACCTCGAGCCCGGTATGGCTGCGGAAGTGATACAGGCGCGCGCGTGGGCGCGTCCAGGAGGCGAGCTTGGCGAGCTCGGCGACGACGAAGTTCTCGAGGAGCCGGCCGCGCAGCGAATCCTCGCGCAGGAGCCGGTCGCCGTCGATGGCAAGTATGCCGGCGATCAGGCCCGTGTCGAGCAGATACAGCTTCGAAGCTTTGATCAGCCGCTTGCCGAGGTTGCCTGACCAGGCCGGCAGCAGCGTAACGAGGAACGTCTTCTGCAGCAGCTCGAAGTAGCGCGTGAGCGTTGTCTGCGGAATGCCGCTCTCGCGCGATAGCGAGGCATGGTTGACGAGGCCGCCGATGCGGCTTGCCAGCAGTTGCAGCAGCCGCGTCAGCGCGGTCAGGTCGCCAACGTCATACAAGTCGCGGACGTCGCGCTCGAGAATGGTGGTGACGTAGGAGTCGAACCAGTCGGCGCGCCGCTCCAAGCGTGGCCAGGTTTGGACAGGCGGGTAGCCACCGCGCAGCACGCGCTCCCAGAGCTCGGGCGCCGTTGGCGGAGCAAGTCCGGGGATTCTCTCGGCGTCGAAGAGGCGCCCGAGGAGGTTCCCCTCCGTGCCTTCGAGCTCGCACTGAGCGAACGGTCGCAAGGTCAGGATCTCCATACGGCCGGCGAGCGACTCCGAGAGCCGGGGCAGGAGGAGGATGTTGGCCGAGCCGGTCAGCAGGAAGCGCCCTGGCGCGCGGTCTGCGTCGACCGCGAGCTTGATGGCGGGGAAGAGCTCCGGAGCCCGCTGCACCTCGTCGAGAACGACAGCCCCGGGGAGTCCGGCGATGAACTCCTCGGGACTTCGGCGGGCAGCGGCGAGTGTGGCGGCGCGGTCGAGGGTGAGGACGGCCATGCTGCGTTCCTCGGCCAACTGGCGAGCCAGCGTGGTCTTGCCGGTCTGTCGGGCGCCGTGGAGCAGCACGACGGGGCTGTCCTCGAGTCCATCTACCAGCAACTGGTGGATATTCCGCCGTTTCATGGCGGGATAGTAGACCGTTGCAGGGTCGATTGTCTACCGGGGGCTGCAAGGATCCGTGGGTTTGCCCTTGCAGTTTCAGCCGAGCTGGCGTCCCGAGCCTAGGTGGCGCCGGGACGTGCCGCCCCGGGCTGCGAGGTGGCCTTCGGGCAGCGTCCCGTTGGTCTTGGCGCGCTCCGCCGCAGTCTCGACGCCGCCCGGGCGGTGCTCGGCCACACCTCCGCCGCGCCCACGGAGGGTTACGCGGAGATCGACGAGTGCAGTTCCTGGTCGATCGATACAAGTCGGCGAGCGCCCGCTCTCATCACCAGGCCTTGGGCCGCGCTGCGCTTCCTGTGGCAGGTTCGTCCGACTTGGCGATCGGCACCGTCTTGTGATGGTCGGGGCGAGAGGATTCGAACCTCCGACCTCTGCAACCCCATTGCAGCGCGCTAGCCAGGCTGCGCCACGCCCCGACCCGGGCCGGACCTTATAGGCGACCTTGCGCGGCGCGTCAATCGAGGCGGGTTGTGCCGGCCCCCGCGGGTCCGGAGAATGCCCGCCATGGCGCGTCCCGCTCGACCGCGGTGGGTCACCCGGGCGTACGCCCGGCGCCGGCACCGGACGTGGATGCGCGCGATGATCCTCGCGACCTTCGGGTGGGGCTGCTGGTGGATCTACGCCCTGCTCGGTCGCGTCGCGCCCAGCCTCGCGCCCAGCCGCGAGATCGTGATCGTGCTGTCGTGCAGCTTCGGGCTGATCGGGCTCGCGCTCGCGGCGCTCACGCTGCGGGCGCGGCGCACGTGGCTGCTCTTCGTGCTCGTGCCGCTGTTCGCGAACCTCGCGCTACTCCTGTTCCCGCTGCTCGTCGACGGCCGGTAGCGCGCCGACCTCGGGCTGACGCGGCTCGGACGCGGCGACCATCCAGACGCCGGTCACGGCTGCGGCGACCGTGAGCGCGAGCGTGGCGAGCGCGGCGGCGCGATGCCACGGGCGCCAGCGCGCGCGCCGCAGCGTCGCGATGCCCGTCGCGACCGGCAGCAGGTACGCGAGCGTGGCGACCTTCGCGATCGTCAGGTGCACCGGCACGATCGCGCCGGCCTCGGAGAAGTCGCGCGTCGCGCCGAGCCGTTCGGCGGCCCAGACCGTCGCGAGCAGCGAGACGAGCGTGATCGCGACGAGCGTGAGGTGCGCCCGACGAGCCGCGCGCAGGCCGGTCGCGACGACGGCGACGAGCAGCGCGACGGTGAGCACCAGCAGCGCGACGAAGATCGAAGCGGGGATCACGAGACGTCGGGGATGAGCCCGTCCATCTCCCCCGCGGGCTCGCGGCTCATCAGGTCGCTCACCGCCTGGCGCGGGTCCTTGCCCTCGAACAGGCACGCATAGACCTGCTCCGCGATCGGCATCCGCACGCCGCGCGCCTCGGACTCGGGGCCGAAGAGCGCCTGCGTCGTCCACACGCCCTCGGCGACCATCTCCATGCTCGCGAGAATCTCCTCGAGCGACTCGCCGCGGCCGATGCGCTCGCCGACCGCGCGGTTGCGCGAGTGGCGCGAGCAGCACGTCGTGACGAGGTCGCCGAGCCCCGCGAGGCCGAAGAACGTGTCGGGCCGCGCGCCGTGCGTCTGGCCGAAGCGCGCCATCTCGACGACGCCGCGCGTGATCAACGCCGCCTTCGCGTTGTCGCCCAGGCCGAGCCCGTCCGAGATGCCGGCGGCGAGCGCGATCACGTTCTTGAGCGCCGCGCCGAGCTCGGCGCCGATCGGGTCGCGGTGCGTGTAGACGCGGAACGTGTCGCTCGCGAAGGCGTCCTGGACGGTGCGCGCGAGAGCGGCGTCCTCGCTCGCCGCGACCAGCGACGCGGGCATGCCCTGCGCGACCTCCTCGGCGTGGCTCGGACCCGACAGCACGGCGATGCGGCGGTCGCCCAGCGTCTCGGCGAGGATGCGGCTGGGCGTGAGGAACGTCTCGATCTCGAGCCCCTTGGTCGCAGACACGAGCGGGACCGTGCCCTTGAGCGCCTCCTCGAAGCGCTCCGCGACGCCGCGCAGGAACTGCGTCGGGACGACGCTCACCGCAAGCTCGCACCCCTCGCACGCCGAGAACGTATCGGCGGTGATCTCGAGCTCTTCCGGCAGCGCGATGCCCGGCAGGAACCGCGCGTTCTCGCGCGCGCTCCGCATCTGCTCGACGTGGTCGGGGAACGCGCTCCAGAGCGTCGTCCGGACGCCGTTGCGGCACAGGAGCAGCGCGAGGGTCGTGCCCCAGCTTCCGTCGCCGATCACCAGCGCGCGCTCGATGCGCTCGTCAGGCATGCTTCTCTCGCTCCTGGGCCGCGCCCCCGCGGCCGATCCGAGGCTCGGTGCCCGCCATCAGACGCCCGAGGTTCGCGCGGTGCCGCACGAGCACGAGCAGCGCCAGCGCCGCGGTCCCCCACACGAGCTCGCCGCCCTCGCCGCGCTGGGCCGCGCGCCACGCCGCGAGCAGCGGGAACGCGAGCGTCATCGCGATCGACGCCACGCTGGCGTAGCGCGTGACGAGCAACGCCAGGACCCACGCGACCGCGCCGCCGAGCACGACGATCGGGTCGATCGCCGCGATCGCTCCGCAGCCGGTCGCGACCGCCTTGCCGCCGCGGAAGCGCAGGTAGACCGGCCACACGTGCCCGCACACCGCGGCCGCGCCGCAGCCGACGGCGAGCCATCCGCTCGCGCTCTGTGCGCCCGCCCAGCGCGCTCCGAGCGGCGCGAACACGAGGACGGGCACCGCTCCCTTCGCGAAGTCGAGCAGGAACGCGACGACCCCCAGCGGCTTGCCGAGCGCGCGCATCGCGTTGGTCGAGCCGATGTTCCCGCTCCCGAACTCGCGCAGGTCGATCCCGCGCAAGAGCTTGCACAGGACGAAGCCGAACGGCACCGCGCCGAGCAGATACGACGGCACGAGCGCGAGCCACGCCGACGGATCGGCGGCGGCGGCGATCGACGGTACGTGGACGAGCATCGAGCGGCCCCTGGCCAAGGCCGCCAGGTTACCGCGCGATCCGACGCGATCCCGCACGGAGATCGCCGGATCTGCGCGGCGCCGGGGGGCGCGGCTCGGGCGCTCGTTCGGGCGCTCGATTCGCACGCACGCTCGGGCGCTCGCTCGGGCGCTCGCTCCAGCGCGATTCGCACGCACTCCGATGGCAACCGCCGCCCGCGCCGCTCGGTCACCCTGAGGCGGGCGGGGGAGGCGGTGGACCAGTAAGCTCCCCCGCCGTGCGCACCATCGGCGTCGACACGGGCGGGACCTTCACCGACTTGGTGCTCGCGGACGGCGACGAGCTCTCCGTCGTCAAGGTGCCGTCGACGCCGCGCGACCCGGCCGACGCGGTCGTCGGCGGGCTCGAGCGGCTGCACGCGGGCGGGGCCGGCGACACGGTCGTGCACGGGACGACCGTCGCGCTCAACGCGCTCCTGACCGGGCGCGTCGCGCGGACGGCGCTCGTCACCGGCGCGGGATTTCGCGACCTGGTCGAGATCGGCCGCCAGGAGCGCCCCGACATCTACGCGCTCCACCCGATCAAGCCCGAGCCGCTCGTGCCGCGCTCGCTGCGCTTCGAGGTCGCGCAGCGCAGTTGGCCCGATCCCGCGGGCGGGCGCGCGACCGAGCTCGTCGAGGTCGCGGCGCCGAGCGCGGACGAGCTGGAGCGCCTGCGCGAACGCGTCGCGAAGAGCGGCGCGCAGAGCGTCGCGATCTGCCTGCTCCACTCCTGGGCCGATCCCGCGATCGAGGAGCGCGTCGCGGCCGCTCTCGCACCGCTCGGCCTGCCGCTCACGCTCTCCGCGCACGTGCTCGCCGAGCACCGCGAGTACGAGCGCTTCTCCACCGCGATCGTCAACGCCGTGCTCGTGCCGATCGTGCGCGCGTACCTCGCGGGCCTCGAGCGGCGGCTGCCCGACGCGCGGCTGCTCCTGCTCCAGTCGAACGGCGGCACGCTGCCCGCGTCGCGCGCCGCGCTCGAGCCGGTGCGCGTGTTGCTCTCCGGCCCCGCGGGCGGCGTCGTCGGCGCGGCACGCGCGGCGCGCGAAGCGGGGCTCGAGAGCATCGTCACGCTCGACATGGGCGGCACGAGCACCGACGTCGCGTTCCACGACGCGCGCGCCGAGGGCGTGCTCGCGGTGTCGGGCGGCACCGGCGACCCGGTGCGCGTCGCCGGTCATCCCGTCGCGGTGCCGACGCTCGACATCCACACGATCGGCTGCGGCGGCGGCTCGCTCGTGCGCGTCGACGCGGGCGGCGTGCTGCACGTCGGACCGGCGAGCGCGGGCGCGGATCCCGGGCCCGTGTGCTACGGCCACAGCGACGAGCCGACGGTGACCGACGCGCACGTGCTGCTCGGCCACGTCGCCGAGGGCGCGTTCCTCGGAGGCGAGCTCGCGCTCGACCACGACGCGGTCGCGCGCGCGTTCGAGCGGCTCGCGCGCCGTCTCGGCGCCGCGCCGGCCGAAGCCGCGCAAGCGGTGCTCGAGGTCGCGCGCGCCGCGATGCGCCGCGCGGTCGGCGTGATGACGATGCAGCGCGGCCACGACCCGCGGCGCCTCGCGCTCGTCGCGTTCGGCGGCGCCGGCGGCCTGCACGCGGCCGCGCTCGCGGCGAGCCTGGGGATGCGCCGCGCGCTCGTCCCCTGCTCGCCCGGGGCGCTGTCGGCGCGCGGGATGACCGCGGCCGACGCGATCCGCGACCTGTCGCGCACCGCGCTCGAGCCGCTCGGCGCGTGGAGCCGAGCGCGGCGCCGCGCGGCGTTCCGCGAGCTCGCACACGCCGGCCGGTCGAGCCTGGTCGAGGCGGGCCATCCCGCGCGCGCGGTCGCGTTCGAGCACGGCCTCGACCTGCGCTACGCGGGCCAGTCGTTCGAGCTGCGCGTGCCGGAGGGCGAGGACGTCGCCGGCGCGTTCCACGCCGTCCACGAGCGGCGGTACGGGTACCGCCTCGAGGGGCGCGAGGTCGAGCTCGTGTGCCTGCGCACCCGCGCAATCGTGCGGCGCGCGAGCCCGGTGCCGGCGAACGCGCGGAGCCGGCCGCTGCCGGCGGACGCGCGGCTCGGGCTGCGCGCGGTGCGCTTCGGCTCCCGGGTGGCGCGCGCGCCACTCCTCGCGCGGGCGCGCCTGCGGCCCGGGCACGCGTTCGAGGGGCCTGCGCTGGTCGAGGAGTACTCGGGCACGACGCTCGTTCCGCCCCGCTGGAGCGCGCGCGTCACCGCCGGCTCGCACCTGCTGCTGGAGGCCCCGCAGCGGGATTGAGGAACCCGGTTTCGGGCCGGTTTCGGCAGGGTTGCAACGGAGACGAATCGACCTAGGATGGCGGCGCTCTCGGGCCCGCCGTGGGGCGGGGCCCGGCTCCATCAACCTCACGAGAAACACTCGTCATGACGTACGTGATCGCTGAGCCGTGCATCGGAACGAAGGACACGGCCTGCGTGGAGGTCTGCCCGGTCGATTGCATCCATCCGACCAAGGACGAGGACGAGTTCGAGGCCGAGAAGATGCTCTACATCAACCCCGATGAGTGCATCGACTGTGCCGCCTGCGCGCCCGAGTGCCCGGTGGAAGCGATCTTCGACGAAGCGGAGCTCCCGGAGAAGTGGACGGCGTTCACGAAGACGAACGCCGACTGGTACACGAACAAGTAGCTCGACGCACAGCGTCCGTCCACGCGCGGCCCGGGTCGAATACTCGACCCGGGCCGCCGGCGTTTCGGTCCGCCGGCGTTTCGGGCCGCCGGCGTTTCGCAGCGCTGGCGGTAGCAGCGAGCGCGGACGCGTCAGCTCGACGGCCCGGTCAGCCGGAACGTGACGGTGTGCTCGAGCACGTCCGCGACCGCGACGCCACCGCGGATCGCGGGCTCGAACGTCCACGCGCGCACCGCCTCGAGCGCGGCCTCGTCGAGCAGCTCGTGACCGCTCGAGCGCAGGACCTCGGCGCGCAGGAACGCGCCGCGCGCGTCCACGCCGATGCGCAGGAGCACGCTGCCCTCGTGGCCGCGTCGCACGCTCGCGCGCGGGTAGAGCGGCGGCGCGTTCGAGCGGATGCGCGGCGCGCTGTCCGGCGGCCCGGGCACCGCGTCCGCGGCGGCGAGCGCGGGGTCGGCGGGCTCGACGGGCGCAGGACGCACGCTCGTCGGCTCGGTGACGAGCGTGAGCGGTCGCTGCGGAACTGGCGGATGCACGAGCGCGTCGACGGGGTGCAGCGCGGGCTCGTCGGCGATCCAGTCGACGCGCTCCGGCGCAGGCTCGATCGCGGGGACGAGCTCGGCCTCGAGGACCGGCTCGAGCGTGTGCCGCGGCTCGAGCGTCTCGCGCAGCTCGTCGGGCCAAGCGGCCGGCGCCGCGATCGGCGCCGGCGGCCGCACCGCGACGACCGTCGAGCCGGCCGGCGGCGCGGACGACGCGCGCCCGAGCAAGAGCAGGCATGCGCCGAGCGCGCCGACGTGCACGGCGAGCGAGGCTCCCAAAGGGCTCGCCGCCGCGCGCACGCCGTGGCCGAAGCTCCTGGTCGGACGGCTCGGAACGCTCACGGTCGATAGCTTAGTCCAAAGAAGATGCCGCGGCCCGGGCCGTCGAAGCCCGAACCGTGGATCCGGTAGTCCTTGTCGAGGACGTTCTCGACGCCCGCGCGCCAGTGCAGCGCGCTCCCGTCGCCGAGCGGCCCCCCGGCGGACAGGTTGACGATCCCGAAGCCCGGCGTGCCGTCGGGGTCGATGCGCGAGTCGGTGACGTCCTCCGGGTGGAGCTGCTCCTGGTCGTCCGCCCAGAAGAGCTCGAGCTCGGCCCAGTCGATGCCGTGGTTCGACTCCTGCGGCTCGTAGCGCAGCGCGGCCCGGCCGTGGAGCGGCGGGATGCGCCGGAACTCGACGCCGTCGAACGGGGCCTCGCCGGTGGCGGGGTCCACGGTGTCGTCGTACTGGCGCCCCCGCGTCCAGCCGGCGGACGCCTCGCCGAAGTACGGGGAGTCTGCGCACAACTGCACGCGCGCGCGCGCCTCGACGCCGTAGATGTCGGCCTCGCCGACGTTGTCGCGCACGAAGATCTCGTTGCCGGGCGTGCCGCTCTGGTCGAGGCGCCGGCCGACGAGGTCCTCGATGCGCGTCCCGAAGACCGCGAGCGCGCCCCACCAGCGCTCCTTCACGACGTCGACGGCGAGCTCCGCGGTGAGGCTGCGCTCGGGATCGAGGTCGGGGTTGGCGAGCTCGGTGCCGCCGAAGAACGAGCCGTTCTTCGCGAGCTCGTCGAGGTTCGGCGCGCGATAACCCTGCGCGAGCGTGCCGGTCAGGCGCACGTCGTCGCTCACGTTGCGCGCGACCTGGAGGCTGGCGGTCAGCGCGCTGAACTCGCCGTCCTCCGCGGTGCCGTCGCTCGGGTCGGAGAACGCGTCGTACGAGAATGCGAAGTGGGAGAAGCGCACGCCCAGCGTCACGTCGAACGGGTCGAACGCGAAGATCTCGTCCTGCGCGAACGCGCCGAAGGACGTGTAGCTCGCGCCGGGCGCGAAGTCGCCGTCGCCGACGGCCGTAGCGCCTTCGTTCGTCTCGCGGTCGAACGAATCGACCTCGTCGTGCTCGACGTCGAAGCCGTACGTGAGCAGATGGTCGTCGCCGAGCGCCTTCGTCCAGTCGAGCCCGAGCCCCACCGTGTCGACCTCGTCGCGCTCGTACGAGAGGGTCGACGAGCCGAAGTTCATCTCCTCGCGGTCCTCGCGGTAGCGCCGGTACGAGAGGCGCGCCTGGAACCGATCCCCGAGCTCGCTCGGCTCGTCGTCGGTGTACGACATCAGGTAGCCCTCGCGACGTTGCACGTTGAACTCGAAGATCGAGCTCGACGGGTTCGTCTGGCCGAAGCCGGCGATGAGCCGGTCGGTGCGCGGGACGTCGTCGTCCTCGTGGTAGCGCGCGGTGATGCGTAGCGCGCGGCTCTCGTCGAACGCGTGCGTCCACGAGCCGAACAGCGCTTCGCCGCCGTAGCCGGTGAACGGCACCTCGCCGTCCGCGGTCTCGAGGTCGTCCCAGTCGAACAGGCTGCGGATGACGAGCACGCCGTCGTCCTCGTCGGCCCACGAGCCGTCGACGGTGCCGTACGCGCCGTCGACGACGCTGCGGTAGAGCACGTCGAGCCCGCCGTCGAGGCCGGCTTCGCCGCCGCGCGAGGCGGGGAGGCGGGTCTTGGTCCAGATCAGGATCGCGCCGCCGATCGCGTCCGAGCCGTAGAGCACCGACGACGGACCGCGGATCACCTCGACGCGCTCGACGATCGCCGGATCGATCGTGTTGAGCGACTGGTTCGGCCCCGAGCGCGTCGTCGAATCGTTGAGGCGCACGCCGTCGACGACGATGAGCACCTGGTTTCCGACGAGGCCGCGGATGAACGGCGAGCCGCCGCCGAGGTTGGTCTCCTGGACCCAGACGCCGGCCGCGCGCGAGATCGCGAGCGGGAGCGAGCGCGCACCGGTCGCCCGCAGCTCTTCCGCCGTGACGACGGTGACGTGCGCGCGCGAAGACGTCGCCGTGAGCCGCGAGCGCGGCGCCGTGACGATCGTCTCGGCGTCTCCACCGGCGGCCGCAGGGGGTGCGGCGGCGACGGGGTCCTGGACGAGAGCGAAGAGCAGTGCGGCGAGGAGCATGCGCGCTGCCAACGCGATCTCGTCCGGCCGGTTCAGCTCGACGCGAGGTTTTTTCCGCGTCTCGCTCGGCGTCTGGCGGCGCGTCTCGCAACGCGTCTCGCTCGAGCCGGAATGGAGCGGCTGATGGGACTCGAACCCACGACATCAACCTTGGCAAGGTTGCGCTCTACCACTGAGCTACAGCCGCGTCCGACGTCGGGCACCCGCCCGACGAGCGCGAGAGAGTAGCACCGCCGACGGCGGCCGCAAACCCCGAGGACACGGGAACTCGCGCCGCAAAGACGCGAAAGAAATCGAGCGACGACGGTCACCGTCCCGCGCGCCGCCCGTCAACCCAGGGCGGGCGGGGGAGGCGGTGGACCAGCGGCGCCCCAGCGCCCCGACTCAGCGCCCCGCCTCAGACCCCTGCCACCAAGCGCCGTACGTACTCCCCCGCCGCGGCCGCCGCGGCCTCGAGCGTGAGACCCCGCGCGAGGCCCGCCGCGACCGCCGATGCGTAGCGACAACCCGAGCCGTGGATGCGCCGGCCGAGCGCGCGCGGATGGCGGTGCCAGCGCGGCGCCGCGCCCCGCTCGAGCACGAGGTCGTGCACCGGGTCCTCGCTCCCGTGCCCGCCCTTGAGCAGCACCGCGCCCGCGCCCCGCGCAACGAGCTCGCGCGCGAGCGCGACCCGCCGATCGAGGTCCGCGTCGAGCGCGTCGGGCTCCAGGCCCGCGAGCGCGCACGCCTCCGGCAGGTTCGGCGTCAGCACGACGCCGAGCGGCACGAGCTCGTCGAGCAGCCGCGCGCGGCCGGCGTCGTCGAGGAACCGCTCGCCGCCCGACGCCGCGAGGCACGGGTCGACGACCGCGCGCACTCCGCTCGCGCGGAGCAGCTCCGCGAGCGCGCCGACGTGCTCCGCGCCGGGCAACAAGCCCGACTTGATCACCGACGGCCGTTCCGCCGCGAGCGCCGCACGCGCTTCGGCCGCCCACGCGTGCGGCTCGCGCGCGCCGATCGAGCGCACGCGCACGCCGTCCTGGTCGGTCCGGGCCGTCACGACGAACGCGCCGCGCGCGCCGTGCCGCTCGAGCGCTTCGCGGTCGGCGTCGACGCCCGCGCCGCCCGTCGGGTCGCGCCCGCCGACGACGAGCACGAGCGGCGACCCCGCGACTCTCAGATGCCGTGCAGAGTCCTCGGACACCTGGCAAGCCGCTCCGGATCCGCGACGACTTCGTCCATCCTCCTGCGAGAGTCGCCGGGGCGCGCGTCGTCGCTCTCGGCGGCGCCCGAGGTCGCTCCACGGCCTCTCACGTCAGCGGCTTGCCGACGCGCGACTCGCCGTCGAGCCGGCTCACGTCGGCGAGGATGTCGAGCGCGCGCTTGCGCAGGCGGTTCTCCTGGCGCTCGAGCTCCGTGCCCGCCGCGTCGCAGGGGATGCGGCCGCCCGCGACGCGCCCGTGGCCGCCGAACGAGCCCTCGCCGTCGAGAACGCGCTCGAGCAGCGGATACGCGTACCCGCCGCCGAACTGCGTGCGCAGCGACACGTAGTACGTGCCCTCGTACAGGCCGCCGACGAGCGACCAACGGCACTCGTCCATGCGCAGGTAGAAGTCCGCCATCTCCGCCACGCTCTCGGGATTGAGCACCTCCCCCATCAAGCACAGCACGAGGTTGCCGTAGCGCCGCGCGAGCGAGAGCGCGCGGTTCAGCTCGCGGTAGTACTCGACCGGGAGCGCGGGCCGCGCGATGCGCGCGACGCGGCGCCTGTCGGCGCGGCGGAACGTCTCGAACCACGCTTCCTCGTCGAGCGGCGACACGTTGTACGACAGATCGCCCGTGTCGTAGCGCACGCCGCAGAACAGCGCGGTCGCGGTGCGCTCGTCGATCTCGACGTGCGCGTCGCGCAGGTACTCGTACACGAGGCTCGAGGTCGCGCCCAGGTCTTCGCGCACGTCGACGTGCGGCACGGTGACGCGCGGGCCCTCGATCGGCGCCTCGTCGGGCGCGCGGTGGTGATCGAACACCGCGAGCAGCGGAATGCCCTCGGGGACCACGGTGTGGCCGAACGTCGGCTGCGTGTCGACCAGCACCGAGCCGCAGAAGCGCGCGGGGTCGAGGTCGGAGTAGTCGTCGAAGACGAGCCCGAGCTCGCGCACCATCGCGAGGTTCTCCGCGCGGTGGATGCGGCCGACGGTGGCGATCTGCACCTCGTGGCCGCACAGCGCCTGGATCAGCGTGCGCATGCCGACGAGGGCGCCGAGCGCGTCGGGGTCGGGGCTGCGGTGGGTCAAGGCGAGCACGCGCGCGGGCGACGCGTCGGCGGCGGCCTCGTCGACAACGCGCTTGAGCGCAGCGACCGGACCGGCCAGCGGGGCCGCGCTCGTCGAGCGGCGGCCGCTCGTGGCGGGGCTTTCGGATCGGACGTCCATGGAGCCGTAGATTGTCTCGGATCGCGACGCCACCGGGGGGCCTCGCGGCCGGTCTGCCCGGGTGGGAGGGGGCGGCGGTGGTTCCGCGGCCTCAGAAGCCGTGGTCGACCAGGAACTGGACGCTCGCCAGCACCTCGGCGCGGCCGTGGCGGGAGTTGAGCTCGAGCACCCGCTCGGCGTCGTCCGGCAGATAGCTCCTGACGAGCTTGAAATCCACCTCTCCGAGCCCCAGAGGCATCTCCGCCTCGTCCTCGGCCGCGTCCTGCAGGTGGATCCCCTTCATCCTGGACGCGTAGGACTCGAGCCACTGCTCCTGGGACGGCAGCCCCAGCCGCTCCCGCAGATGCACCCGGCCCACGTCGTGCCAGTAGCCGAGCTCCTGCCTGGCCAGGTCGTCCAGCACCCAGCCCATCGCTTCGAAACCGACCAGATCGTCGATCTCCAGCCCCGGCTCGATCGCGAAGCGCATGTCCGGGACCTCCTGGATCAGCGTGTGCAGAGCGCGGCACAGGTGCTCGACCTGGCGGTGGCTCGTGCGCTGCGCCTTCTGGACGAACTTCACCGCCTCCGCGCACAGCGTCTCGGTCGCTCCCTCGCGGGCGATGCGCGCCTTGATGTCCTTGGCCTCCTCGACGAGCTTGGGGTCCTCCATCTTGCTGCCGCGCACGACGAGCGTCTGGCAGCCCCACGCCTCCGCGAGGCGCAGATGGCGGCGCACCGAGTTCAACGCGCGCTCGCGCTGCTCGGAGCTCAGGCTCCCCAGACGCGTGCAAGCGAGCTCGCCGTGGGCCGAATCGCGGCAGCCGACGATGAGCGATCCGATCGTGACGCCCGTTTCGCGCTGCGATTCGACGAGACCGTCCATCGCGGGCGGCGAGCCGGAGAGGCCCAGCTCCATGCGACGGAAACCCATCGCGACCGCGGCGAAGATCTGGTCTTCGATCGTCGAGAGGCGCGTGCCGAAGCACGTCGTCGACAGGACGAAGTCGTTGGGGATGCCAGGCGCTGTCACGGGGAGGTGGGTGGCGGGCCCGGACTCTCCAGCGTCTGGAGCGCCGCAGGCGGGGCCGCCTCGGCGCCACGGCCGGACGCGAGTCCGCAGTCCAGGGAAAGATCGACCGCGACGGGAGCGGGGATGTAGCAAAAAAGCACGGGCCGGTGGAAGGCCCGCCCCGCCGCGGACGCGGTTTGTGAGCGGGAGCGGCCCGCGCCGCCGCCGCGGCCGTGGGCGCCGCCTTCCGGCGCCCCTCAGACGCGCACTTCGCCCGCGATCGGGGCCAGCCCGGCGTGGCGCGCCAGAGCGGGCTCGACCTCCTCCGCGACGAACTCGAGCACCTGCTCGGGGGCCCGGCCGACGTAGCGCGCCGGATCGAGCCACTCGTCGAGCCGCGCCGCCCCGGCCGCCAGCACGGGATCCTCGGCGAGCAGCGCGCGCAGCGGATTCGGCTCGCCCCGGTGGATCGCCTCGGACGCCGCGCGGCTGTGCACACGCAGCGCCTCGTGGACGTCCTGGCGGTCGGCGCCCGCCTTCACCGCTTCCATCAGCAGCGTCTCGGACGCGAGGAACGGGAGCTCGTTCTCGAGGTTCTTGCGCACGACCGCGTCGTGCACGACGAGCCCGGCGGCGACGTTCTGATACAGCGCGAGGATCGCGTCCGTCGCGAGGAACGTCTCGGCGAGCGCGAGCCGCCGGTTCGCGGAGTCGTCCAGCGTACGTTCGAACCACTGGTTCGCCGCGGTGTGCGCGAGGTTGTCGAGCGCCGCGATCACGAATCGGCCGAGCGCGCAGATGCGCTCGCAACGCATGGGATTGCGCTTCCACGGCATCGCGGACGAACCGATCTGGCGCGCTTCGAACGGCTCCTCGAGCTCGCGCCGCGACGCCGACAGCCGCACGTCGGTCGCGAACTTGTGCGCGGACTGCGCGATGCTCGACAGCACCTGGCACACGCGGAAGTCGAGCTGGCGCGGGTACGTCTGCCCCGTGACCGCGAACGCCCGCTCGAAGCCCATGCGCTCCGTGACGAGCCGGTCGAGTCGCCGCACCTTCTCGTGGTCGCCGTCGAACAGGGCGAGGAACGACGCCTGCGTCCCCGTCGTTCCCTTCACGCCGCGGAAGCGGATGCCGCGCTCCGCGTGGTCGAGGTCGTCGAGGTCGTCGAGCAGGTCCTGGATCCACAGGCACGCGCGCTTGCCGATCGTCGTCGCCTGCGCCGGCTGCAGGTGCGTGAGGCCCAGGCACGGCAGCGAGCGCCAGCGCACGGCGAAGTCGCGCAGGTCGGCGATCAGCGCGACGAGGCGCCGGCGCACGAGCCGCACGGCGTCGCGCATCGCGACGAGGTCGGTGTTGTCGCCGACGAAGCACGACGTCGCGCCGAGGTGGATGATCGGCCGCGCCTGGGGACATTGGTCGCCCCAGGCGTGCACGTGCGCCATCACGTCGTGGCGCAGCTCGTGCTCGTAGCGCGCCGCCGCCTCGAAGTCGACGTCGTCGAGGTGCGCGCGCAGCTCCTCGATCTGCCGCTCGGCGATGTCGAGGCCGAGCTCGCGCTGGCTCTGGGCGAGCGCGAGCCATAGACGCCGCCACGTCGTGAACTTGTGCCGGTCCGAGAACAGGAAGCGCATCTCGGCGCTCGCGTAGCGGCTCGCGAGAGGGCTCTGGTAGTTGTCGTGCTCGGCGGCCACGGGCGCCGGAGTCTACAGCGTGGCCACGAGCGCGGCGAGCGCACACGCGACGACGCCGCCGGCGAGCCGCCGCACGACGCCCTGCTCGCTCGGCGAGCCGACGGTGACGTAGCTCGCGACCCACACCGTGGCGCACGCGGCGACGACGTCGGTGACGACGTCCCCGGCCGATGCGTCGCGTTCGGGTACGCGGCTCTGGTGCAGCTCGTCGATCACGCCCCACGCCAGCGCGACGAGCACCGCGCCGACCGCCGCGCGCCCATCGACACGCGGCGTGCCCCCCGTCGCGTCGCGGCGCGCGAGCACGAGCGCGGCCCACAGCGCGAGCAGCCCGAACAGCGGCGCGTGGAAGAGGTTGGCGAGGAACGCGACGGGCGGGCGCGCCGGCCCGCCGGAACCGGGGCGGCTGCTCAGCGCCCAGATCACGCCCATCCACAGCGCGAGCGTGACCCACGAGACGGGCCGCGGGATGCGGCCGAGCCAGCGCGCGCTCGCCCGCAGCGTCCGCACGAAGGGGCCGGTTCGCTCCTCGCGGGCCTCAGGCGAGGCCATAGTCGCGCGTCGCGCGAATCTCGAGGCCGCGCCCGTCGGTGGAGCGCTGCACCTCCATGCGATCGACGAGTTGCGCCATCAAGTAGAAGCCGCGCCCGCGCTCGTCCTCGAGGTCGGGCATTCCGTCGGGTTGGAACAGCGCGCGGATCTCGTTCGGGTCGCCGCCGCCCTGATCGGCCACCTCGAGCTGCCAACGCCGCGCCGTCAGCTCGAGGCGCAGTCGCATCTTCGCGCCGTTGGTCACCTCGGCCTCGTCCATCGCCCTCGAGCCGCCGCCGTGGTCGACCGCGTTGCCGAGCAACTCGGACGCGACGAGCACGAGCGTCTCGACCTCGCGGTCGGGCATGCCGTTCAAGCGGATGAAGCTGCGCACGACGTGGCGCGCCACGCGGACCGCCGAGTGCGCCGCCGGCAGCTCGAGCTCGACCCGACGCGGCTCCTCGCCCTGCGGCTTCGGCAGCTTCATCCGACGCGCTCCAGCCGCAGCGACAGGTCGAGCGCCGGCGCGGAGTGTGTCAGCGCTCCGACCGAGATGCGATCGACGCCGCACGCGGCGACGCGGTCGACGTCGTCGAGCCCGATGCCGCCCGAGGCCTCGATCTCCACGACGTGGCCGGCCGCCCGAGCGGCGGCACGCACTTCGGGACACAGCCGCGCCAGCTCCTGCACCGACATGTTGTCGAGCATCACGACGTCCGCGCCGCCCTCGGCTGCGACGAGCGCCTCGTCGCGCGTGCGCGCCTCCGCGGTGACGCGCACGCTCGGCCCGACTGCCGCGCGCACGGCGCGCAGCGCGTCGGCGAGCCCACCCGCGGACAGGTCGACGTGGTTGTTCTTGATCATCGCCTCGTCGAACAGACCGAAGCGGTGGTTCTCGCCGCCGCCGCAAGCGACCGCCCACTTCTCGAGAACGCGCAGGCCCGGCGTCGTCTTGCGCGTGTCGAGGATGCGTGCGCGCCCCGCGGCCCGCTCGACGTACTGCGCGGTGCGCGTCGCGATCCCGGACAGGCGTTGCACGAAGTTGAGCGCGGTGCGCTCGGCGAGCAGCAGCGAGCGCGCCGAGCCGACCAGCCGCGCGAGCTCGTCGCCGCGCGCGAAGACGTCGCCGTCCTGCGCGCGGTGCTCGACGACGACCGCGGGGTCGCACAACTCGAACGTGCGCAGGAAAACGTCGATCCCCGCGAGCCGGCCCGGCGCCTTGGCGAGGAGCCGCGCCCGCGCTCGCGCACCCGCGGGCACGCAGGCCCGCGACGTCACGTCGCCGGGACCGCGGTCCTCGTCCAGCGCCGCCCGCACGAGGGCGTCCACCGCCGCGCGGTCCGGGCGCGACGGCGCACGCGGAGCGGGCGAGCCGCACCCGTTGGTGGCGGACGCGGGAGCGGACTGCGATCGGTGCTTCACGGCGGTCGGCCCGCGAGTCTACGCTCCGCCGCCGAGGCGGAGACCGCGCCGGAGCAATTCTTGCCCGCGCCGTTCGATGCCGCCGGGGCGCCGTTCGACGCCGGCGTGGCAGCGTTCGACGCCGGCGTAGCCGTGGTCGACGCCCGCGTAGCCGTGGTCGACGCCGGCGTGGCCACGCTCGACACCGGCGTGGCCGCGCTCGACGGCGGCGTGGCAGCGCTCGACGTCGGCGAAGCCGTGCTCGACGGCGGCGGAGCCGTGCTCGACGCCGGCGCGGACCGCGCGCGCGCGGAGGAGCCGGTCGGCCGCCCCAGCGCGCCCTCGGCCTCGGGCGCCGCGTCTGCGCGCACCGCTGCGGCGCCCACCGCGCCGGAACCGGCGTGCCCCGCGAGCCACGCGGCGATGCGCTCCGCCGAGCGGGGTCCCACGCCGTGCACCTCCTCGACGCGCAGAGGCCCGCCGCCAGGCGCGCGCGCGCCGCTCGCCCACGCGGCGCTCGCGATCGCGACCGCGCGCCGCTCGCCGATTCCGGGAATCGAGCGGAGCTCGCGCGGCGACAAGTCCTCGAGTCGCGGCGCTTCGTGGCGCTCGCTCGCCCCCGCCGGGGCGAGCGGGTCGCGCGCGACGGGGGGCCCGAGCGCGTCGCGCACGAGCGCGACGGCGAGCCAGCCCACGATGCCGGCGCCGAGGAACCAAGGCCCTGCGGCGGGCTCGGGAGCGGTCGATTCGAGGCGTTGCACGCGAGCTGGACCGGGCCGCGGCGCGACGGTTGCACGCACGCTGGAGATTCCTCGCGAGATTGTCCGCGGCCTCCGGCGGCGTAGCCGCCGCGCGCGGGTCGGGCTCCGATCGCCCTTGACAACCGGGCCGGACGTGCCGTACGGGGGGGAGCAATATGGCCAAGAAGCTCGTCATCGTGGAATCGCCGGCGAAGGCGAAGACCATCAAGCGATTCCTCGGAGCCGACTTCGACGTGCACGCGTCGGTGGGCCACGTCGCCGACCTGCCGTCCAAGGGCCTCGCCGTCGACGTGGACAACCACTTCGAGCCGACGTACGAGCTCACCGAGCGCGGCAAGCAGGTCGTCCGGGAGCTCAAGCTGCGCCTGAAGGAGGCGGACGAGCTCTACCTCGCGACCGACGAGGATCGCGAGGGCGAGGCGATCAGTTGGCACCTGCTCCGGGCCCTCGAGCCCCGCGTCCCGGTCAAGCGGATGGTGTTCCACGAGATCACCCAAGCCGCGATCGACGCCGCGCTCGCGAACCCGCGGGACGTCGACCAGGGGCTCGTGGACGCCGCCGAGACGCGCCGCATCCTCGACCGGCTCTACGGCTACGAGGTCTCGCCGGTCCTGTGGCGCCGGGTCAACCGCGGGCTCTCCGCCGGGCGCGTCCAGAGCCCGACGGTGCGCCTGATCGTCGAGCGGGAGCGGGAACGCCGGGCGTTCGTCAAGGCGGCGTACTGGAGCCTCGAGCTCGCGACGGCGACCGAGCCGGCGTTCACGGCGACCCTCGTCGCGCTGGACGGTTCCAAGGTCGCCACGGGCAAGGACTTCGACAACACGGGCGGATTGCGCGCCGGGGTCGTCGTCGTCGACGGGGCGCGGGCCGAGGTGCTGGCGCAGCGGCTCGGGGGCGCGGACTTCCAGGTGCGCTCGGTCGAGGACAAGCCGTACACGTCCTCGCCGCGCGCTCCGTTCATGACGAGCACGCTGCAGCAGGAGGGCAGCCGCAAGCTGCGCCTGTCCGCCGCACAAGTGATGCGCGTCGCCCAGGGCCTGTACGAGCGCGGCTACATCACGTACATGCGCACCGACTCGGTCGAGCTGTCGCGCGAGGCGCGCGACGCGCTGCGCGGCTGGGTCAAGTCGAAGTACGGCCCCGAGTACCTGCCGCCGTCGCCGCGCGCCTACCGCAGCAAGGTCAAGAACGCGCAGGAGGCGCACGAGGCGATCCGCCCGACGGTGCCGCTGCGTCTCCCCGAGGAGATCGCCTCGGAGCTGAATCGCCAGGAGCTCGCGCTCTATCGACTGGTCTGGCAGCGCTCGCTCGCGTCGCAGATGGCCGACGCGAAGGGCACGACCGTCAGCGTGCGGATCGGCGCCGTCGCGGCGGAGCCGAGCGGCCCGGTCGACTGCGAGTTCGCCGCGAGCGGGACAACGATCACGTTCCAGGGCTACCGGCGCGTGTACGTCGAGGCGCGCGAGGACGGCGCCGAGGCGGAGCGCGAGCCGGAGCGCGAGGCGCTGCTCCCGCCCCTCGCGCAGGGCGACCGGCTGCCGGTCGAATCGGTGACCGCGAACGGCCACGAGACGACGCCGCCCGCGCGCTACACGGAGGCATCGATCGTCAAGCGGCTCGATGAGCTCGGCATCGGCCGGCCGTCGACGTGGGCGTCGATCATCCAGACGGTGCAGGACCGCGGATACGTGTGGAAGAAAGGCCAGGCGCTCGTTCCGACGTGGACGGCGTTCGCTGTCGTCGGGCTGATGGAGCGGCACTTCGACGAGCTCGTCGACTACGCGTTCACCGCGCGGGTCGAGGCGGACCTCGACGCGATCGCGCGCCGCGAGATGGACAAGGAGGGTTGGCTGCGCCAGTTCTACCTGGGCGACCAGCACTTGCTCGGCCTGAAGAAGCTCGTCGAGCAGAATCTCGACGAGATCGACGCGGCGGAGATCAACACGTTCGAGCTCGGCCCCGATCCCGAGAGCGGCCAGATGATCGTCGTCAAGCCGGGGCGCTACGGCCCGTACGTCAAGCGCGGCGAGAGCACGGCGAGCGTGCCGGAGGAGCTGCCGCCCGACGAGCTGACGCTCGAGGTCGCGCTCGGCCTGCTCGCGGCGCCGAAGGCGGACGAGCCGATCGGCGAGATCGACGGCCATCCTGTGTTCGCCAAGAACGGCCGCTACGGACCCTACGTGCAGCTCGGCACGGCCGACGAGCCGCCGCCGGGGCACGAGAAGCCGAAGATGTCGAGCCTGTTCGCGACGATGTCGCTCGAGAGCATCACGCTCGACGACGCGAAGGCGCTGCTCAGCCTGCCGCGCCCGCTCGGCAAGGATCCGGCGGACGGGGAGCCGATCCTCGCGAACAACGGTCGCTACGGGCCCTACGTGCAGAAGGGGCGCGACTTCCGCTCGATCGACAGCGAGGCGAAGCTGCTCACGATCACGCTCGAGGAAGCGCTCGCGCTCCTCGCGCAGCCGAAGGTGTACCGGCGCGGCGGGCACGGGACCGCGAAGCCGCCGCTGCGCGAGCTCGGCGAGGACCCGATCAGCGGGCGGCCGGTCGTCGCGAAGGAGGGACGCTTCGGCATCTACGTCACCGACGGGGAGACGAACGCATCGCTCGGGCGCGGCGATCGCATCGAGGAGATGACGAAGGAGCGCGCGTGGGAGCTGCTCGCGATCCGGCGCGAGGCCACGGCAGCGAGCGGCGGCGGCAAGAAGGCCAAGGGCAAGGCGTCGAAGAAGAAGACGACGAAGAAGGCCAAGAAGACGTCGAAGAAGAAGGCGAGCGCGTCGGGGAGCAAGGCGGCGCAAGCGACGGCCGGGCGCAAGTCTGCGAAGAAGACGTCGAAGAAGAAGGGCTGACTCGTCAGCGCGCGCGCCCTCCATAGCCGACGCGGCGCAGCAGGCCGGCGCCGAGGCCGCGCGGATGCACGCTCGACGATTGTTCGAGCAGGCGCACCGCGAGCTCGTCGAGCGCGAGCGACCACGGCGCGTTCGGCTCGGCGTCGACGACCGGTGCTCGGCGATTGACGCTGCGCGTCACCGCGGGATCGTCCGGGAGCCAACCGACGTAGCGCGGCGCCGTTCCGAGGAAGCGAGTCGCGACGTTCCCGATACGCTCGGCGACGCGCCGGGCACTCGGCTCGTCCTCGGCGCGGTTGACGACGAGCAGCGGGCTGTACTCGGGCCTGCGGCGCGTGAGCACCTTGAGGAAGGCGTACGCGTCGGTCATCGCGGTGAGGTCGGGCGTCGTGACGATCAGGACGATGTCCGCGGGGACGGCGAAGGACATCGTCTGCACCGAGATGCCCGCGGCGGAGTCCACGAGCAGGTAGGCGTACTCGCGCTCGAGCTCTTCGAGGCCGGCGGCGACCACGTGGAGCTCGTACGCGCTGAGCCCGGCCATGCGCGACACGCCGCAGCCGCCGGCGATCAGGTCGAGCCGTTCGCCGCACGCCTGCACGACCGAGCGCACGGTCCGGCGCCCTTCGACGACGTCGACGAGGCTCGTGTCGGGCGAGAGGTCCTGGAGAATGTGCGCGTTGCCGACGCCGAGGTCCGCGTCGAGCACGAGCGTGCGCCCGCGCACGGCGAAGCGTTGCGCGAGCGACGCGGTCACGACGGACTTGCCGGTGCCGCCCTTGCCGCTGGCGATGCAGAGCGAGGCCGCGCGCACGGCTCCGACGCCCGCGGCCGCGCTGCTCGAACGCTCGGCCGCAGGGGCGACGCGCTCCCCTCCGTCGCCATCCTCCGTCGCCGGACGGACGGCCGCGGTCTCGAGCGAGCCACTTTCGGCGGCGCTGTGGCCGCCGGCCCTGCGCAGGAGGCGCCGGGCCTGGAGCCAGTTCATGACGACACGCGAATAGCGCGGCGGCTCGGCCACGGCCGGTTCTGCCGCCACGCGCCGGAGGCCCGGAAAAGGGAGCCCTGTTGATCGCGTCGGCGTCTTCGCGCCCCGTCCGCTCCCGAATCGCGGAAAAGCCGCGCCCATCGTCCCGCTCCGTCCCGCGCTCGGGACGCGCTGCCCCGATCCGCGCTGCCGAAGCGCAACCGGCACGCGCGAGCATCGGTCCACCGCGCGACCACCCGCTCTTTCCCACGGCACCACGATTTCTCCCCCACCGACCGCAACCGAACGCGATCCCGGCCGGTCCGCCCGGTGGAGCGAGGAGGGGGCGGCGAGGGCGTCGGCTCCTTCGGGACGCGGGCTCGGGAGCCCGACTCGCGCCACGGCTCGCCTCGACGAAGCCCGCGGCTGGAGTGGCGACGCGCGCGCACGCGCCGCCGGGCGGCCGGTCGCCTTGCGGCCGGTCCGACTGCGGCCGGTCCGACTGGCGGGCGGCCGGTCCGACTGCGGCCGGATCGACTGCGGCCGACCTACTGCGGCCGGTCGACCTACGCGCTCGCGCGTTTCACGTGCGGAAGGCCTCCATCTCCTCGGGCGTGAGCAGCGGAGCGCCCGGATCGAGCGACGCGTCCTCGTCCTCGCTCCGCGAATCACGGCCGTCGTCCACCGAGCCGCGCAGCAGCTCCGCGAAGCCCGCGAGCGCTTCCTCGACGAGCACGTCGACGCCCAACGCATCCGTCAGCTCCACCCGCAGCCCCGCCGGAGAGGCCCCCACGAGGAGCATGCCCTCGAGCTCGAGCCGGGCCAGCTCGCGACCATCGGCCGACCACAGGACGCGGCGCGCATCGGCCATCTCGACGAGCGCGGGATCGACGCGGCGCATGCGTTCGAGGCAAACGCGCGCGAGCGCCCGGGCAGCCTCGGGCACCGAATCGAGGAAGGCGGCGGCGCCTACCGCGGCGGAGCTCTCCGTCGCGGGAGCCTGCACGCGGGCGAGGTACGTGCGGGCGCCGCCGGCGCTGCGCAGGGTGCGCAGCTCGAACAGCTCGACCGGGCCGCCGAGGAGGGGCGCGAGGCGGTCGACGACGCGCCGCTCGAGCTTCTCGGCGACGAGGAAGACGCGCGCGTCGGCCCCCGCCCGCACGCCGTCCGCGCGGACGTGGCGGGCGAGCAGGGCACCGTTGGCGCGCGCGAAGGCGAGGGCGTCGAGGCAGGCGAGGACCGGCTCGGAGCCCTCGCCGGTCGAGCCCAGCACTAGGACGAGGCGGCCCTCGGCGTCGGTCGCGACGAGCTCGGCCTTCTGGCCGTCGTCGAGCTCGAGAGAGCGGTCGAGGACCTCGAGCCCGCCGACGATGCGGTCGAGCTCGCGCTGGAGGCGTTCGAAACGGTCGGGGTCGTGCAGGCGCTCGGGGTCCATGGCGGTCATTCCAGCTCGCGCGCTAGGAGGTCGCAAGTGCGCGGACGCGAGGTCGTGGCAGTTCGGAGCCGTCAGCGCGGGCCGCGCGCGGAGCGCGGGCGGCGGGCGCCGGCGGACGGTGTCGCAGGCGAGGCGGCGCGAGTGGGGTCGCGCAGCCGTTGGACGTGGGCGAGGGCGAGGGCGAGGGCGTCGGTCGCGTCGTGGGCGAGCACGAGGTCGTCGCGGTCGAGGAGGACGGCGACCATGCGCGCGACCTGCTCCTTGCTCGCGTTGCCGTTGCCGGCGATCGACTTCTTGGCGGCGGCGGGTGCGTACTCGACGACGTCGACGCCGAAGCGGGCGGCGCACGCGAGGACGACGCCGCGGCCCTCGCCGATCCGCAGGGCCGATTGGACGTTGCGCGCGGTGAAGGCGCGCTCGATCGCGACGGCGGTCGGCCGGCAGCGGCGGATCATCGCCTCGACGCCGGCGCGGACGCGCTCGAGGCGCTGCGCGATCGGCAGGCGGCGGCCGGGGCGGACGACCGTGCAGGCGAGCAGGCGCGGACGGTCGGGCGCGGCGACGACGACGCCGAGTCCGCAGGCGTGCGTGCCGGGATCGACGCCGAGGACGATGGGCCAGACGCAGCCGACGGGGACGATGCACTCGGGGGGCGCGTCGTCGTTGGGTTCGGCCTCGAGCATCTCCGCTCGGAAGGGGTTTCTCCCGACCGAGCGCGCACCCTACGCTCTGCCGGCGCTCGGTTGAAGCCATGACTCGCTCCTCTCCCACCGCCGCCGCGGTCGTCGTCGCCGCCGGCAACTCGTCGCGGATGCGCGGAGCGGGCGGCGCGCGCAAGCCGGCGCTCGATCTCGACGGGCGGCCGCTCGTCGAACACACGCTCGCTTCGTTCCAGGCGAGCGAGCGCGTCGTCGAGGTCGTGCTGGTCGTCCATCCCGACGACGTCGAGACGTACGAGCGAGCGTGCGCCGACGTCGCGGTCTACGGCAAGGTGCGCGTCGTCGTGGCGGGCGGCGCGGAGCGGGTGGACTCGGTGCGAGCCGGGGTGTTCTGGTGCAGCTTCGGCGTGGACGTCATCGCGGTCCACGACGCGGCGCGACCGCTGGTCGCCCCCGCGTGCATCGATCGGGCGACCGCGCGCGCCGCGGCCGAGGGCGCAGCCCTCGTCGCCATCCCGGTCCAGGACACGATCAAGACGTCGTCCGACGGCAAGCGCGTCGACGACACGCTCGACCGCAGCGTGCTGTGGAACGCCCAGACGCCGCAGGTGTTCGAGGCGCGCCGCTTCCGCGAGCTCGTGCGGCGCGCGGCCGACGAAGGCTTCCGCCCCACCGACGACAGCGCCCTGTGGGAGCGCTACGTCGGACCCGTCGCGATCGAGCCCGGCGACCCGACCAACCTCAAGGTGACCACGCCCGACGACCTGACCATCGCCCGCGCCATCCTGCGCGCGCGGCAGGAGCAGCGCGCATGAGCTACCGCGTCGGGACCGGCTTCGACGTCCACCGTCTCGTGCCGGGGCGCCCGTGCGTCCTGGGCGGCGTCGCGTTCGACCATCCCGCGGGGCCCGAGGGGCACTCCGACGGCGACGCGGTGCTCCACGCGATCACCGACGCCGTGCTCGGCGCCGCCGGAATGCCCGACATCGGAACGCTGTTCCCCGACGACGACGAGCGCTGGCGCGGGGCCGACAGCAAGAAGCTCCTGCGGCTCGCTCTGGAGCCGGTCCTCAACGCCGGCTGGAAGGTTGCGAACGTCGACGTCGTCGTCGTGACCGAGGGCCCGCGGATCGCGCCGCAGCGCGACGCGATGTGCGCGTCCATCGCCCGACTGCTGCGCATCGATCCGGGCGCGGTCAACGTCAAGGGCAAGAGCGTCGAAGGCCTGGGCGCGCTGGCCGGCGGAGCGGGGATCGCGGTGCAAGCCGCGTGCCTGCTCGAGCGGCGCTGACGGGCAGCTCCGACGGTGGCCAGGAGACCCCCCGGAGGGCCGGTCCGGACCGGGACGAAAGCGGGAATCTCGGCGCACGCCGACGCAGCGCGGGCTACCGTGGCGCGGCTCGCGCTGGGCGTCGATCGAGCGATCCACGCGGCGCGGGCGCTTTCCAATCGCCGGTCTGCGCCCGATTGCCGTACGTCCAGCTTCGACACCCGATCGGTTCAGCCGCGCGCGAAAAGAGACCGATCCGAGAACCGAAGATGACGAAACGACTGTACGTCGGCAACCTGTCCTGGAACACCACCGAGGACACGCTCCGACTCGCTTTCGAGCAAGACGGCCGGCGCGTGAACGAAGTCCACGTGGTCGCCGACCGCGATACCGGCCGCCCGCGCGGCTTCGCCTTCGTGGAGATGGCGAGCGACGGCGATGCCCAGAGCGCGATCGAGGCGCTCGACGGCACCGAGATCGACGGCCGCGCGATCCGCGTGAACGAAGCGCAAGAGCGCCAGCCGCGCAGTGGCGGCGGGGGCGGTGGCGGCGGCGGTGGTGGCCGCGGCGGCCGCGGTGGCGGAGGCGGCGGGGGCGGCGGTCGCTGGTAGACCGCGCCGAACCGGCGGGGACCGCGCTCGGTGCGGTCCCCGCGCGACTTTAGGGGGCACGACATCAACCACCTACTCCGACGCATCGACGGCGCGACTTTCGCGGTCGACACCGACCTCTGGCTCAGCGCACTCGATCTCGCGCTGCAGCACGGCTGGCGACCGATGGGCACCGTGGACCCCGACACCTCGCTCGAGACGGCGGCAGCGCGCGAGATGCGCTGGGCGCCGGCGACGTACTTCCTGCCGCGCGGCCAGACGATCCAGAGCCGCGACGGCGCGGCGCTCTCCCGCTGTCTGCTCGAGGCGCTCGAGACCGTGCCCGAGACCGAGCTCCCCCTGCGCGACGGCCCGTTCGGAGAGCTGAACACGCTCGGCTGCATCGAGCTCGCGATGGCCGGAGAAGAGAACGCCGGCAGGACCTGCGGCGAGACCGCGCGCGAGCTCGTGAGCGGATCCCCGCGCACCGAGGCCCTCGAGCTCGCCGAGTTCCTCTCGGCCGGCGCCGTGCGGGTCCTGCCCGAGGGCTACACGCCCCCGCCCGCGATCGAGGACTGAACAGAGGCCCCGACGAAGTCTCGCGGCGCCTGGGAAGGCGCCGCGGAGCGGCCTGACTTCGACCGTCCTGTTCGCAGACGCCGGCACTTCTCCACGGCCTGCGCGCCGGCCTGGCTCACGGAATCACCCGCGCCACGAGATCACCCGCGCTTCGCGCTCGGGGCGGTCCGCCGCCGTTCGCTCGCGAGCGAGCGCGAGCGCGTGGATCAGGTGGGCCGAGAGCCGCTCGCGACGGGTGCGTCGAGCTGCTGGAGCGCGTGCAGGCGCGCATACGTCCCGTCGCGCGCGATCAGCTCCTCGTGGCTGCCGATCTCGACGAGGCGGCCGGCGTCGAGCACTGCGATGCGGTCGGCGTTGCGGATCGTCGCGAGGCGGTGCGCGATCACGAGCACCGTGCGATCGGCCATCAGCGTCTCGAGCGCGCTCTGGACCGCCAGCTCCGACTCGCTGTCGAGCGCGCTCGTCGCCTCGTCGAGCAGCAGGAGCGGCGCTCCCTTGACGATCGCGCGCGCGATCGTGATGCGCTGGCGCTGGCCGCCCGAGAGCCGCTCGCCCGCCGACTCGACGTCCGTCTCGTAGCCGTTCGGCAGCGTCGCGATGTAGTCGTGCATGTGCGCCGCCTCGGCCGCCGCGCGCACGTCCTCGTCGGTCGCGTCCGGACGCCCGTAGCGGATGTTCTCCGCGATCGACGCGTGGAACAGGAACGGCTCCTGCCCGACCATCGCGTAGAGCGACGCCCAGTCGTCGAGCGACACGTCGCGCAGGTTGCGGCCGTCGACGGTGATGCGCCCGCGCGTCGGGTCGAAGAAGCGGCAGACGAGGTCCATCACCGTGCTCTTGCCCGCGCCCGAGGGGCCGACGAGCGCGAGCGTCTCGCCCGGCCGCAGCTCGAGATCGAGGTCCACGACCGCGCGCTCGTCGCTGTTGGGATACGAGAAGCACACGCCCTCGAAGCGGATGCCCGAGCCGAAGCCGGCCAGCCGCAACGGGCTCGGACTCTCGACGACGTCGTTCGACTCCTCGAGCAGCGCGAGCAGCCGCTCCGACGCGCCGACCGACTCGTCGACCGCGCCGAGCGCCTTCACGGCGCTCTTCAGGTGCGAGAACACCGTCGCGACGATCAGGAAGAACATCGCCATCGCGCCGCCGTCGGGGAACATGTTCGCCGAGAGCTGGAACAGCCCCGCCGCCCCCAGCAGCACCGCCATCCCGGTGATCGCGAAGAACGACGACCAAGAGCGCGCGAGCGCGATCGCGCGCACCATGCGCATCGACGAGCCGATGTACTCCTCGTTCAGCGCGCGGTAGCGCGCGAGCTCGCGCTCCTCCGCCCGGAACGCCTTGACGATCCGGATCCCCTGGAACATCTCCGCGAGCGCCTGCACCGACGAGCCCAGCGTCGTCAGGCTGCGCGTCGAGCCCTTGCGGATCCGCCGCGAGAGGCGCTTGACCGGCCACGCGAGCAGCGGGAACGTCACGAGCACCGCGAGCGTGAGCCCGGGCGCGATGTACAGCGCCAGGCACAGGTTGACGATGACGAACGCCGGCTCCTGGATCAGGCTCTTGAGACCGGTCTCGATCGCCTGCAGCGTCGTCTGCACGTCCGAGCTGATGCGCGAGAGCAGGTCGCCGAAGCGGCGCCTGCCGTGGTAGCGCAGCGAGAGCCCCATCAAGTGCCGCGCGAGCCGCAGCCGCAGGTCGACGACCATGCCCAGCGAGACCCAGCGCGAGAGCCAGACGAAGGCGTACTGCCCCGCCGCGCTGATGAGCGCGAGCACGAGCATCAGCGCCACGACCGAGCCGAGGACGAAGGCGCGCGGATCCTCGAGGTCGAACCAGGCCTCGCCGCGCTCCTGGATCGCGAGGAAGAAGCGAACGAGCGCGCTGGGATCTTCCTGCGCGGCCGCGTTCTCCGCGGGGAAGAGCACGAGGTTCCAGATCGGCTCGATCAGCAGGATCGGCGCGCTCTGCGTCATCGCGACCACCCCGCCGAGCACCGCCACCGCCGCGATGAGCGGCAGGCGCGGCTTCGCGTGCGGCTGGAGCAGATCCCACGTCAGGCGCAGGTTGGAGCGCCTCGCGGAGGCGGACGGTTTCTCGCTCACGATGGGAAGGGCCGGCACGACGCGCGCCTTGCCGGTGCTGGACAGTGTCGGGATCCGCGCCGCGCGGGGGAAGCGCAGAGACGAGAAGGGGCCGGCCGCTGCGGCCGACCCCCTTCATGCCATCGCCCGCCATCACCCGCCATCGCGCGCCATCGGACGGGCCATCGGACGTCCCGGAGCGCGGGCGGTCGCGGCGCGGATCAGTACGGGACGTCGACGCCTTGCACGCTCGCCTCGCGCAGGACCTCCTCGGCGTACTCGTTGAACCGGCAGGAGAGGTAGTCCTGCTCGACGAGGCTGCGCTTCTGCTCGTCCTCGAGCGACATCTCCTGCGCCGGCTGCGTGCGCGACACGACGCGCGTGATGTACCAGCCGTGGACGCCCTTCAGCGGACCGGCGATCGTGCCCGGCTCCTGGTCGAAGAACACGTGGTCGGTGATCGAGGAGCCGATCAGGAAGAGCTCGTACTCGCTCTCGCCGACGGTCTTGAGCAGCTCGTTGCGGTTCTGCGGTCCGAAGCGGCCCTTGTTCTTGCGCTGCGGCGGCTGCGGCTGCCCGGGCGCCTGGTTCGTGGGCGTCGGCGCATCCCAGTAGTCGGAGTACTCCTCGAGGATCGCGTCCCATTCCGCGCCCGCCGCCAGCTTCTGCGCGGCCTCGGTCGCGCGCTGCGCCGCCCGCTCCCAGCCGCCCTCCATCCACTTGCCGCGCTTGAAGTCGTACGCCGAGCACAGGATCACCTGCGTGTCGACCCGCGCGAGCCCGAGCATCGGGTTGGCGCGCTCGAGGTGGCCGCGCAGCGCCTCGTCGGTGATCTCGGCCGCGATCGAGCGCTCGTACGACTCCTTCAGGCGGAAGTAGCGCTTGTACGCGTCCATCGACGGGAAGCGGTTGAAGCCGAGCGCGATGACCTCGATCGGGAACGGCGTCCCGACGTAGGGCTCCTCGTGCGCGGTGAACGCCTGCGCGTACTCCTCGTCGCTCAGGTAGTGCTCGGAGCGCTCGAGGTCCTGGCGCAGCGCGGTCGTCTTCGCGAGCCAGTAGCGCGTGCGGCGCAGGTCCTCTTCGGTGACGAGCCCGGAGATGCGGTCGTACATCTCGTCGGTGCGCACCTCCTGGCCGTTGACCACCATGCAGATCTCCGGCGGCAGACCGTCGACCGCGGTCTTGACGACCACGTCCTTGCGCAGGCCCTGGATGACGAGCTGGCGCATGATGGTCTTCCACATCGCGTTGCCCTGCTCGTTCTCCGGCTGGGGCCCCTCGGTCTGCTCGGCCTGCTCGCGCTGCTCCCAGCTTTGACGGAGCTGCTCCACGATCGCGCCGCCGCCGCTGCTGTCCATCAGCGCCACGGTCGTCTCCGGCCAGTCGTTCGGGTTGTCCGGCAGGAAGACGATGTCGAACAACTGCGTCTGCTCGATCGAGTCCGTGAACAACCGCATGTCCATGCCGTTGTTGCCGAGCACGTCCTCCGGCGTCATGTCCGGGTACGTCTCGCGCATCTTCTGCAGCGCCTCTTCCCGGGACTTCTGGACCTGCTCGCGGGCGATCCCGAACTTCTCGGGGTCGGCGCCCTCGGCGATCTGGCGGCGGATCTCCTGCTGGAGGTAGACGTCGAGCTTCTTCGACTCGAGCTGCGTGTTGCCGCGCGCGTAGAGGAGCTCGCGCCGGACGACCGCGTCGGGGATGGTCTCCCCGTTGACGACGAGCTCCTGGTTCAGCGGGTCGATGCCCTCGTCGGCGCGGCCCCAGCGGAGCTGCTTCTCTTCGCTCGACGAGCAGCCGGCGGCGAGGAGCGCGCCGCACAGCAGGCCGAGCGACGTCGAAATCAGGCGTGACGAGGTGCGTTGGAGAAGGGGCATCGGAGTCTCTCGGAACGAGGCGATGGGGGTCCGGGACGCCGCCGGCGAGGGGCGCCGGGGCGAGAGGAGGGCCGCCCGCGCGGGTCGCGGCGGGAGCGGCCGGAGAAACGGCGTACGAGTGTAGCCCCTGGCCCCGTTGGCGAGTACCCGCGGCGAATCGCGCCGCGCGGCGGCGCAGCGGCTGCGCGAGCCGGGACCGGCACGTACGGGCGCGGGGATGTGTAAGATGCCTGCCACGCGTGCGCCCAGGGCGGCCATGGGCGGTAGTCTCGCGCCAGGCCCGGTCCTACTCCCTTCTCTGGGGCGACCCTTCTCTGGGGCGACTCGGGGACGACTCTTTCTGGGACGACTCTGGGGCGAGGAGCCGGCAGGCCCGGCGGGCGCCTCCCCGTTTCGCCCGTCGGCGCCCGGCGAGGCCGCAACCACCCCGTCCGGCGAGCCTCATGCACTACACCCCGCGCACGATCGCCTGCATCTGCGAGCTCCAGCACCCGCCGGTCGCGCCCGACCCGCGGCCGATCCAGCGGATCCACAACCGCATGTTCGAGAGCGGGGACCCGCTCTACCGCTCGTTCACCGTCACGCACGAGGGCGCCGTGCTCTCGAACCCGGTCGCGCGGCCCGACGCGGTCTCCTCGGCGGCGTTCCTCGCGGGCCGCATCCAGTTCCGCGAGGAGAACACCGGGCTGACCGTCGAGGAGTTCGCGGTGCGGGCGCGTTCGCTGACCGAGATGGTCGCGGCCGAGCGCGGCATCCAGGTCTTCACGGCGCAGATCGTGACGATCCGCACGCTCGTCAACCCGCGCAACTTCCACGACAGCCGCAAGTACCTCGAGGAGGGCATGTTCGGCTTCGCCGGCGAGACGCAGAGCCTGGGCCGCGAGCCGCAGCTCTGGGGCATCCGCATGGTGTTCCCCGCGACGCCCGAGCAGCCGCAGATCTTCGCGCTGCGCATCGAGTCGTTCCAGAACGACCCGCGCTCGCTGTTCATCGAGAACCAGGGCACGTTCCCGATGGTGCTCGTCGCGCGCGGGCTCGAGTCGATCGCGGCGAACGTCGAGACCGCGTACCGGTTCGTCGTCGACAACGCGCTGCGTTTCGTCGCGAACTTCGACGCGAAGGCGGCCGAGGCGTGATCCCGATGGCGCGCTGCGCTCTGGCGGCGGGAGCGACGGCGGCGGTCGCGGCGGCGCTCGTCGCGCTCGCGCTGCGCTCGGGCGGCGAGAGCGAGCCGGCGCCCCAGGACTGGCCGCCGGGGACCGTGCTCGCCGTCGACGACATGGCGCTCTCGCAGGCGGAGATCGACCGCGTCGCGGGATGGGTGGCGCGGCTCGAGCCTGCGAAGAACACGATCCTGCACCGGCGCCAGGCGCTGACCGCGCTCGTGCTGCCGCGCGCCGCCACGCAGGTGCGGGAGCCCGAGGCGCGCGCCGCCGCCATCGATCGCGCCGCGGCGTGGCTCGCGTACGAGCGCGGGGAGGGCGCCGCGCCGCTCGACGACGGGCCGCCGGCGCCCGCGGGGCAGGTCAGCGGCTCGTGGAAGGAGCTCGGCTTCGAGATCTGGGGGCCGGTGACCGAGCTGCCGCTCGGCGTCTGGTCCGAGGTCGAGGAGGGCATCGGCACCGCGTTCGTCGTGGGCGTCGACGCGCACGAGCCCGACGAGTCGATCGCGGTGCGCGACCGCTGGACGATCAGCCTGCGTCAGGAGCCGTACCTGCCGCCGGACACGGACCGCGCGGGGCTCGCCGCTCTCGTCGACGCGTGCGAGCTCTCGATCGTCGATCCCGCCTGGGACGAGGTCGTGCCCGCCGAATGGAAGTACCGCATGCGAGGAGAAGATCGATGATCCCGGCCCTGGTTCCCGCACTCGGCGCCCTGGCGCTGCTCTCGTTCGCCGCTCCCGCCGTTCCCGCCGCTTTGGACGATCCGGTCGAGCGCGCGAAAGCGTGGCCGGAGCTGTCGCGCGACGACGAGGAGACGGTCGAGCTCGACATCGAGCGCGTCCGCAACGCGCATACGCCGGAGATGGCCGAGCAGGGCGCATCGGGCATCGTCGCGGTCGGGCCGGGCGCCACCCCGTACCTCGTGCCGCTGCTCGGCAAGGAGCGCGACGAGGCGGCGCTCGCGCGGCTGCTCGCGGTGGTCGACGAGATCACCGACGAGCGCCACACGCGCCTGATCGCCGCGTGGTTCGACGACGGCTCCGACGTCGTGCGCAAGTGGGCGCTCGAGCGGGCCGCGCTCTTCCCGGATCCCGGCATCCGCGAGGCCGCCGAGAAGGCGCTCGCGACGCAGGCTCTCTACAAGGAGAAGAAGAGCCGCAAGTACGACGAGGACGAGCACTTCGTCGCGGCGCTCGCAGCGACGTCGGCCGGCTCGCTCGAGGGGCTGGAGCTGATCGTCGACGTCGCGGCCGAGGGCTGGGGCGAGCGCGGCAAGAAGATGCACGTCGCGCTGACCGGCGCGCGCGGCCCGGAGGCGACCAAGCGGGTCGTCGCGAAGATGAAGGGGGCGGACCGCCAGCACACCGTGGCGGCGCTCCACGTGCTCGCGGCGTGCGGGACCAAGGACGAAGCCGTGCCGGCGGTCAAGCCGCACCTCGACAGCAAGGACAACAGCATCCGCGTCGCCGCGATCAACGCGCTGCGCGGCATCGTCGACGGCGATCCGCCGATCGAGAAGCTGTCGGTGTTCGACGCGATCGAGCTGGCGAAGCAATGGAAGAGCAGGGTCTGAGACGTGGTGAAGAGGACGTGATGAAGAGCTCCGCCATCCTGCGGCGCGCGTGGGGCGCGCTGCTCCTCGCGACGGCGTGCGCCGCGCTGGCGCCCGCTGCGGCCGCCGCCCAGAAGCGGGACGTGCCCGACAACGATCCGTCGCTGTGCCCGTACTGCGAAGGCGACCCCGAGACGATGGCGCGCGCCGGCATCGTCAGCCACGGCGGCTTCGAGTTCGCGACGCACGACACGGCGTACGTCGACAAGTACCTCGCCTCCACCGACATCGTCTGGATCGAGAGCGAGCACCTCGAGATCGGCTTCGCGCTCGGGCCCTACAAGGTCCCGACGAACGAGAAGAAGAAGATCCGCGCCGAGCTCGAGGAGCTGGCGGAGCTGCTGCCGAACATCCAGCCGAAGAAGATCCGCACGCTGGATCCGTGGCTGCGCTCGCACATGTTCGCGCTGCGCGCGGAGAAGGCGTACGACCGCTTCCTCGAGATCATCCAGCGCAAGGACGAGGACTTCCCGAAGGACCAGTCCGAGTGGATCCTCGGGCAGCCGTACATGGGCATGGGCCCCTACCTCGGGCAGAAGGGCAAGTACGAGGTGCTCATGCTCCCATCGGAGGCGCTGTCGGTCGACTTCCTACTGCACGAGTTCGGCGTGGTGAACAAGCACCCGCAGCGCTGGAACGTCGTCGAGCGGGACACGCTCACGGTGGTCATGCACGCGCAGCACGCCACCGATCTGCGCAAGGACCCGGCGTTCCACGGCCACATGGTCTTCAACCTCGCGCACAACTTCCTCGACGGATACAAGCACTACAGCTACGACACGCCGGTGTGGATCCACGAGGGGCTCGCGCACTACATGGAGCGCGAGGTCAGCCCGGAGTTCAACAGCTTCGACGCGTCCGAGGGCGGCATCGCCAACATGACGAACAAGTCGAAGTGGAAGGACGAGGTGCACGCTCTCGTCCGCAAGGGCGAGGCGCCGCGGCTCGCCGAGCTGCTCGCGCACCGCAACTACGCGAACTTCACGCTCGCCGAGCACTTCACGACGTGGTCGATGATCACGTACCTGATCGAGCGCCATCCCGAGGGTTTCGCGAAGATCCTCGACGACCTGACGGCGCTCACCGACGACAAGGGCCTCCCGGACGGCAGCAACCTCGAGGACCACCACCGCGACGGGTTCAAGGAACACCTGGGGATGAGCTACATGGAGTTCGACCAGGCCTGGCGCGAGTGGGCGATGGGCCTCGAGCCCGACCCCGAGGACACGGCGATGCCCGGGCCGAACGCCGGCGGCGGTTGAGCGCGACCAGCTCGAGCCAGAAGACCGGTCGCGCGACGCAACCGGAGCCGCTCCCGCCCGGTCCACTGGGCGGAGGGCGGAGGGCGGAGGGCGGAGGGCGAGCGCGGGCGGGCCGCGCCGATCGCTCGTCCTGACGCCGGCGCGAGGCCCGCGAGCGCGACCTGCGCGGCGGAGCGAGAAGCCGCGACGCGGGGCGCAACCGCTGCCGCTCCCCGCGGGTCCTCGAGGGCGGAGGGTGGGGGCTG
>CAZGTQ010000377.1:0-5654 GCA_964528575.1 uncultured Planctomycetaceae bacterium | reverse complement strand
GCGGCCGCGGCGGGCGCGCGTCCGCGGCGCCGCGACCCGCGGTCCCGCCGGATCCGCGCGGAGCCAACGTCGCCGCCGGCGTGCCGCGGCCGCGCCAGAGCACGAGCGCGATCGCCGCGAGGACGAGCGCTCCGGCGCCGCCGAGCAGCGCGGCGGGCGAGAGGTCGCCGAGCGCGAGGAGGGGGACGAGGGCCACGGGCACGTACCCGGCGAAGCGCTCAGGGCAGGATCTTCTCGGGGATCCAGCCGAAGTCGAGGCCGCCGTCGCGGAGCGACCACAACGACTCGTCGTTGCGCGCGTTGACGAGCGAGGGGACGTTGTGCTTCGCAATCCGCTGGCGCAGCTCGTTGCGCAACTGCTCGGGCATGTGGCGGATCTCGTTCGAGTCGCGGCGCAGGATGCTCGAGCGCGCGACGGGGATGCCCTTCGCCATGAGGAAGACGTCGAGCGGCTCGGGGACCTCGCCCTCGAGGAAGCTCGCGACCGGGTTGATGCGGCCCGCCAGGCCCATGCCGAACGCCTGGCGGCCGAAGTCGGGCGAGAGGTGCGAGCAGAGCAGGTTGAGCGCGCCCAGCAGCACGTCCACCTCGGCGCGCGCGACGTACACCTCGCGCTCGACGAGCGGGACGCCGTTCATCTCGGTCAGCGCCCAGCCGGTCGCGAAGCTCGGCACGCCGGGCTTCAGCTTGTCGAAGTCGACGCCGGCGCCGCCGAGGAACTCCATCACCTCGGTGACCTGCTCGATGTCCATCTCGTGGTCGGCGGCGATCTGCTCGGCGCTGCGGCCGATCGCGAGGTCGTCGAAGACCGTCGCGCGCGTCTGCACGACGTTCGTCTCGACGTCCATGATCGACGCGATCTCGCCGACGACGCGCTGCGCCTCCGTCAGCCGGTGGCACGTCCCGCCGGTCACGCGCGCGATCGCCTCGAATTGCGACCAGAGGAGCGCCTGCTCCTCGTCGCCGCCCTTGCCGTCGATCGCGAGCGAGAAGACCTTGATGCCGCGCGACTGCGCCGCGCGCTCGATCTCGCCGAGGCCGATCTTGCTGGGGTTCTTCTCCGACTCGGGCTCGTGGAACCGGTTGTCGCCGATCAGGACGACGCAGCGGGCCGCGAGCGCGTCGCGCCAGCGCGTCCCGGCGAGCGCGGTGTAGAGCCCGTCGTAGCCCGCCTCGGCCCAGTCGTCGCTGCTCAGGCGCGCCTCGCGGAGCGGCTCGACGTGGCTCAAGAAGCTCCCGAGGTCGCGCTCGAGCGGGAACGAGCGCACGACCGAGCGGCCGTCGGAGCCATCGAAGTACACGCCGTCGACGTAGTCGCGGTACAGGACGAGCCCGAAGCTCACGTCCGGCCGGAACGGCAGCGTCTGCAGCTCCTGCGAGATGCGCTTCACCGCCTCGCGGATGCCGACGATGAAGTCGCCCGTGCTGTGCGTGTTGTCGACGCAGAACACGATGTCGAGCATCTTCACGCCGCGCCGCAGTTGCGCGACCTCGGCCGGCGCGTACGTCGCGGGCGCGACGAGCTCCTTCTCGGGCGTCGCCGCGAGGTCGATGCCGCCCTCGGCCTGCTTGATCTGCGCGAGGAAGTTGATGCGCACGAGCTCGAACATCTGCCCGCGCACGTTGACGAGCTCGGTCTCCGCGACCGGCCAGGGCATGAGCGTGCGCCCCTGCGCCGTCGGCGTCGCGCGCGCGAGCGGCTGCTCGTCGGGCAGCACGCCCGTCTCCAGATAGTCGATCAGCGGCTGCTTGCCGCCGTAGACGAGCAGCGTCGGCACGCGCACCTCGGGATCGTCGCTGCGCTTGTAGCGCACGCCGACGCGCGTGTCCCAGCGCGTCGCCGCGTACGCGGGCGCCCAGCCGATGATCGACGAGCGCCGCGGCGTCGAGCCGACGAGGTAGTGCTCCGGCGGCCCGTCGGCGGGCCAGCGGTCGAAGACGAAGTACGGGTGGAAATAGCGCAGCGGATTGCCGGCGGGCAGCCCGCTCGGGACGGTCTCGAGGCAGCGCACGCCCGGCTCCGTCGCGATCACCTTGATGCGGATGCCGTCGTCGTTGACGAGGCAGTCCATGCCCGGGAGCGTGTACAGGCCCTCCGAGCGCGGGGACGCGCTCGCCTCGGGCGACCACGCGGGCGCGTCCGAGGGCGCGTAGGTGCGCGTCAGGGGCCCGGCGTCGCGGTCGGGAGCCCGAACGGGGGACGCGCCGGCGTGCGTGACGTCGTGCGCGCGCGCGGGGCCCGTGCGGATCTCGACCCGGTCGCAGCCGCTCAGGGCGAGCTGAGCGGCGAGCAGCGTGGCGGCGAGACCCGAGAGCTTCCCCATCGACTTCATACTGCTCCTCTGCGTTCCCTAGGTGCGGCCCCCGCTGGGCGGCGGACCGGCGACCGGCGGCGTGTACGACGCCGCGGCCGGACCATTCAGCCCGGCCCGACACAGGGTTGAGGAATCCGGCCCGCGGCTTTCACGCGCGAGGCGGCTGCCGGGCCCATTCTACGCCGCTCGCCGGCTCTCCTGCGCGCCCGAATCGGGGGGTCAGAGGCCCGTGGCGAGGATCACGAGGAGCAGGACGAGGCCCGCGAGGAAACCGGCGAAGATGAAGGCCAGCACCCAGAACGAGCCGCGTGCATCGGAGGCGGTGCGCATCAGCCGGCGAAGTACAGGACTCCGAAGACGGGGATCCAGACGACGCCGAGGAAGTGCCAGTAGACCGCGCAGAACTCGACGCGGGTGCGGCGGCCGCCGGGCTCGACCGGCTCCATCGCCGCGCGCGCGCCCGAGACGACCAGGCCGAGGTAGATCAGGCCGCCGACGACGTGGATCGCGTGCAGTCCTGTGAGGGAGAAGAAGAGCGTCCCGTAGGCGCCCGCGGAGAGGGACACCCCCTCGTCGAGCAGGTCGCTCCACAGACGGCCTTGGGCGGCGAGGAACAGGAGGCCCAGGACCGCGGCGCTGGCGAGCCAACGGCGCGTCGCAGGGCCGTCGCCGACGCGGCGGGCGCGCACGGCGCGGACCAGCGCGGCGCTGTTCGCGACCAAGAGGACCGTGCTCAGCCACAAGCCCGCCGGCGGCCGCGGCGTGCCGGGCGGCGGCCAGGCGCCGGCGGTGCGCCGGAAGACGAGCCAGGTGCCGAGGAACGCGACGAAGAGCGTGCCGAGGCCGAGCAGCATCAGGCCGAAGCCGAGCTCCGCGGCGCCGTTGGGCGGCTGACGCCGCGACCGCTTCGGCCGCCGCTCGCCGTCCCCCTCCCCATCGGAGTCGTCGCCGCCCCCGCCGCCGCCGTCGCCGTCGCCGTTCCAGCGGTCGGGTGGCTCCGCACCGCCCCCGGAGCGACGCGGCTGTCGCCGGGGGGGCGGCTCGAGGACGGTGATGCCGCCGTCCGACGGACCCCACGTGCCGAGTTCGCTCATACCAGGGCTCGGGGGGCGCATCCAAGCGGGAGGCGCCCGCCCATCGAATTGGGGGCGCCACGGGAGGCGCCGCCATCCGAAGGGGGGGCGCCTCGGAGGCGCCCCCCATTTCCCTAGGATACCCCGCTGTCCGCCTCTCGGCCCGGACCCGGTCGACCTGCTGCCGGTCTACTGGATCACGGCCTACTGGATCACGAACGAGAGCGCGGGCGACGTGCGCCGGATCGCGCACGGCGACGCGCTCGGATCCAGCACCGCGTACGCCAGCGCCACGTTGAGCCCGAGCAGGTTCGGGTTGTTCGGCAGCGCGACCGCCGGCGCCTGCGTGCGCCCGTCCGAGTCGAGGACGCCGATGCCGTTCGGGAGCAGCCCCAACCCGGGGTCGAGCGCGGCGAGGAACAGGCCGTCGATCGTCAGCGGCACGAACCCGCCGCAGGTCGGGATGCCCGGGCTCGCCACCGCCAGCGACGCCATCGTGAAGTACACGAAACCGGCGTCGAGCGGCGCGCAGTACTCGAGCCCGTGCACCGTGCCGATGCGCATCACGCCGACCTGCGCGATGCCCGCGTCCGTGTTGCCGATCGTGATCGGCCAGAACTCGCTCGTACCGTCCGGCAGCTCGACCTCGACGACGTAGTCGCCGGGCGGGACGAGATTGCCGAAGTCGTCGCGCGTGTCCCAACGAGCGACGAACGTGCCGCCGGGGTCGATCGGGATCGGGGCGAACGCTGGGCAGTCCAGCGAATACACGGTCCCGCCCTGCGGGGTGCGCACGTTGTACGGACAGAACTGGCCGAGCAGGGTCGTCTGCGTGGAGTCGTTCGAGATCGTGATGACGATCTCGCAGCCCACGGGGGCGTCGGCCGGCCCCACGGTGGACGCGATCTGGGCCACCGCCGCGGGCGCACAGGCGGCCACGGCGACGAACGTCGCAAGGTATCTCATCGTTGTCGGTTTCTGGGGTTGGGCTCCGCGGGACGCGCTGGGGCCAACGGTCGCGTCGAAACGCCGCGGAGCAACAGATTCTCGAGCCGCCCGATCAGGGCAGGAACTGGAGGGTGCTCGCGTCGCTCACGCCGCGGACGAGCACGAGCGCCGGCTGGAGCTCGAGCATCAGGGCGGCGTGGTGGAGCGTGAAGTTGACGAAGTTCGGCGGCGAGCCCGGCGGGATCGTGATCGCCGCGGACGCTTCGCCGTTGCCGTCGAAGACGCCGAACGTGTTGCTGTACGGCGGCTGGTTCCCGTTCAGCAGGGAGAACTGCGAGTACGAGTCGAACGTCAGCGGCAGGAGGAAGCCGTCGATCGGGAAGCCGGGCGAGGTGCCGGTCGCCGAGCCGACGATGAAGTAGAAGAACGTCGACGAGCCGACGGTGCCGGGCTGCACGGGGCAGGTCTCGATGCGCAGCGTCTGCGTGCCGCCCGAGCCGACCGACACCTTGTTCGGCGACGCGTGCAGCGACATCTCATCGTATGCCGTGTAGACGTAGACCTTGCCGACCGCGGGCGGCGAGCCCGTGTCGCCGGGCGCGCCCGCGACGACCTGGTTGCCGTCGATCGACACGCTGTTCCCGAAGGCCGCCCCCGCCACGCCGTCGCTCGCGGTCAGCTTGCCGACCTCGTTCCAGCCGCCGACGCCCTGCTCGACCAGGTACGCCGCGCCGATGTCCGCGCCGACGCCGAACGCGCCGAGCACCCCGCGCTCGCCGCTCAGCCCGACGGCGACGCCGTACAGGTCGCCCGCGACGCCGTCGCTCGGTACGACCTTGTCGGACTCCGCGAAGAACGTGACGCTGCGGTCGAAGACGTAGGCCGAGCCGCGCAGGGCGTCGTCGCCGCACGCGCCGACGAGGATCCGGTCGCCGTCGATGTCGACGTCGATGCCGAAGTTGTCTCCAGCCGCGCCGTCGTTCGCGGTCAGCTTCTGGAGCTGACTCCACTGGCCGGCGAAGTTGCGCGTGTACACGTAGGCCGAGCCGCTCTCGAGGCCCTTGTCGTCGTCGAGCCAGTCGCCGACGACCGCGGTGTCGCCATCGATCGCGACGGACACCCCGAAGTTGTCGCCGGCCGACGGCGACGGAGCCGAGAGCTGGGCCGTCTGGTTCCAGTTCGCACCCGACTTCTGGAAGATGTACGCGCGCCCGACTCCATTCTCGAAGAACGCGCCGACGATCGCCTGCGTGCCATCCGCGTCGAGGTCGACGTGGATCCCGAACGCGGAGCCGTTCGTGCCGCCGATCGGGTCGAG
>CAZGTQ010000376.1:0-58417 GCA_964528575.1 uncultured Planctomycetaceae bacterium | reverse complement strand
GGCGGCGGGGGCGGCGCGACCGGATCCTGGGCCGGCGCAGGAGCGAGCGCCGTCAGCGCGGCCGCGAGGAGCGTCGACGAGAGCGGGGCGTGCATCGCTCCCAGGATCGGCCGCCGCGCGCGCCAGATCAAGGGGCGCGCTTGCGTCACGCGCCCGTCTGGCGCGGCGGGCGGGCCCGGCGCACCGTGCGGCGCGGGCCCGCGGAGCGCGAGCCGCCCGACGCGATGCCGATGCGGCGCACGAGCGCGAGGTCGAACACGTCGCGGATGTGGTCGACCAGGTGGATGTCGAGGTGGCTGCGGATCTCGCCGGGCAGGCGCAGGACCTCCTCGGAGTTGCGGCTCGGGACGACCGCGGCGCGCAAGCCCGAGCGGACGGCGGCGAGCAGCTTGTCGCGGATCCCGCCGACCGGCAGCACGTTGCCGTGCAGCGACATCTCGCCGGTCAGCGCGACGTCGTGGCGCGCCGGCACCTTCGCGACGAGCGACATGACCGCGGTCGCGATCGCGATGCCCGCCGAGGGCCCGTCCTTGGGCGTCGCGCCCGAGGGGAAGTGCAGGTGGATGTCGAGCGAGTCGAGGTGGTCCGCGACGATTCCGAGCTTGGGAAAGCACGTGCGGATGAACGAGATCGCCGTCTGCACCGACTCGCGCATGACCTCGCCGATCTGGCCGGTGAGGATCGTGCGGCCCGTGCCGGGCATCGCGAGCGCCTCGATCGGCAGCAGCGAGCCGCCCGCCGACGTCCACGCGAGCCCCGTCGCGATGCCGATCGCCGGCCGGCGCAGCGTGAACTCCTCGTCGACGATCGCGGGCCCGAGCAGGCCGAGCAGGTCGCCGCGCCGGATCGACAGCCCGTCGCGGCCGCGCACGACCTCGATCGCCGCCTTGCGCGACAGCGAGTCGAGCAACCGCTGGAGGTGCCGGACGCCGGCCTCTTCGGTGTAGCTGCGCAGGAGCGTGCGCTGCGCCGCCGGGCTGATGCTGAACTGCGACGCGCGCAACGCGGCGCGCCGGCGCGCGCGCGGGATCAGGTGGCGGCGCGCGATCGCGAGCTTCTCCGACTCGGTGTAGCCGCTGAACTCGATGATCTCGAGCCGGTCGAGCAGCGCCTCGGGGATCTGCTCGGCGTCGTTCGCGGTCACGACGAGCAGGCACTGCGACAGGTCCCACGGCAGGCCGAGGTACGCGTCGTGGAACGTGTTGTTCTGCTCGGGGTCCAGGATCTGGAGCAGCGCACCGGCGGCGCTCCCGTCCGCGCCGAACCCGAGCTTGTCGAGCTCGTCGATCAGGAGCACCGGGTTGCGCGTCCCGGCGCGGTGGATGCCCGAGAGCAGGAGCCCCGGCCGTCCGTCCTGCTGGCGGTGGGGGATGCCGAGCAGCTCGCACTCCTCGGTGATGCCGCCGACCTGGACCTCGACGATCTCGCGGCCGAGCGCGGCCGCGACCGCGCGGCCCATGCTCGACTTGCCCGTCCCCGGCGGCCCGATGAAGCACAGCACCGTCCCCGTCGGGTCGCGCCGCAGGTGGCGCACGGCGAGGAACTCGATCACGCGCTTCTTGACGTCGTCGAGCGCGCAGTGGCTCTTGTCGAGCGCCTCCGCGACGCGCGCGAAGCCCGCGGCGCCCCCGGTCGGCTCCGCGCTGGCGCGGTTCCAGGGCAGCTCGAGCAGGAACTCGAGGTACGCGCGGATCCGCCCGGCCTCCGGCGCCGTCGGCGCGGCGCGGCGGAAGTGCGCGAGCTCGCGCTCGACCGCGCGGCGCGCACGCGGGTCCAGCGGGGTGCGGGCGAGCCGCGCGGCGAGCTCGTCGGCCTCCGCGGCGTGCGGGTCGCGGTCGCCGAGCTCGGCGCGGATCGCCTCGTAGCGCTTGCGCAGGTCCTCGTGGCGGATGCGGATGCGCACGGCGTGGTCGAGCTCGTGCCCGACCTCCGCGCGCACGAGGTTCGCCTGCAGGAGCTCGACGAGCACCGCCAGGCGCGCCGCGGGGGCGGTCTCCTCGAGCAGGCGGACCTGCTCGTCGAGCTCGAACGGCGCGTGCCCCGCCGCGACGTCGGTGAGCCGCGCCGCGTCGTCGGCGTGCGCCTCGAGCAGCGCGGACAGCTCGCTCCAGCGGCCGCCCGCGACCGCGCCCAAGGAGCGCGCGACCGACAGGGCGCGCGCGATCGCGTCGCCCGTCGCCGCCACGGCGTCCGCCGGCGGCTCGCCGCTCTCGGTGCGCGCGCGCAGGACGCCGTCGCTCGAGACGAGCTCGCTCAGGCGCACCCGCTCGATGCCCTGCACGACGAGCCGCACGCGCCGGCCCTGGAGCGTGAGCCGATCGAGCACCCGCACGCGCGTCCCGACCGCGGCGAGCTTGCGCAGCGTGGGCCGGCCGCGCGGATCGAGGCGCGGGACCGCGATGAGCCCCTCGCTCGACGCCGCGCGCAACGCCGCGAGGTTCTCGGGGCGCGTGAGGACGAGCGTGAGCACGCCGCGCGGGAACACGACGTGCCGGTGGAGCTGCAGCAGCGGGGTGAGCGGGTGGTCTCGGTCCATCGATCGGCGCGGCGCCGGCGGGTCGCCGGCCGCGCTCCGGATGGACTGCGCGGCGGCTGCCACGGTGGCGCTCGTCGCCGCAATCATGCCCCGCGCCGGGGCCCGAGGCCCGCCCCGCGCGAGGTCTGTCGGCGGGCTCCGCGGGCGCCCCCGCCCACGCCCGCTCCGGGCTCGCCCTGACGTTTCTCTTACGTGCCGCGGCGCCTCCGCGGCGCCTCCGCGGACCCGCGCCCGAGGCCCGCTCGACCGGTCGATGGCCCTGCCCGGGGCGCCCGCTCACGCCCCGGCCGCGAGGCGCGTCTGGTCGATCACGCGGTCGACGGACGCGTCGTCGAGGAACGGGTGCACGGGCAGGCACACGACGGAGGCGGCGAGCGCTTCGGCGGCGGGGAAGTCGCCCGGACCGTAGCCCCACGCGCGCGCTGCGTCCTGCACGTGCACGGGCCGCGGATAGTGCACTGCGGCCATCACGCCGCGCTCGTGCAAGCGCTGCACGACGACGTCGCGCGCGACGTCGCCGCCGACGCGCACCGCGTACTGGTGGTACACGTGCTCGGCGCCGGGCCGGCGCACGAGCGGCGCGAGCGCGGGCACGTCCGCGAAGCCGGCGTCGTAGCGCGCGGCGATCGCGCGGCGGCGCTCGTTCCAGGCGCCCAGATGCGGGAGCTTCGCGTTCAGGACCGCGGCCTGGACCGCCTGCAGGCGCGAGTTCGTCCCGATCTCGGCGTGGTCGTACTTCGCGCGGCTGCCGTGGTCGCGCAGCGTGCGGACGCGGGCCGCGAGCTCGGGGCGGCGGGTCGCGAGGAGGCCGCCCTCGCCCGCGGCGCCGAGGTTCTTCGTCGGGTAGAACGAGAACGCCGCGAGGTCGCCGAGCGAGCCGCAGGCGTGGCCGTCGCGCGCCGCGCCGTGCGACTGGGCCGCGTCCTCGAGGAGCGCGAGGCCGCGCTCGTTCGCGATCCCGCGCAGCGCGACCATGTCGCAGACCTGGCCGTACAGGTGCACGGGGACGATGCACGTCGTGTGCCCGTCGATCGCGGTCGCGACGGCGCCGGGGTCGACGAGGCCGGTGTCGGGCTCGACGTCGGCGAAGACGGGCTTCGCACCGATCCAGGCGATCGTCGCCGCGCTCGCGAAGAACGTGAACGGGCTCGTGACGACGTGGTCGCCGGGCTTCACGCCCAGCGCGAGGAGCCCGAGGACGAGCGCGTCGGTGCCCGACGCGACGCCGACGCCGTGATCGACGCCGCACAGCCGCGCGAAGGCCTCCTCGAACGCCTCGACCTCGGGACCGAGCACGTAGCGGCCGCTCGCGAGCACGCGCAGCACCGCCTCGTCGACCGCGGGACCGACGACCGCGCGCTCGGCGGCCAGGTCCAGCGGCCCGATCGTCTTCGTCGTGGGGCTCACGCTCCTACTTGAACGCCTTGTACTCGCCGGCGGCGAGGCGCGCCATGTAGTCGTCGTACGCGCGCTTGACCTTCCCGGACAGGAGCACGACGCCGATGATGTTCGGGAAGACCATCCCGAAGATGAGCAGGTCGCCGAAGTTCAGGATGTTCGTGGCGGTGACGACCGAGCCTGCCACGACGAACAAGATGAAGATGATCTTGTACACGAGCGACGAGCGGTCGCCGAAGAGGTAGACCCAGCAGCGCTCCCCGTAGTACGACCACGAGATCATCGTCGAGTACGCGAACAGGAACGTCGCGAGCGCGACGACGTACTTCATGAAGGGCATGTGCTCCGACATCGCGTTCGACGTGAGCGCCGCGCCCCGGTCCTGGACGACGAGGTCTCGGTAGGCGGGGTTGTCCCACGCGCCCGTGATGATGATCACGAGCGCCGTCATCGTGCAGACGACGATCGTGTCGATGAACGGTTCGAGCAGCGCGACGACACCCTCGCGCGAGGGGTGGGGCACCCGCGCCGCGGAGTGCGCGATGGCGGCGGAGCCGATGCCGGCCTCGTTCGAGAAGGCGGCCCGCTTGAACCCGGTCACGAGCACACCGATGAAGCCCCCGAGCCCCGCCTGGGGAGTGAACGCACCCTCGAAGATCGACGCGAACGCCGCCGGCACCTTCGTGACGTTCATCAGGATGATCACGACCGCCGCGAGCAGATAGATCGCACACATCAGCGGGACGATCTTCTCGGCCGTCGATGCGATGCGCTGGAATCCGCCGATGATCACCACGCCGACGAGCAGCGCCATGAGCACGCCGTACATCCACTCGTTCCCCTCGAGGAACGGCAGCGTCTCGCGGACCGCGCCCAGGCTCTGGTTGACCTGGAACGTGTTGCCACCGCCGAACGAAGCGCCGATGCACACGATCGCGAACCAGACGGCGAAGAACTTGCCGATCGGGCCGAAGCCGAGCTCGCCCAGGCCCTTCGACAGGTAGTACATCGCGCCGCCCATGACGCGGCCGTCGGGCCGGCGCTCGCGGTACATCTGCCCCAGCGTGCACTCGGTGAACTTCGAGGCCATCCCGAGGAAGCCACCGATCATCATCCAGAACATCGCGCCGGGCCCGCCGGTTCCGATCGCGATCGCGACGCCTGCGATGTTGCCGTTGCCGACCGTCGCCGAGAGCGCAGCGGTGAGCGCCTGGAAGCTCGTCACCTCGCCCTCGTCCGTGGGATCGTCGTACTTGCCGCGGACGCAGTCGATCGCGTGCTTGAACGACCGGAACTGCGGAAAGCCCATTCGAACCGTGAAGAACAGCGCGCCGAGCACGAGGATGAGCACGGCGAGCGGCACCGATCCCTCGGTTCCGGGAATCGGGATCGGGTAGAAGAAGACGCTCGCGAGCGCGCCGTTCATGTCCGCGAAAGCCGAGTCGATGCTCCACGCGTCCGGCTCGTCCGCGGCCGCCTCCTGCGCGACGTTCTCGATCTGCTCCGCCTCGGGCTGCTCCGGCGGCTGCTGCGTCGCGACGAGCCCCGCCGGCGCGTGCGCGAACGCTGGCGCGGCCGAGCTCGAGCCGGCCGCGAGCACGAGCGTCACGAGCCCCAGGACGAGGACGAGGCGATCGGTGAACGGGGTCCGCATGGGGAATCCTCGGGGGAGGGGGACGCGGGAGCGGGCGAATCCTGCCAAGCCCCCCGCGGCCATGCAAACGCGCGGCACGCTCCGTGCTTCGCCGTGCTACGAGCCGTGCTACCCGCCGTGCATCCGCCGTCCGTCCGGCGGCTCGCACGCATCTGTCCGCACCAGAGCAGCCGCGAAGGTGTATGTTCCCCGCTAGACCGGCTGGCCTCGTCACGAGGCTCGGCCGAGCCGGACGACAGAGCGACCCGAGTTGCGCTCGTTCGCCCGGTCCCGTCCGCTGCCTCCCCGGAGCCCCTGCGATGACCCTCGCCCACCGTGCCCTCCTGATCGCCGCGCCGCTCGTCGCTTTCGCGGCGATCGTCGACGTGCCCGAGTCCTCCGCCGAAGCCAAGCCGCGCGCGACGGGCGCGGACGAGCTCTCCCAAGAGCGGCTCGAAGAGCTGACGAAGGAGATCGCCGCGGATCTCGAGGAGATGCGCGGAGTGGCGTTCCCGCGGCCGGTCGCCGTCGCGCTCGCGTCGCGCGAGGGCTTCCTCGAGTACGCGAAGAAGCGCATGGAGCGCGACACGACGCCCCAGGAGCTGCGCGCGGAGGAGACCGTGAGCAAGCTGCTCGGGCTCCTGCCGCCCGACATGGACCTGCTCGCGACGACGATGGACGTGCTCGAGGAGCAGGTCGGCGGCTTCTACGACCCGTCGACCGAGGCGTTCTACCTGATGGACTCGTTCCAGGGCGACCTCGCGCACGTCATCCTCGCGCACGAGCTCACGCACGCGCTCGACGACCAGCTCTACGACATCGACGGCACGCTCGACCGGCTCGCGGGCAACAGCGACGCCCAGTTGGCGTACCACGCCGTCGTCGAGGGCAGCGGGACCGCGATGATGAACGCGTGGATGATCGACGCGATCAAGCGGAAGCGTCTCAAGCCGTCCGACCTCGAGGACGTCCCGGGGCTCGAGTCCGAGGCGATGAGCCGCGCGCCCGAGTACATCTGGAAGCCGCTGCTCGCGTCCTACATGCGCGGCCTCGCGTTCCTCGTGCGTACCGAGAGCGCGATGGTGGCGCAGGTCAAGCGGCCGAAGAACGAGGACATCGCCGCGGCGTTCACCGACCCGCCGCGCTCGACCGAGCAGATCCTGCACCCGGACAAGTACTGGAACGAGGAGGATCGCGACGAGCCGCGCGAGCTGGCGTTCCACCCCGGCGTCCTGCACGCGGGCTGGCGCGTCGAGTCCGAGGACACGCTCGGCGAGCTCGGCCTCGCGCTCTTCGCGAACCCGCCGGAGGAGCGCGCGAGCATCGACCTGGGCAAGAACGCGGTCGCCGTGATGCGGATCCAGTACACGAACGAGGCCGCCGAGGGCTGGGGCGGCGACCGCTACGTGCTGCTCGCCAAGGACGGCGCGCGCGCGGTCGTCTCCGTGTCGGTCTGGGACACGCCCGCGGACGCCGGCGAGTTCCTCGCGGCCGCCGAGAGCGCCCGCGGCCGCATCCTCGAGTCGAACCTGCGCCTCGCGGCGGACCACGACGCCGAAGGCGCGGGCGTGCGCGTCGACGCGATCGGCACCGATCAGGTCTTCTTCGCGTCGTGGTACGGCGCCGACGAGCGCGAGATCGACGCGTTGCTCGAGTCGCTCACCTGGCGCGAGCTGTCGGCGCGCGAGGGCAAGCAGGAGTTCTAGCCCGGGCTAGCTCCCGGCCGGCGTCCCGTCCGCGTCCCACCACGCGCGCAGCCGCTGCGCGGCGCCGGCGTCGCCCGCCTCCTCGAGCGCGCGCGCCCGCTCGAGGTCGCGCTCACGCGCCATCGCGCGCAGCTCCGCCGTCCACGGATCCGCGTCGGTCGCGGGCAGCCACGTCCACGCGGCCGGCGCGTCGCTCGGCGCCTCCCCGCGCGCCGCGCCGCGCGCCAGCACGTGCCACAGGTGCGGCCCCGCGACCGCCGTGCGCCCGCCGAGCAGGTTCGCGCTCGGCCGGCGGCCGACGAGCACGAGCGGGCGGTTCGCGCGGTCGGCGAGCGCGCCGACGAACGGCGCGCTCGCGAGCCGCCGTCCGCGCGGCGTCGCCGCGAGGTCGGAGCGCGCCGCGAGCGTCGACGCGAGCCGCTCGAGCGCCGGCGCGAGGCCCGGGTCGCGCCGCGCGAGCTGCGCGCGGTACCACTCCTGCGACAGCAGTGCGCGCTCGATCACGACGACGTCGGGGCGCCGCTCCTGCGCGACCTGCGCGTAGAGCAACGGGAAGAACAGCACGTCGCTGTACGCCGTGCTCGAGACGACGAGCGTCGCGTGGGCCGGCGCCGCGTCGAGCACCGCCGCCGCGTAGCGCGCCGCCGCGTCGTCGCGGCGACGGTTTCCCGCGCCGCGCAGCGTCTCGGCGCGCCAAGGGAGCGCGAGCGCGAGCAGCGTCACGGGCCAGAGCAGCGTCCAGAGCAGCGGACTGCGCAGCGGGCCGGGGCGGCTCGCTCGCGCGCGCCCGCGCTCGCGCAGCACGCGCTCGAGCCCCGCGACACCCAGCGCGACGACGAGCGACGTCGCGAGCACGAGCGGCGTGTACGAGCCGGCGAGCCGCGCCTTCGCGGCCGGCTCGAGCGGGTAGTTCACGCCCCAGAGAAGCCCCGCGGCGAGCCCGGCCGCCGCGAGCAGCGCTCCGCGCGTCGCGTGCGCCGGCACCGCGCGCCGGCCCGCGGCGAGCGCGAGCGCGCCGAGCACGAGGGCGAGCGGCCACTGTCCGGCGAGCTGCTCGGCGAGGAACGCGAGCTGGGCGCCCCAGTCGCGCTCGAGGTCGGTGCGGTACGCCGCGCGCGACACGTGCCGCGCGAAGTCGCCGAACGAGTCGATCCCGCCCCAGTCGACCGGCGGCCGGCGTGCCGCGGCGAGCGGGACGTACGCGAACGGCAACAGGCCGGCGGCGAACGCGAGCGCGGCGCGCCCGGCGACGGCGCGGGCGCGCCGCGGCTCGGCGCCGCTGCGCAGCGAGCGCCAGGTCGCGACGAGCGCGACGGGCGCGAGACAGAGCGAGACCTGGTGCGCGCTCGTCGCGAGCCCGAGCAGGAAGAACGCAGGCAGCGCCGGCCGCGGGCGGGTCAGCGCGACGAGCAGGAACGCCGCCTGGAGGAGCGCCGCGAGCGCGTAGACCTCGGTGACGACCGCCTGCGCGGCGAACGTCGGCGCGAGGACGCACAGCACGGCGGCACACAGCGCCGCGCCCGCGCTCGCGCCGGCGCGCTGCGCGGTGCGCACGAGGAGCGCCGCCGCGCCCGCGGCGCACAGCGCCGAGAGCAGGTTCAGCGCGCGCGCCGGCTCGGCGCCGAGCGGCGCGCACAGGAGGATCCACGCGCGCCCGACGAGCATGAGCAGGGGATAGCCCGGCGGGTGGGGCACGCCGAGCGTCGCGGCCGCGGCCGCGAGCTCGCCCGCGTCCTCGAACGTGACGCCGGGCGCCGCGCGCCACGCGAACCACGCCGCCGCCGCCGCGAACGCGACCCACGCCGCCGCCGCTGCGGAACCGTGCAGCCGCGCGGCGCCGGCGGCGCCCGGATCGTTCGCGGCCGCCGCGGCCGCCGCGTCGGTCGCGCTCAACCGAACGCTCCGCCCGCGTGCGCCTGCGGCGGCGGCAGCCCGCCCGCGACGCGTCCGGTGAACAGGAAGCAGCCCTCGACGCGCCACCCCGGCCGCGGGGCGGGCAGGTCGTCCTGCTCGAGCTGCCAGCGGCTCATGAAGAGCTGCAGCGGGCGTCCCGGCGCGTCGATCTCGACGACCTCGACGGCGACGAGCGTCATCGGGTTGACGAGGTGGCGCACGGCGCGCACGCGCGCGGACACGTCCATGCAGCCGCCGGGATCGTTGCTCGCGCCGAGCGGCGTGAAGCGCGCGCCGCGCGGCGCCTCGAGGATCGCGGCGTCGCGCGCGCCCTCGTCCGGCCCGACGTACGTCACGTCGAGCGCGAAGCCGGCGATGCTCACCGCCAGCACGTGCCCGCGCGGCAGCGCGCCCGGCAGCCGCCGCCGGTCGATCAGGTACGTGCACAGCGGGTACGCGTCGTCGAGCGCGAGGTCCTCGTCGGGCAGCCGCGGATTCGCGACTCCTTGCAAGAGGACGTCGAACGGCGAGTCGGGCACGCGCGAGAGCTCGTGCACCTCGACGCGCACGCGCGAGTGGACCCGGTAGTGCGGCCAGAGCGTCGGCTCGGGCTCGCCGTCGTCGTGGTCGAGCTGCACCTCGAGGCCGCCGACCAGCGGCAGCCGCTTGTGGATCCCGGTCGGCCCACGCCAGGGCGTGGGCTCGCCCTTCGCCTCGACCGCGCGGGCGAGCGCGCCCAGGTCGTGGCCCGGCGGGAAGCCGATGCACTCGAGCAGGAAGTCCACGGGTCCCCATTCTCGTTCCCGGAGCGCGCGAGCCAAGCGCCGGCGGCGATCGGGGCGCGAGCTGCGCTATCCTTCTGGGCGGCATGGGGCCCCACCGAACCGAACGCGGCGCAGCGGCCGCCGGCCTCGCCCGCGCCCTCGTCGCCGCCCTCGCGGCCGCGCTGGGCGCTTGCGGGGACGGCGGGGCGGAGCGGCCGAACGTGCTGCTGGTCTCGATCGACAGCCTGCGCCGCGACCACGTCAGCGCCTACGGCTACCAGAACCCGCTGCGGCCCGACCTGTCGACGATGCCCGCGGTCGACCGGCTCGCCGCCGAGGGCGTGCTCTTTCTCGACGCGGTGAGCACGACCTCGTGGACCCTCCCCGCGCACGTCGCGCTCCTCACCGGGCTCCCCGACCGCGTCCACGGCGTCACGGGGCCGGAGGAGCGGCTCGACCCGGCGCTCGACACGCTCGCCGAGCTCCTGCGGGCGCGCGGCTGGGCGACGGCGGGCTTCTTCAGCGGGCCGAACCTGCACCCCGCGTTCGGCTTCGGCCAGGGCTTCGACCGCTACGTGAACTGCAGCGAGATCCACGTCCCGCTCGACGCGTTCTCGACCGAGGACCCGGACGCGATCGCGCCCTACCACCGCGATTCGCACAGCGGCCTGACGAGCCCGCGGCTGTTCGACGAGAGCGCGGCGTGGATCCGCGAGCGCGTCGGCGCGGGCGAGCGCTTCTTCGCCTTCGTCCATTGGTGGGACCCGCACTACGACTACGCGCCGGCCGAGGAGTACCGCGCGCTCTTCGACCCCTCGTACAGCGGGCGCGCGACGGGGGAGAACTGGATCCACTCGCGCGAGGTGTGGTCGCAGCGCGAGATGGGCCACATCCTCTCGCTCTACGACGCCGAGATCCGCTACACCGACGACCACGTCGCGCGCCTGCTCGCGCTGCTCGACGAGCTGGGCGTCGCGGACGACACCCTCGTCGTCGTGACGTCCGACCACGGCGACGAGTTCTACGAGCACGGCAAGAAGGGCCACCAGCGCACGCTCTACGACGAGTCGGTGCGCATCCCGCTCGTGATGCGCTGGCCCGGCCACTTGCCGGCCGGCGTGCGCCCGCAGGGGCAGGCGCGCATCCAGGACGTGCTGCCGACGGTCGCGGACCTGTGCGACGTGCCGGCGCCGGCGTACGTCGCGGGGCGCAGCCTGCGGCCGCTGTGGGAAGACCCCGAGCATCCCGGCTTCCCGCAGCACCTCGACCTCGACGTCGCGTTCCGCGGCTTCCGCCTCTCGGGACTGCGCCTGAGCGACCGCAAGGTCGTGTGGGATCACGAAGCGGGCGAGGGGCTGGTCTTCGACCTCGAGCGCGATCCGGGCGAGGGCTCGCCGCGCCGCTTCCGCGACCTCGACACGGCCCCGCTCCCCGCGGCCGCCGAGCTGCGCGACGCGTTGCGCGAGCTCGAGCGCCGGCGCGCCGAGCTGCCTTCGACGCCTGGTCACTCCGGCGCGCTCCTGCCCGATTCGCTCGTGCAGGAGATGAAGCGCCTCGGCTACCTTTAGCGGCATGCCGGACGCGCCGACGATCGAGCCGACGATCGAGCCGACGGGCGACCCGTCGCGCGCCGCGCCCGAGCGCTTCGAGCCGCCTCCGCCCTTCCTGCGCGCGCTGCTGGGCGTCTGCTTCGCGTTCGCCGTCGTGCCCGTCCTGTTCGCCGTCCAGTACACGCGCGAATGGGCGGTCGAGCGCGCGGGGATGTCGCCGGCGGACCAGCGCCTGATCTACCGCAACACGCCCTGGTTCCAGCCGAGCTTCCTGCGCTTCGCGGAGCTCCTGCGCGAGCGGTTGCCCGAGGACTGCGGCATCCTCGTCACGCCGACCGTCGTGCGCGACCCGCGCGGCCGCGCACGCTGGTACCTGTTCCTCAACCACGCGCTCTACCCGCGCCGCATCTACGTGCGCGAGCCCGCGCTCGCGAGCGGCACGCTCGTCGACTACCCCGCCTGGCTCGAGTACCACACCAAGACGCTCGACACCGACAGCTCGGAGAGCGCGAACTTCGCGCGCGTCGTCGAGCTCGAGCGCATCCGCGCGCGCGACCTGCCGGCGATCCGCGAGCGCGGCATCGGCTTCGAGCTGCGCTACCCGGTGACGAGCGACTTCGAGCCCGACCACGTCGAGCTGTACGACCTGCGCGGCGAGAAGCCCGTGCGCATCCCTCTGCCGAGCGAGGAAGAGCTGATGCGCGGTCGCCGGCGGCCCGCGCCGAGCCGTTTCGAGGGGCCGGACGAGGGCACGGACGGCGGATGACGCCGGCGGCGCTGGCGACCGCTGCCGCGCTGTGGCTCGCCGGCCACGCCGTGCTCGCGCTGTGCGGGAGCGCGCCGGGCCGCTCGCGGCTCGAGGCCGCCTCGCTCGCGTGGATCGTCGGCGCGTCCGCGGCGGCGGTGCTCGTGCCCGCGCTCGTGCTCGCGCTCGGACCGCTCCCGAGCGGGCCGACCCGGCTCGCGCTCGCGCTCGTCGCGGCGGCGGGTCTCGCGGCCCTCGTCAGGGCCGCGGCGTGCCGCGCAGAGCGTTGCAGCGCCGAGCGGGCGCGGCGGCCTGCCGCGCCCGCCGAGCCGTGGACCCCTCTGCAGCGCCTCGGCGCCGCGACGTGCGTCCTGCTCGCCGCGTTCTGCGTGTTCGCCTCCGCGACCCAACCGCTGATCGACTTCGACCCGACGTTCCACTTCGCGCACAAGGGCCAGGTGCTCTGGCGCGAGGGCTTCGGGACGGGCGCGTGGACCGACCTCGCCGGCCCGGTGGGGCGCGTGATGACGCACCCCGGCTACCCGCCCGGTCTGCCCGCGCTGCAGTGTCTGCTCGCGCTCGTCGGCGGCGCGTTCGACGGCGACGCGGCGCGCCTGTTCCACGGCCTGTTCGCGGCGGCGGTCGCGGGGCTGCTCTGGTCGAGCGCGCGCGAGCGCGGCCGCGTCGCGGCGATCGCCGCGAGCCTCCTGTGGCTGAGCCTGCCGTTCCTGTTCGCGATCCGCTTGCCGCACGAGCGCACGCTGCCCGCCCTCGCCGGGCTCGTGCTCGGCCCCGAGCTCGCTACGCGCGTCTGGCCCGACGCGGCCCCGTTCGTCGCGGCGCGCGGCTGGGTGCTCGGCGGGGGCGGCGACCTGCCGCTCGCCGCGTGCCTCTTCGCTGCGTTCGTGCACGTGGCGCGTGGGCTGCCGAGCGCCGGCCGCGCGGCAGCGGGGGCGGATGCGCGCATCGCCGCGATCGCGCTCGGCGCGGCGATGCTCATGAAGAACGAGGGTCTCGCGCTCGCCGCCGTGCTCGTGCTGGCGGTCGGCGTCGGAGCGCTCGCGAGCCCGGCCCAGCGACCGCGGCTCCGGGCGTGCGCGACGTGGATCCTCGGCGCCGCAGTCGCGGTCGCGCCGTGGCTCTGGTTCCGCCGCGCGATCCCCGCGGTCGACGAGAGCTATCCCCAGCGCCTCGCACTGGCCGACTGGCTCGAGCAAGCGGCGCGCGGGTCCGACGTCGTCACCGCGTTCGCCGACGCGTTCGTGAGTGTCGCGCACTGGAGCCTGCTGTGGCCGCTCTTCGGGGTCGCGCTCCTCGTGCGCGCGGCGCGACCGCGCGCGCTCGTGCGGGGCGACGCCTGGCTCGCGACGACGGTGGTGCTCGGCTCGCTCGCGCTCTACTTCACGATCTTCCTCGTCACGCCGTGGGAACTCGATAGGCTGTTCTCGTTCGCATTGCCCGATCGGCTGATGCTGCACGTCGCTCCGATCGCGGTTCTCGGCTGCGTGTTCCTCGCGTGGCGCTCGGAACCGCGGCTCGAGCTCGGCCGGCGGGCGGGCGACACGTCATGATCGAATCGGCGCCCGGATCCCCCCGCTCCAGCTCCGTCTCGCGCGAACCCGCCGTGCTCACCGACGAGGCCGCCGGCCCCATCGGCGCGCCCGAGCGTGCGGTCGCGCTGCTCGCCCTCGTTTTCGCGCTCGGCTTCGGCGCCGTGCGCATGTGGGCGTGGACGGCGCGCCAGAACGTCCCGGGCGCCGAGAGCCTGCTCGACGTCTGGCCGCTCTCGTACATCGCCGTCGCGGCGCTGCTCGCCGTGGCCGCGCTCGTCGTGCGCGCCTCGCTGTTCGAGGTCGCCCTCGCGGCGATCGGCTGGACCCTGTGCGTCGACGTGTCGATCTCGCTGCCCACGTACGCGAGCGCGGGCACGGCGGGCGACGGACCGCTGCAGCTCCCGATCTACGTGGCGATCGCGCTGGCGACTGGGCTGTACGCGCTGCGCGGCGTCGGCGATCACACCACGCCCGAGCGCGCGTGCGTGCTGCTCGCGTTGTGGAGCACCGCCGGCGTGAAGATGTTCCGCCGGATGGGCGAGACGAGCTTCGTCCTGCTCGCGGCGGCGGCGCTCCTCACGTTCGTGTACTACGGCCGCTCGCTCGACGCGCGCCGGCTGACGACCGGCCCGGCGCGCGCGATGGCGTGGGCGACGGTCGCGCTGATCGGCTGGTGGGTCGTCGCGACGGCCATGGGCGAGGGCGTGCGCTATGGCGTCGAGCACGTCTCGCGGCTCGTGATGGGAGCGCTGATCGCGTGGGCCCTCGCCGGCGCGCTCGGTCTGGACGCGGAGCGGCGCGCGCGCGGCGTGCGCCTCGTGTTCGGCGCGCACGTCGTCGCGCTGCTGCTGGGCCTCGCGATGCTCGCCGCGGTCCTGTCCGAGATGGCGCAGTACAACACCTGGGAGCGCATCTTCGGGTGGCGGCTGCGGCTGTTCGACCTGCACGCGAACCAGATCGGGCCGTACTTCGTGATCGTCGCGTGCTATCTGTTGCCCGCGGTGCTCGCGGGCAAGGCGGGCACGCGCGCGACCGGGCTGCCGCGCTGGTTGCTCGCGATCCTGGTCGCGATCAGCCTCGCGTGCCTCGCGTGGACGCGCTCGCGCGGCGCGTTCGTCGGCCTCGCGTGCGGCCTCGTGCTGCTCCCGTTCACGTGGAGCGACGTCTGGCTGCGGCGTCTGCCCAAGCTCGCGGCCGCGGCGGGCCTCGCGGGCCTGCTCGCGCTCGGGGTGTTCGCGACCTCGGCCGGCGACGGTCTGCGCGCGAAGCTCGACCAACTCGCGCAATCGCAGTCGTCGATCGGCCAGCGCTGGCACTTCTGGAAGATGTCGCTGGCGGCGATCGAGGAGGACCCGGCGTTCGGCATCGGGCCCAATCTCTACTGGTCGCACGCGCGCTACGCCGAACCCTCGTTCTACGACGGGACGAATCAGACGCTGCACCCGCACAACATCGTGCTCGCCGCGGGCGAGGCGGCCGGCGTCCCCGGCATCGTGCTGTTCGTCGCGTTCTGCCTCCTCGCGCTGGAGCTCGGCCGGCGCCGCATCCTCGACGAGCGCGAGGCGGCCGTGCGTCCGATCCACGCGGGCTTCTTCGTCGGCACCGCCGCCCTGCTCGGCGCGAACATGCTCGACCTGGGGCTCTCGCAGCCCACGTTCGTGCCGGTCGCGCTGTGGGTCGCGCTCGGCGTGTGGGGCACCGGAGTGGGCCGCGCGGGCGAGCCCCGGCCGGCGCCCGGGCGGTGGGGGACGCTCGCGCGCGTCGTCCCGATCGTGCTCGCCGTCCCGCTCGTGGCGATGCCGCTCGCCGGCAACACGCTGACGGCGGCGGGCCGCATCCTCGCGACGATGGATCGACGCGAGGATGCGCTGCGCTGCTACCGCGCGGTGCTCGACTGGGTCCAGCCGTGGAGCGACACGGCGGGCCACCAGGCGGTCAGCGCGTACAAGTCGCTGCGCGAGCGCGACGCAGCCCTCGCGATGATGCGCTACGACGTCACGCACTCGCCGACGCGTGGCTACGCGCACTTCAAGCTCGCGACGGAGCTCCTCGAGCGCGGGCGCCCCGAGCAGGCGCTGCGCGTGCTCGACCGCGCGCAGGAGTACGACCCGCGCGGGCCGCTGATGGCCGACTACGAGATCAAGCGCGCGTGGGCGTACCTGCAGATGGGGGACGAGGAGCAGGCGCGCGCATGCTTGCTCGAGGGGCTGCGCACGCCCGGCGGCAGGTGGATGAAGCTGCCGATCGCCACGCTCCCGCCCCATCCGCGCGATCCGCCCGGCGCGCGCCGCTAAGGGTTCCGCGTCTCGGGCTCCGGCGAGCGCCTCATCCTGCTCGAGGAGCTGCTCTCGACGCTCGGTGCCGAGGGGATGGAGCGCGCCCAGACCGACCCGATCTGGACGCGGCGTCTGCTCGGCACGGTCGTCGACCTCTACCGCGAGATGGGCCTCGCCGACGAGCCGCTAGCGTTCCTGCGCAGCTACCGCGAGGCGGTCGGCGAGGTGCAAGCGAGCACGCTGTCGCTCGAGATGTCGCTGCTGTTCGATCGCGGCGAGTACGAGGAGGCGCGCAAGCTGTTCTTGGAGAGCCGCTACAGCAGCGACCCGCACATCGTGACGATCTACGTCGACAGGGTGCTCGACAGCGGCCGCAAGGACCTGATCGACGAGGCGCGCTCGCTGCGCATCCACCTGCCCGCGGGCAAGGGCAAGGACATCTTCTTCACGTCGAGCGAGAACTCGCGCCTGTTCGAGCTGCAGTCCACGCTCGCGCTGCTCGAGGACGACGTCGACGGATCGCTGCGCTACCTGCGCATGGCGGTGTACGACCTCGGCATGCGGACGGAGCGCCTCGAGCTCGCGTATCGCTACTTCATCCGGCTCGCGCGCGCGCGGCTGGGGAACGAGGCGCTGCTCATGGGGCTGCACGAGCTCTTGGGCGAGATGCGCCTGCACCCGTGGGACTCGCGACTGCGAACCGACGTGAAGCGCTGGGCGAGGACGTTCGCCGCGGCGTACGAGGGCTCCGACGCGCAGATGTTCGCGGCGCTGTCGCAGGCGACCGACGGGACGGGGATCGCGGGCGAGCGCTTCGAGGAGCTGCTGGGGATCGTCGTGCGCGACGGGCGCGGTCAGCTCGACTCGATCGAGATCGAGGAGCGGGACGCGGGCGCCGGCGACGACGAGGAGGACGACGAGGACGACCCGAGCAACGCCGCCTCGAGCGACGACACCACCGCGACGAGGGGCAGGTAGTAGCGCTCCCAGTCGAGCGGCAACCACCCAGCCGTGCCCGCTCCGACGACGAGCGCGAGCACGAGCAGCGCCGCGGCGCCGTCCGCGTGGCGCACGCTGCCCCGCCGCAGGCGCAGCACGAGCGCGACGAGCCCCGCCGGCACGAGCACCCAGCCGGCGGGCAGCCCCGTCCACGCGACGATCGTCTCGTGCCGTCCGAGCGTCCCGCCGACCGCGAGCGCGAGCCGTTCGCCGAGCGTGTGCGCGACGCCGACGCCGCGCGCCTCGGCCTGGCGCAGCTCGGTGTCGCCCGCCCACAGCGAGAGCACCTCGGCGAGCTCGCCGGGCCAGCGCCAAGGCGCGATCCACAGCGCGGGACACGCCGCGACGAAGACCGCGACCGTCACGCTCCCCGCGACGATCCAGCCGGCGAGCGGCCCGCGCGCGAAGGACGTCGGCCGGCCCGCGCGCCACCACGCGAGCGCGATCCAGACGGCGGCGGCGAGCGCGACGAGCGCGCCGTTCAGCTTGCTCGCGACCGCGCAACCCGCCCAGAGGCCCAGGAGCGCGGGCCACGCGAGCCCGGGCCGCGGTCGCGCCGCGACGCACGCCGCCGCCAGCGCGAAGACGACGGGGAACAGGTCGGTCAGCACGAGGTGCGCGTGCTCGCGCACGAGCGGCGACGCGACCCACAGGACGTACGCGGTGCTCCCCGCGACGCGGCCGCCGGCGCGCGCGACGGTCCAGAAGAGCAGGACTCCCGCGAACGCGGCGAGCACGAGCGAGACGCGCCGGCCGGCCGCGAGCGCCGGCCGCACGACCTCCTGCGCTGCGCGCTTGTGCTCCTTGACGCGCGTGAAGCGCCGGTAGACGTTCGGGTCCCACGCGTCGTGCCCGCTCGCGGCGAGCACGGTGCCGATCACCGTCTTCGCGAGGCCCGGGTTCATGAAGCCGAACGTCGACGCGTGGATGCCGCTCTTCCACGGGTTCCCGTCGGCCTGGGGCGGCGCGCTCGCGATGCCGTGCCACGGATCGCCGCGGCCGGCGAGCTGCTGGAAGTGCGCCGTCGAGATCGTCAGCCACTCGGCTTCGTCCTGCTCGAAGTCCGCGTCCGCGCTCCGCGGCGGCGCCACGGCGAGCGCGACGACCGCGGCGCAGAACAGGAGCGCGGTGACGAGCGCGTCGTTCGTTCGAGGCAAGGCGGCTCCGGGGAGGGGACGAGCGTATGCGCGCGCGCCCGCCGGTCAAGCTCGGCCGGGCCGGCGTATACTCGGGCATGCTCTCGAGACGCGCGCGCGCCGCCGCGGCTCTCGTCGCGGCGGTCCTCGCGAGCTGCGGCTCGCGTGGTCCCGGCGACGGGCCGCGGAACCTGCTCCTGGTCGTGTGGGACACGACGCGGGCAGACCGGCTCTCGTGCTATGGCCACGACGTCGCGACGACGCCGCGGCTCGACGCGCTCGCCGCTCGCGGCGCGCGGTTCACGGACGCCGTCGCGCACTCCTCGCTCACGCCGGTCTCGATGGGCTCGCTGCTCACCGGCACGCTGCCGTACCGCCACGGCGTGCGCAGCCTCTTCCAGGTGCACGAGCAGCGCCTCGCGGCCGACGTGCCCGCGGCCGCCGAGCTCTTCGCGGGCGCCGGTCGGCGCACGGCGGGGTTCGTCGGCGCCGCGCCGATGGGCTCGAAGTACGGCTTCGCGCGGGGTTTCGACACGTACGACGACAGCGTCGGGGAGCACGCGCACCGCCTGCGGCGCCAGCGAGCGGGCAACGCCTACCAGCGCCGCGCGGACGAGGTGACCGACGACGCGCTCGCGTGGCTCGACGAGCACGCCGCGGAGCCGTTCGCGCTGCTCGTCCACTGCTTCGACCCCCACGACGGCTCGCTCGCTCCGCCGCGTGCGTTCCTCGAGGAGCGCCTGCCGTTCGAGCTGCCGGCGGACTTCGACGCGAGCGGCACGCTGCACGAGCTCGAGGGAACGCCGCGCTGGCCGGCGGTCTACGACGCGGAGATCGCGTTCCTCGACGCGCAGCTCGGGCGCCTGCTCGATCGCCTCGACGAGCTCGGCGTCGGGGGCGAGACGCTCGTCGTCGTCACCGCCGACCACGGCGAGGGCCTGGGCGACCACGGCTTCTGGACGCACGGCCTGTTGTGGGAGGAGCAGTTGCGCGTCCCGCTCGTCGTCGCCGGCCCCGGCGTCGCGCCCGGCCTCGTGCCGAGCGCGCGGGTGCGCCTCGTCGACGTGCTGCCGACGCTCGCCGAGCTCTTCGACCTGCGCGTCCCCGCGGCCGCGCTCGACGGCGTCTCGTTCGCCGACGAGCTCGCAGCCGGGTCCGACGGTGGCCGCCCGGAGCCGATCGGCGGCTGCTATGCCGAGGTCCACCACGCGCTCGAGGATCGGCTCGGCCGCGAGCCGGCGATGTATTCGCTGACGCTCGGTCGCTGGAAGTACGTGCACCGGCCGCACAGCGGGGCGCACGAGCTCTACGACCTGCAGACCGACCCACACGAGCTCACGAACCTCGCCGGCGAGGAGCCGCGCGTCGTGCGCGTCCTGCGCGCCGACCTCGCCCGCCGCGGAGCGATCGCGAACGCGGAGCCGATCTCGGTCGACGAGCTCTCCGAGGAGGAGCGCACGATGCTCCAACAACTCGGCTACCTCTGATCGCACCGGGTTCGCCAGAGTGGTACTCCGTACCACCCGACTCCGTACCACCCTCTGCGCTCGTCAGAGGGGCGGCAAGGCCACCCATGCGATCGAGCCGTCGACCCACGCGACGCGCGCGTAGTACGAGGCGCGCGGTCGCAGCGCGACGTCGTCGAAGACGAGCTCGGCGGAGACCGAGCCGAGGGGCGTGCCGACCCGCCACAGCGCCGCGCGGTCGCGCAGCCCCTCGAGCCGCAGCGAGCGGCCGACCTCGATCGTTCCGAGCGGCCCGCTCGCGCGGCCCTCGTGCGAGTCGATCTCGATCGTCGCGTCCTGCGCGTCGATCGCGAGCTCGAGCGTGACGCTCGCCGGCCCCACGCCGAGCTCGATGTGCGCGGTGGCGCTGTCGGTGAGCGAGACCGCGGCGCCGGTCGCGACTTCGCGGCGCGGGCGGGCCGCGAGGATCCGCGCGCCGACGACCCGCACGAGCGCCTCGCGCGCGGCGCCGCCGGGACGGTGGCGGTAGGTCAGCACGAAGAGCTCGGGGGCGGCCCCTTCGCCGACGCCGTCGCGACGGGCGACCGTCTCGCCATCGCGAACGAGCTCGACGTACGCGATCGCGGGATCGCGTCCCGGCTCGCCCTCGACGCGGACGACGAGCCCGGACCGATCCGCGCTGCGCTGGAGCGCGACGCGCGCGCGGCGCGTCGTCGCGAACGTCGCGCTGCGCGCGAGCGCGGCGAAGATCGCGGCGCGCGAGCGCTCCGTCGCGTACGCGCCTGCGAACGAGTCGCCGCTCGAGTCGTGGTCCGACGCCGCGATCAGGCCGATCGGCCGGCGCGCCGCGAACGCCGCCGCGACGCTCGACTCCGCGACGGTGCAGTCCTCGCCCTCGAGCGGCAGGCCCACGCCCTCGTACGAGCCGCGCTTGCCCTGGTAGATCTCGATGAGCGTGTGGACGCCCCCGACCAGATCGTCCCAGTCGAACGGGTTGCTCGTCGAGGCGCTCATGTGCGGGATCGCGACGACGTCGCCCGCCGCGCGGCCGTCCGCGATGCGCTCGGCGAACTCCGGCGGGTCGAGCTCGGCGACGGAGCGGTCGCGGAAGATCAGGTTCATGTGCCCGCGGCCGGGGATGTTGCGCTCGAGGCCGGGCAGCGTGACGAGGCGCGGCGGCGCGAGGTAGCGGTCGGTGTCGCGCTGGATCAGCCACCAGGCCCAGGGCTGCAGGTGCTGGTGGTGGTCGGTGACCGAGATGAAGTCGAGCGCGCCGGGCCCGCGCGCGTAGCGGAACGCGTCGAGCACGATCCCGTCGGTGAGCCCGGCGCAGCGCGAGCGGTTCGTGTGCCGGTGCAGGTCGCCGAAGAGCACGTCCGCCGGCCCGTCGAGCGCCTGCGCCGCCGTCGGCTGCTCCGGCGTCGTGCGCCCCGCGTCCGGCGGCTCGTCGGCGAGCGCGGGCCAGCCCGTCGGACGCGGCAGCTCGGCGACCGCGACGCGCCAGCGCTCCTCGAGCGGCACGTGGTAGCTGTTCTTACCCTCGTGCGCCGCGCTGCGCGCGTCGGACGCGAACACGCACCACGCGCGGCCGTCCGGGCCCGCGAGCAGCGTCTCGGTCGCCTCGTTGCCGCCCTCGGCGTCCCACAGGATCGCATCGCTCCAGAGCGGCCCGTCGAACGTGCGCGCAGCGGTGACGAACGTCGTGTAGAACGCCCAGCGGTCGGACCGCAGCGGCGTGTACTTCGGCCCGCGCGCGCGCCAGGTGAGCACGAGCCCGTCCTCGGTCGCCAGCACGCGCGGCAGGTCGGCGCGCTCGAGCGCCTGGGGCACGTCGGCGAGCAGAGTCTGGAGCGGCGCGTAGCGCACCGCTCCCTGCGCGACGCACGCGATCGCGAGCCGGCGCTCCTCGCGCAGCCCGCCGACCTCGCCGAACTGCGGCGCCTGCTCGTACACGATCCACGCGCGGCCCCGCTCGTCGACCGACACGTCGGGGAAGCCCTGGTAGCCCGCGCGCGCGCCGATCGCGTTGCGCTCCCGCACGGCGCCGTCCTCGACGCGCAGGTGGTGCACGTCGAAGCCCGTCCCGTCGAACGCGTCGTACACGACGTGCAGCGCGCCGTCCGGTGCCGCCGCGACGCGCGGCGCCCACGCGTCCTCGGGCCCGTCCGCGAGCGGGGCCGGCGCGCTCCAGCCGGACGCATCGCGCCGCGCGTGAGCCAGGTCGTAGTCGCGCGCTCCGCCGGACTGCCAGGCGATCTCGAGCCGCTCGGGAGCCGTGCGCGCGAGCTGCGGAGCGAGCCCCGCGTCCGCGATCCGCTCGAGCGGCCCCGCCTCGAGCGCACCGCCCGCGCCGACGCGCAGCGCGCGGCCGAACAGTGCGGGGGTGCCCTGCTCGCCGCGCGCCTCCCACGCGCAGTACACGCCGTCGCGCCAGGGGGCGAGCGAGGGCAGCGCGACGTCGTCGTGCTCCTCGGGCCAGGCGAGCGGCCCGAGCTCCGCGTCGGGCTCGCCCGGACGGACGCAGCGCGCGACGAGCCGCGGCCGCGCGCCGTCGCGCCACGCGATCCACACCGTCCACAGCCGCCCGTCGTCGTCGAACGCGGCCACCGGCTCGAGCGCGACCTCGTCCTCGCTCCCGAGCCAGCGCGTCGGGACCGGCGCACTCGCGCCACCGCGCCCGCACGACGAGGGCAGGAGCGCCGCGGCGATCAGCAGCACGAGCGCCGCCCCGAGCGCGAGGTGCAAGCGGCGGGCGCTCACCGGACGAGCTCCGCGAGGGCGCGCTCGAACGTCTCGCTCGCCGGCCCGTGGTCGTCGAGGTCGAGCGCGCCCGGGTCGGGCGGCGGCGGCGGCCACGCGCCGAGCAGGAGCTCCGCGCGCCGGCGCATCCCGTGCGCGTTGGCGGCCTTGCGCGGGATCGTCGCGCATTCGCGCAGGCACAGGTCGAGCGCCGCGACGAGCACGTCGGGCGCGGCGCGCAGCGCGACGACGCGCTCGAAGAAGGACTGGGCCGTTCGCACGCGATCCTCGGGCAGGCGGCGGTCGTACAGGGCGAGCCGGTGCGCGTGCAGCGCGGCGCGGACGTCGCCGCGCGCGAGCGCCTCGAGCGCGAGCGCGTCGTAGGCGCGCGCGAGGCGGCCGGCGGAGAAGAAGACGTCGAGCGCGCTGAAGTCGACGCGGCTCGCGAGGGCGGACGCGAGGGCGCGGTCGGCGGGGTCGGCGCTCTGCAGCAGGGGCTCGACGAGCACGTACGCGAGCGCCGTGTCGAGCTGCCCCGACGACGCGAGCTCGCGCGCGTGCGCCGCCACCTCGTCGGCGTCGCCGACGTCGCGCAGGAGCTCGAGCTCGATCGTCGCGGTCGAGCGGAAGCGGTCGGGCACGAGCGCCGCGTGCTCGCGCAGCAGCTCGAGCGCGCGCCGCTCGCGACGCTCGGTGCGCAGGCCCGCGACGACGCCGTCGAGCAGGCGCCGCGCGCGCGTCGGCTCGGTGCGCGCGAGCGCGAGCGCGTCGTGCGCCGCGGCTTCGAGCACGCGCGCGAACGGCAGCCGCGCGAGCGCGTCGCGGCCCGGCGCGCCGACGAGGAAGACGAGCGGCCGCGCGTCCGGCTCGTTCGGCGGCGGGTCGCCGACGACGTGCGGGAGCTCGGTCCAGCCGCCGTTCGTGAGCTCGAGGCTGCGGCGGAGCGCGGCCTCGGCGCCCGCCGCGTCGCTCCCGAGCAACGCGACCCACGCGCGCGCGATCTCGCTGCTGCCCGCCTGCGGCCCGCGCGGGTCGAGCGCGAACGCGCGCTCGGCCGCCTCGCTCGCACGCGCGACCTGCCGCGCGAGCAAGAGCGAGTACGCGAGGTCGTGCCACGCGTCCGCGCGCTGCGGCGCGCTCTCGCAGGCCGCCTCGAGGTGGTCGATGCGCCCGCGGTGGTCGCCCAGCGCCGCCGACGCCGTCGCCGCCCACAAGTGCGCGCGCCGCTCGAGCGGGTTCCACGCGAGCGTGCGCTCGAAGCCGGCGAGCGCGACGTCGAACGCGTCGGCGGCCATCGCGGCGCGCGCGCGGGCGTAGTGCGCGTTCGACGCGAGCGGCAGCGCCGCGAGCGGAGCCGCGAGGGCGAGCGCGATCCAGCCGCGCAAGCCAGACGTCGCGCCCGGCGTCGCCGGTGCGTCCGCTCGCGCCAGCGCCGTCCACGCGCCGAGCGCGATCCATGCGAGCAGCGGCACGAGCGTCGTCTGGCTCTGCCCGAGGTCGAGCAGGTTCGCGCCGAAGAGCGCCGCGGCCATCGCGAGCAGCGCCGCGGCCTCGACCCGAGCGCCGCGCTGCGCGCCGCCGTCCGCGCCGGCGCGCAGCGCGGCGCACGCGCGCGACCACAGCAGCACGGCCAGAGCGACGAACAGCGCGAGGCCGATCCAGCCGGTGCCCTCGAGCACGCCGAGCGGCAGGTCGTGCGCGTGCAGCGTCTGCGGCGTGCGGTCGTAGTACGACGGCTCGGCGTACTGCGCGTGGACGTAGTACTGGTTGGGCCCGACGCCGAAGAGCGGGTTCTCGCGCGCCGCGCTCGCGGCCATCTTCCAGAAGTGCCAGCGCTGGCCGAGCGCCGACTGACCCTGCGACGCCGCGTCGAGCCGCGCGCGCAGCGGTGCTCCGGGCGGGGCGACGAGGAGAGCGACGAGCACGGCGGCGAGCGCGATCGCTCCCGCCGCCCACGCGAGCGGACGGCGCGGGACGCGGCCCCAGAGCGCCCACGCGAGCGCGGCCGCGCCGACGCCGAGACCGAGCAGGCTCGCGCGCGAGTCGGTCGCGAACGTCGCGAGCCCGGCGAGGAGCGCGAGCGCGCCCCACGCGGCGCGCGCCGCGCCGCGCGGCCGCAGCGCGAGCGCCGCGAACAGGCACGCGCTCGTCGCGAACAGCGGCCCGGTCCCGTTCGCGTGCTGGTCGAACACGCGCAGGCGCGTCCCCTGGACGCGCTCCCAGCCGACGACGCTCGCCGTGTCCAGCACGCCCCAGGCCGCGGCCGCCAGGCTCGCGACGCCGCCGACCGCGAGGGCGAGCACGACGCGCCGGGCGCCGGTGCGGTCGAGCCCCGCGGCGGCGCTCCACGCGAACAGCGCGCCGGCGAGGCAGCGCGACCACACCGACAGGCCGACGCCGAGGTTGTCGCCCGCGAGCGCGGTGACGAGGAGCCACGCGAGGAAGAGCGCGACGACGATCACGAAGGGCCGCCCGACCGGACGAGCGCCGGACGGCGCGGCCCGCGGCGTCGCGGCGAACGCGACGAGCGCTCCCACGACCAGCCACGCGTACACCGCGTCGCCCTCGCGCGCGAACAGCTTCCCGTTCGCCGTGCACCACAGCGCGAAGAGCGCGCACGCGCGCTCGTGGCCGCTCCCCGGGCCGAGGCCCGCGCCGTACAGCATCGCGCCGAGCGTCAGCGCGACGTACAGCGGCGCGAGGAACGGCCCGTCGAACACCCAGTGGCTCGACGTGTACCACGGGAGCTCGCAGAGGACGTTGACGCCCAGCGCCCACGAGACGCCGGCGAGCGCGAGACCGACGGCGCCGGCGCGGCGCGCCAGCGCGACGGCGAGCGCGATCGGCGGCAGCGCGAGCAGCGCGAGCGGCCAGCGCGCGGTCCACGCGTGCGCTCCCGGCGCGCCGCCCGCTCCGCCCACGTCGTTTGCCCCGATCCACGTCGCGATCGAGTCGAGGCCGAACGCGAGGGCTCCGAGCGCGACCGCGACGGCGAGCACGCGCGTGCCGAGCGGCGTGCTCAGGGGGTTTCGTCCGGCAGTCGCCACAGGAGAGAGAGCGTAGCGAGGATCGCCGCCGGGGTCAGGTGGAGCAGGAGGCGGTCGGGGATCGCGGTCGAGAACAGGAGCTCCAGATCCCAGGGCGTGACGAGGAGCACGAGGAAGTAGGCCGCCGTGCCGCCCAGGACGACGAGGATCGCCGCCAGGGACGCGTTGCGCGCGAGCGCGCGCGGCCGCGCGAGCGACCAGCCGAGGGTCGCGAAGAAGAGGATCCAGACGAGATCCCAGCGCAGGACGTGGCCGAAGCTCTCGAGGAAGCCGCGCGCGACGGTGCCGGCGCGGTCGAGCGACTCGAGGGCGAGCGCTGGGTCGGCGAGCCGCGCGCCGTAGCCCTCGTCGACCGTCGGGATGGCGCGTGCGACGTGCTCCCACGGCAGCACGAGCGCGAGCGCGAGCAGGACGGCGCCGGGCAGGGCGAAGCGGCGCCGCACGCGCGGCTCCGGCCGGGGCGTCTCGGCGAGCGTCCCGGCGCCGGGCTCGAGCGCGGTCCGACCGCCGCGCGCGAGCGCCGTCAGCGCGAGCGCCAGCGCGAGGACGAGCGCGAGCGCGCGCCCCTCGTTCTTCGCGAGCAGGACGCCCGCGAGCAGCACGCCGGCGCCCGCGACGTCGGCCGCGTCGCGCGGCGCGCTGCGGTCGGCGAGGCGCGCGAACGCGAGCAGCGCCGCGAACAGGAGCGCAGCGAGCGGCAAGTCGGCCGCGCCGTCCAACGTCCACCCGTCGGGCATGTTCCACTCGCCGGCTCGCTCCGCGCTGGGCGGATAGTGCCGCGCTCCGCTCGCCGCTCCGAAGGCGAAGCCGTACGCGGACAGGGCGAACGTGCGCAGCGGGGCGCCCGGCTCGACGTACGGCGGCCGCGAGTAGTACAGCATCGGCAGCGAGATCCACAGCAGCGCGCCGAGCAGCGCGGGGCCGCGGCCGCGCGGCGCGAGCGCCGCGAACAGGAGCGCGCACGGGGCGAGCGCGAACAGCGCCATGAGCGCGCGCGTCGCGTCCTCGTCGAAGCGGCCGCGCAGGCCGGCGACGAGCGCGTGCAGCGCAGGCAGCCCCGGCGGGTAGCTCGGGTGCGTCTGGACGCGGCCGACCGCGCCCTCGAGGTCGGTCCACGCCGCCGTGCCGAAGCCCTCGGCGACGAGCAGCTTGCCCTTGTAGGCGAAGTGGAACAGCGGGTCGAACACGTGCATCGGCATCGACGCCGCGTAGAAGACGGCGAAGGCGCCGAACGCGAGGGTCAGAGCGAGCCCCGCGCCGTGCAGCGCGCTCCACGGCTCGCGCTCGAGCGGCCGGACGCGGCGCCGGCAGCGCAGCACCGTGCGCGGCCCGAGCACGAGCCCGGGCGCGGCGAGCGCGGCGCACAGCCAGCGTGCGCCCGCCGGCTCGAGCGGCCCGGCGAGCGCGATCCAGGCCGCGAACGCCGCGGGGGCGAAGGCGAGGCCGACGAGCAGCGCGCTCGCGTGCAGCTCGAGCGGGCTGCGCGCGCGCCGGGCGCCGGCGAGCCCGAGCACGGAGTGGCCGCTCGCGAACACGACGAGCGCCGCGCCGATCGCCGCCAGCGCCGCGCTCATCGCTCCCTCTCCGTCGCCGGCCACGGCGCGAGCTCGTGCGGCACCCAGCGGCCGCCCTCGCGGCGCAGGAGCGTCACGTCCGCCGGGTCGAACCACGGCGTGACCGGCAGGAGCAGGCGCCACTCGATGCCGCGCTCCTGCGCCGCGAGCGTCGCGTCGAGGCCCAGCGCGCCGCCGCGCCCCGCGTGGTGCTCGAGCCAGCGCGGGAAGTCGACGAGCGTGCCGCTGGCGAGCTCCGGCCGCTGGACGTACAGCTCGATCGGGTACGCGTAGTAGTTGAGGAACAGGTACCAGCGGCTGTCGGCGCCCGGCGACTCGACGCGCGACGGCTCGACGAGCACGCGCGCGTTCGGCGGCACCGTGCGGCGGAGCTGCTCGACGAAGCGCAGGAACGGCCGCTTGAACCACGGGACGCCGCGCAGGGAGACGCGCTGCTCGACGATCGGTCGACCCGCGCGCACGTCGCGCCAGCCGGCGGTGTAGTGCGCCGCGAACGCCGCGGTCAGCAGCGTGAGCGCGAGGCTGGCGCCGATGAGGACGCGCAGCGGTCGCGGCGGAGCGGCGGCGGGCATCGTGGGGGCGGTGCCCTCAATCGCTGCCGCCGGGCGGCGCGGCGACGCCGCCCTCGTTGCCGTCTTCGCGCGCCGCGTCGTCGGGCGCGTGCTCGTCCTCGTCGTCGCCGACGTAGCCCTGATCGCGCAGGTCGCTCTCGAGGTCGGGCGGGAGCTCGCCGCTCAGGGCGCGCCCGTAGCGCTGCGCTTCGAGCTCGAGCTCCTCCCACGCGCCCGCCGCGCGCTCGACGAGCGGCGCGACCTCGGCGCCGTGGAGCGGGACCTTCTCGTCGGGGTCGCGGCGCAGGTCGTACACGAGCGGCGGGCGCTGCGGTTGGTGCAGGACCTTGAAGCCCTCGCCGCGCAGGCCGCGCGCGTACACTCCCGTCGCGATCGCGGTCAGCTCGAGCGGCACGTCGCGCGGCTCCAGCTCGCCCTCGATCGCGCCGCGCAGGCTGCGGCCCCACATCGCCGCGCCGCGCGGCAGCCCGCAGTAGTCGAGGATCGTCGGCGCGACGTCGATCAAGCTGACCTGCCCGTCGACGCGCGCGCCTGCGGGGATCGCGGCGGGCCAGCGTAGGACGAGCGGCACGCGCAGGACCTCGTCGTACAGCGTCTTCTTGTGCCCGAAGCTCTTGTGCTCGAGGAACTCGTCGCCGTGGTCGGAGGTGAAGACGACGAGCGTGTCGTCGAAGCGGCCGCGCTCGCGCAGGAGCTCCAGCACGCGCGCGACGTTGTGGTCGGTGAAGTGGATCTCGCCGTCGTAGAGCGACTCGAGCCGGCGCACGTCGTCCCAGTCCACCGGCCGCCGCAGGACGAACTCGCGGAAGCGCTCGCCCGTGACCGTTCCCTCGTAGCCCGGGAAGAAGATGTCGTGCTCGGCGGGCGGCGTGTAGTCGTAGTGCACGTCCCAGAAGTGCAGGAACGCGAAGAACCGCTCGTCGTCCTCGACGCCCGCGAACCAGCGCTCGAACTCCGCGACGACCTGCGGACCGGTGATGCCCTGGTGGGAGCGGTTGTGCAGGTCGACCACGCGCTCGAACGCCGCCGCAGTGCGGTCGCCGAACACGTCGCCGGTCGCGACCTCGACCGTGCTGCAGTCGCGGTAGAGCTCGAAGCCACGGTCGAAGCCGAACCACGGGTGCAGGTTCGGGCCGGACCAGAAGCCGGCGGTGCGCCAGCCGGCGCGCTGGAACGATTGGGCGAGCAGCTCCTGGGAGTCGTGGAGCTGGTGGCTCTGGTCGCGCACGCCGTGGAGCTCGTTCGGCAGCCCCGAGAGCATCGCCATGTGCGCGGGAAGCGTCCAGCTCGTCGTCGAGACGCAGTTCGTGAACAGCGCGCCCTGATCCGCGAGGAGGCTGTCGACGTTCGGCGACGTCGGCACCCCGGGCGCGGTCTCGCTCTCGTAGCCGTAGCACGAGAGGTGGTCGGCGCGCAGGCTGTCGATGCTGACGAGCAGGACCCCGCGCGGGCGCTCGCCGCCGCCTCCGCAGGCGCCGAGCAGGCCGGCCGACGTGACGGTCGCGGCGAGCGCGACGATCCCGAGCGGACGGCGAGCGGCGGGGGGGAGGAACTGCATCGGAGCGGATACGGTTCGGGCCGCGCCGCGTGAGCGCGCGGGCTCCCCTTGTACAACCTGCCCTCTCGCGGTGATAGGATCCGACCGCGATCGCCGCCGCCGGCGGCGCGCTCGCTCGTCCGTCGCTCTCCGGACATCGCGTCAGCGCCCCATGAGACTCCGCATCGTCCCGTTCTGTGTCCCGTTCCTGTTCGCCGCCGTCCTCGGCTGCGAGTCGCTCCAGACGACCGACACCGCCGTCGCGCGCGGCGAGATCGTCCCGGTCCCGCTCGCGGCGCACCCGCCGCGGCCGACCGACATGGACGTCGAGCACTACGATCTCGAGCTCGTGCTCGATCCCGAGGAGCGCTCGATCGTGGGCACCTGCCGCATCCGGCTGCGGCCCCTGGAGCGCACCCTGGAGACGGTCGAGCTCGACCTCGCGGGGCTCGAGGTGCGCGGCGTGCAGGACGACGCGGGGCGCTACCTCGAATTCCGCCACCGCGGCGACGACCTCGTGATCACGCTCGCCCGGCCGCTGCCGGTCGGCGAGTCGGTCGAGATCGCGATCGACTACGGCGGGCGGCCGCGCAAGGGTCTGTACTACGCCGGTGGAGCCGGCGGAGCGCCGACGCACGTGTTCACGCAGGGCGAGTGCGAGGACTCGCGCTGGTGGTTCCCGTGCTGGGACGCGCCGGGCGACCGCGCGACGTCCGAGCTGCGCGTCACGATCCCGGCGGAGTGGACCGCGGTCGCGGCGGGCGAGCGCGTCGAGCGCGTCGAGAGCGGCGCCACGGCGACCGAGCACTGGAGCATCTCGACGCCGCACCCCGTCTATCTCGTCACGCTCGTCGCGGGCGATTTCGTCGTGCGCACCGACGACTGGGACGGCGTCCCGCTGATGTATCTCGCGCCGCCGCGCTACGAGGCGTGGATGGACGCGTCGTTCCGCGAGACGCCCGCGATGCTCGACTTCTTCTCCGAGCTGACGGGCGTGCGCTACCCGTACGGGAAGTACAGCCAGGCCTGCGTCGAGAATTTCCCGTTCGGCGGGATGGAGAACATCTCGGCGACGACGCTGACGTGCCTGACGCTCGACGACGAGCTCGGCACGCGCGACGCCCAGTCGCACGGGCTCGTCGCGCACGAAGCGGCGCACCAGTGGTTCGGCGATCTCGTCACGTGCAATCACTGGGACGACATCTGGCTCAACGAGGGCTTCGCGACGTACGGGGCGCTGCTGTACTTCGAGCACGCGCGCGGTCTCGACGAGTTCCGCGCGCTCGTGCGCGACAACCTCGAGACCTATCTCGAGGAGGACGTCGGCGCGAAACGACGGCCGACGGTGTGGAACGTCTATCGGGCGCCGATGGACCTGTTCGACGCGATCGCGTACCAAGGCGGCGCGGCGCGGCTGCACCACCTGCGCTACGTGGTCGGCGACGACGCGTTCTTCGAGGGGGTGCGCCGGTTCGTCGCCGACAACGCGGAGCGCAACGTCGTCACGGCGGACCTGCAGCGCGCGATGGAGCGGGCGTCCGACCGGCCGCTCGGCTGGTTCTTCCGCCAGTGGCTCTACGGCGCCGGGTACCCGGAGGTGACGACGAAGTGGGAGTGGGACGAGGTGCGGCGCGAGCTCGTGCTGCGCGTCGACCAGTCTCAGGCGGTCGCCGCGGGCACTCCGTCGGTGTTCCGGTTCCCCGTCGACGTCGAGATCCGCGACGAAGCCGGGATCACCGTGCACCGGCTCGACGTGCAGCAGCGCAACGAGACGTTCCGCCTGCCCGCGTCGCGCCGGCCGGTGTGGGTGCGCTTCGACAAGAACGGTTGGGTGCCGATGAAGCACACTCCCGAGCGCTCGGGCGAGGAGTGGCTCGCCGTCGCGTCGAGCGACGACGACGTCAACGGGCGCCGTGAGGCCGTGCGCGCGCTCGGAGAGCTCGCGGCGCGTGCGCCGAGCGAGCGGCGTGAGCTGTACGTCGCCGAGCTCGCGAGCCGGCTGCGCGACGACGAGAGCCGCTTCGTGCGCCGCGACGCGGCGCGCGCGCTCGGCGCGGCCAAGGGGCTCGAGGCGCGGCGCAACCTGATGTGGGCCGCGGAGAACGACGAGGCCGCGCCGGTGCGCGTCGCGGCGCTCGAGGCGCTGCGCGCCTGGGGCGATGATCGCGAGCTCGCGACGTTCGCCGAGCAGCAGGTCGAGGCGCGCTACAGCTACGAGACGATGGCGGCGGCGGGCTCGCTCTACGCGAGCGCGGCTCCGGGCGGCGCGTACGTCTTCCTGACGCGTCTCCTGCTCGAGGAGACGCCGCACGACCAGTTGCGGGTCGCGTTGATGGACGACCTCGCGGACGTCGGCACGCACGCCGCGCACGGGCAGCTCCTGCGCTACGCGCTCGACGCGACCGCGCACCCGAACGCGCGGCGCGCCGCGGCGCTCAACCTCGCCGACGCCGCGGAGCGGCGCGCCGACGTCCAAAAGGCGCTGATCGAGCTGCTCGAATCGGACGACCACCGCCTGCGCGCGGCGGCCGTCGAAGCGCTCGCGAAGGCGCGCGGGCCGCGCACGCGGCGCGCGCTCGCCGCGTACTACCCGCGGACGCCGCACCCGGGCGAGCAGCGCGTCATCGAAGGCTCGTTCCGCCCCGGCGGATGAACGAGCCGGCGCGCCCGTCGCCGGCCGACGCGCGCCTGCTCGTCGCGGACATGGTCGGCGCGCTGCGCTCCGAATACGGAGCGCGGCGCATGTACGGCCTCTTGATGGGGCGCGTGCGCGACGAGGAGCTGCGCGGCGTGATCGCGACGCTGCACGCCGAGTGCGGCGAGCAGATCCAGCGGCTGCGCGCGCTGATGACCGACCTCGGCGGCGACCCGCCCGAGCGCAGCGCGCGCCGCACGCTCATGGCGTGGCTCCTGTTCCTCGCGACGCCGCTCGTCGGGCTGCGCTTCGCCCTGCGCCTGTGCTGCGACGCCGAGGCGCGCGTCGGCCGCTGGTACCACGGCTACGGCGCGTGGCTCGCCGAGGCGGGTTGCACCGACTTCGCGCGCCGCTGCCAGGAGCTCAGCGTCGTCAAGTGGACCCACGCGCGCGTGCTGCAGACGTTCGTCGACCACGCGCCCGGCCGCTTCCGGTCGTGAGAAGCGGTGGCTATCCTCCGGCGATGACCTGGATCCGGACGGTGGCCGACGGCGAGGAGTCGGGCCGCCTCGCGACGAGCTACGCGGCCGCGCGCGCGCGCGCGGGGCGCGTGTTCGGCATCGTGCGGGCGATGAGCCTCGCTCCCGCGATCCTCGACGCGTCGATGGGGCTGTACGTGCGCATCCTGTTCGCGCCCGAGGGGCTCGCGCGGCGCCAGCGCGAGATGCTCGCCGTCGTGACGAGCCGCGCCAACGACTGCCACTACTGAATCCTCGCCCACGTGAACGACCTCCGTGTCGAGGTCGGCGACCTGCCCGACGAGGAGCGCGAGCGCTGGCTCGGCGCCCTGCGGCGCGACTGGCGCGACGCCGAGCTCGATGCGCAGGACCGCGCGCTGTGCGCGTACGCGGACAAGCTCACGCGCAACCCGGCGGCGATGAGCGCGGCGGACGTCGACGCGCTGCGCGCCGTCGGTCTCGACGACGTCGCGATCCACGACGCGATCCAGGTCGTCGCGTACTTCAACTACATCAACCGGATCGCCGACGCCGTGCACGTCGACCTCGAGCCGGAGATGGCGCCCTACCCGGCGCGCGAATGAGCGGCGCGCGGGTGATCGAGCGGGCGCTCGCCTGCCTGCTGCTCGTCCCCTCGCTCGCGTACGTCGCGCTCGGGACCGGCGGTGCCGAGGCGTGGTGGCTCGTCCTGCTCGCGCTCGTCGCGCCCCGCGTGATCGGCGGCCGCGACGACGCGCGCGTGTGGGCCGCGGGTGCGACCCTCGGCTTCGCGCTGCCGCTGTGGCCGGCGATCGCGGGCGTGCTCGGCTTCCAGCTCGAGCGCGTGCTCGTCCACGGCGCGCTCGCGTGCCTCCTGTGGCGCGGAGCGGCGCGGCCGAGCGCCGGCGGCAGCTTCGCGCGCTGGGCGCGCCTCGCGCTCGTCGTGTGGGCCGCCTGGTCGATCGGCGCGGCGCTGCGCGGCTGGCACGCGGCGTTGCCCGAGGGCGCTCCGTGGCTGGGCGAGCAGGTGCGGCGCTTCGCGGGCGGGATGCTCGTCCAGTCGTCGATGGTCGCGCCGACGCGGCCGCTCGACGCGCTCGTCGTGCGGCTCGAGACGATCGCGCTCGCGTGGACGGGACTCCAGATCGGCCTGCGCCGCCCCGACCTGCGGCGCGCGTTCTCGACGTTCGCCGCGATCGCGCTCGTGCTCGGGTTCGCGACGGCCGTCTTCGAGATGATGTGCTCGGCGTGGTACCGCGGCGAGCCGACGTTCGCGCGCCTGGCGGCCGGCGTGGGGCGCATGCACCGGCCGCAGACCGACCACAACGCGCTCGGCTCCGCGCTCGTGCTGCTGCTGCCGTGCGTCGCGGCGCTCGCTTGGAGTCTGCTGCGCCAGCGCGGCGGGGGCGAGCGGCGCACGGTCGCCCTGGGCGCGTTCTGCGCGGCCGCGCTGGCGCTCGGGGCGACGTTGCTCGTCACGTCGCGCTCGAAGTCCGCGCTCGGCGCCGTGTTGCTCACAGCGCTCGTCGTCGTCGTCGTGCGGGCGCTCTTCGGCACGGCGCGCGCGCGCCGCGTCGCGCGCACGTTCGTGATCGCGTGCGTCGTCGTCGTGATCGGCGTGAACGTGCTGCCGCCCAGCGGGCTCCGGCGCATCGGGGAGCTGAAGTACGGCGACGACGCGCTGCGGCTCGTGCACCGCCAGGGGCTGCTCGGCTATCTGCGCGCCAACCGCGCGGCGGTGTGGGAAGCGAGCGCGCGCATGATCGCGGACCGACCGGTCGCGGGGCTCGGCTACGGGCGCTATCCGGCGGAGCTCGTGCACTACCGCGATCCGAAGGCGCGCAGCCTGTTCAATCCGCTGCACGAGAACGCGCACAACCAGTGGATGCAGATCGCGGCGGAGGAGGGGCTCGCGGGGCTGGCGCTCGCGCTCGTGCTCGTCGCGCTCGCGCTCGCGGGCGGCGTCCGCGCCTGGCGCGCGCCGCCCGACGCCCGGCGTCTCCCGTACGGGGCCCGCGACCCCGACGCCGGCCTCCCGTGGCTCGTGTGGACCGCGGGGCTCGGCGCGCTCGTCGTGAACCTCGTCGCCGGGCACGCGCTGCTCGTCCCGACGGTCGCGCACCTGTTCGGCGGCTGGCTCGGCGTCCTGCTCGCAGCGGGCGCGACGGCGGGAGCGATGGAGGGAGCGGGCGCCGCCTCCGTCCCGACGCGCGCCGGCCGGCTCGCGCTCGCGGGCGCCGCGGCGTTCGCGCTCGCGCTCGCGCCCGCGACGCGCGACCCGCGGCCGCCGCTCGAGGGCTTCGCCGTCGGCGCGTTCGCCTGGCTCGACCTCGGCGACGCGACGCCCGACCGCGCGCGGATGCTCGAACCGACCGCGCGCTGGATCGAGCGCTGGGAGAGCGGCGCCCGCATGATCGTCGGCGTGTACGACGTGCGCCCGGCGTACCTGTTCCCGGAGCCGCAGCGCATGACGCTCGCGCTGAACGGCGAGCGCGTCGTCGTCGACCACGTGCTCCCGCAGTCCGACGATCCGACGCGGCCGAACCCGCTCGCGTTCCTCAAGCTCGACCGCCCCGCCGGCGTCGAGCCGGGCGACCTCGTCGTGATCGACGTCGCGGTCGAGATCCCGTTCTGTGCGAGCCAGATGTTCGACACCGACTACTCGCGCGTCGGCCTGCGCCAGGCGCCGGTCGTGTTCCGCTGAGGCGCTCGCGTCAGAGGCTGCGCAGCGCCTCGCGCGCCGGCGCGAAGTCCGGGTCGATGTCGAGCGAGCGCGCGAGCTCCGCGCGCGCCGCGTCGTCGTTGCCGATCTGCTTGTGGAGCTTGCCGAGCCAGAAGTGCGTGCGCGCGCGGACGAGCTGCGTGCCCGGCGCGCCCTCGTTCACCGCCGCGAGCTCCGCGAGGATCGCGATTCCCTCGCGCGTGAACGCGCGCTGCTCGTCCTCGCCGAGGCCCGGCCAGCGCTTCGCGTGCACGAGGCCGCAGCGCGTGACGAGCTCGACGAAGAACCGCTCGTACGCGGCGCGGTCGAAGCTCTGCTCGAACGCGCGGATCCGGCGGAGCTCGCCGCGCAGGTGCTCGCTGTGGCCGGGGACCGGATCGCCGGGACGGGCGAGCGGGGCCGCGGGCGTCTGCGACCACGTCCACGCGATCTTGGTCCAGGGCTGCACGCTCGCGAGCGCTGCGGTCGCGCCCGACCAGAGCGCGAGCACGGCCAGGCCGACCAGCGCCGCCGGTCCCGGGCGCGGCGCGCGCTCCGCCCGCCCGATCCACGCGGCACCGAACAGCACGAGCAGCGGCGCGAAGACCGTGAACCAGCGCATGCCGAACGCGGAGCCGCCGAAGTTGCGCGACTGCGTGACGTAGTACGCCGCGATCGCGAGCGAGAGCCCGGCGACGGCGGCGAGGAGACCGGGCGGCTCATCCGTGCGCGCCTTTGCGACGGGGCGGCGCCGGCGCAGCGGCAGCGCGAGCCCGGCGACGACGCACAGGAGCAGGATCGGGTGGTTCGAGAACAGGCCGCTCTGGCCGAAGAGCGCGCGCCACGCGTAGAGCGCCTGCTCGCCCGCGCGTCCCTCGCTCTCGACGCCGGTCAGCGACATGACGAGGAACGGCGAGAGCGGGTAGCGGAACGCATCGGCGTGCATGCCGAGCGGACGCACGTCGCCGACGAGGCCGACGTTGACGCCCAGGTGCAGCGCGAGCGGGACGAGCGCGCCGAGCCCGTAGCGCAGCGCCGCCCGCGCGCCGCCGGCTCGGAACGCGGGCCACGCCACGGCGGCCGCGCAGAACACGGCGGTCAGGTCGATCGTCGCCGCGAGCGCGGCGGCGAGGCCCGCGCGCCACGCTCGGTCGCTCACGGCGGCGTGCAGCGCGAGCATCGTCAGCCCGGCGGCGGGAGCGTGCTGATTCAGGACGAGCGCGTACGGCAGCGCGAGCGTGCCGAACGCCCCGCACGCGAGCCAGAACGCGCCCCAGGCGCCGCCGCATCCGACGCGCACGAGCAGGCGCGCGAGCGCCCACAGACCCGCGAGCAGCGGCAGGCCGACGACGAGCCACGTGATCACGCGGTAGGTGTGCGGCGCGTCGATCGCGCGGCCGAGGCCGTGGTGCAGCACGGCGTACGGCACGGCGCCGAGCAGCGCGAGCATCGGCGGCTGGTGGCTGTAGTAGCGCTCGCCGACGCGCACCTTGTCGCCCTGCCAGAAGTAGTCCGTGCCGTCGATCGCGAGCGTGCCGTCCTCGACGAGCGCCTGGATCGTCGCGAGGCGCGAGCCGTCCGCCCACGAGTCGGGGCGGTCCTTGGTGAAGACGAGCACGACGAGCGCGAAGGCGACGAGCACCGCGCGCATCGAGCGCGGGAGAGCGGCGGGGGAGCTCATCGGCTCCCCGCCAGCCGCTCGAGGCCGTCGAGCAACGCGCCGACGTCGTCGGTCCCTTCGACGAGCGCGCGCGCCTCGTCGCGCCGCTCCGCGGCCAGCTCCTCGTCGACGAAGCGCCGCGCCTCCTCGCGCGCGTTGCGCCGCATCCGGTGCGCGAGCCACGCGCGCGCGCGCTCGAGCCCGTCGTCCGCGGCGTCGAGGGCGCCGGCGACCTCCGCCGGCACGATGCGCCGCGCGCGCGCCCAGTCCGGCCGCGCGGCGAGCACCTGCGCCTCGAGGATGCCCTGCCGCGCGTCGAACGCGACGCCCGCGCGCTCCCACTCCGCCCGCACGCGCTCCAGGTTGGCCTCGTCGTCCGTCCGGATCCAGAGCGTGGCGAGCGCGTCGGTCCAGGCCTTCGTCCAGTCGCGGAACGCTCCGGGCGGCTGCCACGCGCGCACGCCGCCGCCGTGGTCGACCAGACGCGGGAGCACGATGACGCGCACGTCGCGGCGGTCGAAGACGAGCCGCGCGAAGTCGGGCTCGCGCTCGGCGCGCCAACGCTCGGGGATCACGTCCTCGAAGAGCACCGTGCGGCCGTCGATGAAGACGGGGCAGCGCGGCCCGAGCCGGTAGCCGAGGTAGCCGCCCCATTCGTAGCGGTGGAAGAGGTTGCCGGCGAGGCCTGCGTCCCGCGCGAAGTCGGCCGCGTCGGCGGGGAACATGTCGCGGTGCACGTCGTCGGCGAAGCGTCCCTCGCGCACCGCGGCGAGCGCGCGCTCTACGAAGAGCGTGCCCGCGAGCGGCAGCGCGAGGACGAGCGCGAGCGCGAGCGGCACGACGCGCGCGCGGGCGAGCGGCGCGAAGTGGCCGAGGGCGGCGGCGGTCACGGCGAGCGCGGGGAACCAGGCGAGCCATACGAAGCGCCGCGCCTGCAGCGACAGCACCAGGCACAGCGCGAAGAAGCCGATGCGCTCCCACGCGATCGCGCGACTGCCCCCCGAGGACGCGAGGCGCACGAACGCGTGGCGCAGGACGAACACCGCGCCCAGCGCCGCGCACGCCAGCCACGCCGCGAACAAGGCGCTCGTCATCGGCGCGAACCGCTCGTGCCCCGGCGGGAGCCACGAGGGGAACCACTCCTCGATGTAGAGCTGCGGGACCGCGCGGCGCAGGAGCGCGTAGACGTGCGGCTTCGCGCCGAGCGGGGAGAGCAGCGTGCCGGCGACCGCGGCGGCGAGCACCGCGGTCCACGCGCCCAGCCGCCGCGCTCCGCCGCGCCGCTCCCACACGACGCCGAGCGCCGCGCCGATCCAGCCCGCGGCCGCGGCGAGCGGCGCGAGCAGCGCCTCCGCGTGGAGCTGCACCCACACGCACGAGAGCACGAGCACCTCGAGCCACGCGCGCGGCCCCGGCGGCCGGCCCTCGCCCCACGCCGGCGGGAACAGGAGCGCGTGGATGCGCAGCACGAAGAACGCCGACACGAGGTGCGGGCGCAGCTCCCACTTCAACGCGAACAGCAGCGCGAACAGCGCCGTGAGCGCGGCGGCCCACGGCGGATCGACGCGCGCGCGGGCGGTGCGGTACACGCACACGAGCAGCGCGAGCGCGAGCACGACGCCGAGCGCGCGCAGCCCTGCGAGGCCGGCGGCGCGCTCGACGAGCGCGAACAGCACCTGACTGCCGTACTCCTGCAGGGTCCACGGCTCGTCGCCGGCGGTGTGGCTGAACGGGTCGACGTCCGGCAGCTCGCCGTGCTCGAGGATCCATTCGCCCGTGCGCAGGTGCCACCACAGGTCGCCCGACAGGATCGGGCCGGCGAGCGCCAGCGCGACGAGCGCCGCGACGGGCGCGAGCGCGAGGAGCGCGAGTCGGCGCGTCACCGCGGCTCGCTCACCGTGATCCAGCGGTCGAGCGCGTCGACGTCGTGGCGCGATTCGGCGCCCGACGGCCAGCGGACGACGAGCGCGTCGACGCGCCGGGCGGCGCCGAGGCCGAAGTGCAGCTCGGGCGGGTTGCCGCCGAGATAGCTCGTCCCCGCGCGCAGCGTCGCGCGATGCGCGCGGCCGTCGGCCTCGAGCGTCACCTCCGCGCCGATCGCGAAGGGGTTCGGCGCGCGAGCGGCGAGCCGCACCCCCAGCCAGCGGCCCTGCGCTCCGTCCTCGACGGCGCGGTTGCGCAGGAGCTGCGTCGCGCTGTTGTTCGCCGTGACGACGAGATCGAGGTCGCCGTCGCGGTCGTAGTCGCACGCGACCGCCGCCCGCGAGGGGAGCGCCGCGGCGAGCGCGGGGCCGGCGCGCTCGAACGCGGCGGCGAAGCGTCCCTCGCCGTCGTTCTCGAAGTAGTGGTTCGGCTGGCCGACGCAGATTCCGGTGCTCGCGTAGTCCGGGCTCGTGTAGCCGTTCGCGACGAACAGGTCGAGGTCGCCGTCGAGATCCGCGTCGAGCAACTCGGCGCCCCAGCCGGTCGCGCCGACGCCGTACGGCCCGAGGCCCGACGCGACGATCGCGTCGCGGAACGAGGGGACGCGGTGGCGTGCGCTGTCGTGCGCGAGCAGATTGTTCAGGTAGAGCGCGTTCGGCTCGAGCTCCCAGTTCGTCAAGAGCAGGTCCTCGTCGCCGTCCGCGTCGACGTCGCCGACCGCGACGCCCATCCCGCCGCGCGGATCGTCCATGCCCGTCGCGAACGACACGTCCTCGAACGTCCCGTCGCCGGCGTTGCGCCAGAGGACGTTGTACGAGACGTCGTTCGCGACGTAGAGGTCGCTCGCTCCGTCGCGGTCGAAGTCCCACGCGACCGGCTGCATCCCGCGGCCCGCGGCGTCGGCGAGCCCGAGCGTCTCGGTCGCGTCGACGAAGCGCGGCTCGCCGGCGCCGGACTCGTTGCGCAGGTACGCGTTCGCCTGCCCGGGGAACGCGAACGGGAGCATCTCGATCGGGTCCTCGCGCCGGTAGCGGCCAAGCTCGTCCTCGCTCGGCATCTTCGCCGGGTCGTAGTCGAGGTAGCTCGTCACGTACAGGTCGAGGTCCCCGTCGCGATCGAAGTCCGCCGCGCAGATGCCCGCGCTCCAGCGGTCGCCGCCGATCCCCGCCGCCGCGCTCACGTCGGCGAAGCGTCGCTCGCCGCGGTTCGCGTAGAGCGCGTCGGCGCCGTAGTTCGCGACGTACAGGTCGAGGTCGCCGTCGCCCTCGGCGTCGAAGAAGAGCGCGCCCATCCCGGCGCCGCGGTCCTCGCAGCCGGCGCCGCTCTCGCTCTCGGCGAACGTCCCGTCGCCGCGGTTCCACAGGAGCGCGTTCCCCGGCCGCGCGCCGTCGCGGCCGCTGCCCTGCACGAGGTACAGGTCGTTCCAGCCGTCGCCGTCCGCGTCGCCCCACGCCGCGCCCGGTCCCATCGTCGGGCGGATGTCGAGCTGCTCGTCGGGCCCCTCGAGGTGCACGCGGCGCGCGCCGGCGGCGAGCGCGACGTCCTCGAACAGCGCGCGCGCAGCGGCGGCTTCGGCGGGCGGCTCGGCCGGCGCGATGCCCGCCGTGCCGAGCAGCGTCACGACGAGCGACCACGTCTCGCCGGCGGGCGCGTCGGGCGGGGAGCCGAACCACAGGTCGAGGGCGTCGCCGGCAGGCCAGTCGAGCCCGTCGCCGTCGGCTTCGCCCGTGCGCGCGAGATCGGACAGCGTCTCGCGTCCCGCGCTCGCGACGGGCACGTGCCACGCCGTGCCATGGCCGTGGCGCGACGTGCGCGTCCAGCCGCTCGTCGTCGCGATGGTGGCGCGGCGCAGCTCGAGCGGGACGAGCTCCGCGTCGTCGAGGGCGCGCACCGACGCGAGCACGAGCTGGTCGAGCGCGACGCCCGCCGCGTCGATCGCGTCCGCGCCGACGAGCGCGCGCGCCGCTCCGCCCGGAGCCTCGCGCGGATCGGCGGGCTCGAGCGGGATCGCGACGAGCTCGAGGTCACTGTTCTCGAAGCTCCCGTTCTCGAAGCTCCCGCTCGCCGGCGCCGCGGCGCCGAAGCCGTCGTGGCGCGCGAGCTCGGGCGGCAGGCCCGCGGGCAGCGTCGGCGGGCCGACGAGGAGCGGCTCGCGGTCCGCGAGCAGGACGCGCTCCTCGGTCCGGTGGCGCACCGCGTGCACGCGCACGCGATCGAGCGCGCCCGGCGCGCCGGGGGACGCGGCCGAGATGCGCAGGGCGAGGCCGCGCGGGCCGCGCACGGCGCGCGCGACGCGTTCGGAGCGGCCGAGCAGCGGCACGACCAGGACGTGCTCGGCGTTCGCCGCGACGAGCGCGACGGGTGCGAAGCCGTCCTCCTCGCGAGTCTGGACGAGCAGGAAACGCGCGTCGTCGGGCGTGGGATCGTCCGCCGCGAGCGGCGCGGCGAGGAGCGGGAAGAGGGCGGCGAGGACAGACATCGCGCGGGAGTACGGGCCGGGGGAGAGCGCGTGAGGCGCCGACAGCGTAGGCGCGCGGAGCCCGAGCGCGTTAGCGCGCGCCGCGCGGAACGCGAAGCGCCCCGGCGGCGGGGCCGCGCGGGGCGCTTCGGCGTGCGGAGCTCTCGCCGGGGGGCCCGGCTCCGCGTCGCTCGCTCGTGCTCGAGCGAAGCTCAGAACTTCAGGTCGCGGATGTCGTCGATCGCGAAGTCCACGCTCACTTCGTCGTCGACGTTGATCAGGCGACCCGTGCCCTTGAACTGGTTGAAGACGAGCGCGCCTTGCATCACGCGACCGTCCTTGAAGTGGAGCGTCGCCAGGTCGGCGGTGCGGGCCCCGAGGAGGAGATCGTAGATCTTCTCCGGGTCGAGGTTGCGGCTCTTCTTGCTCGTGCTGGACATGGTTCTCATCGGGTCCCTCGGGGGTGGGACGGGGCAGAGCCGTTTCAGCTCTGCCTGGTCTCGGACGGGACGGGCGGGGTCTTTGGAATGGGCGGTGATCAGCGGAGCGCAGGGACCTCGCGCGGCAACAGCTCGTCGAGTCGCTCGACCAGCAGCGCGGACCAGGTCTCGAAGTCGGCGCCCGCTGCGAGCGTGCGCCGGAGCTCGCGCGGCGAGACGAGCTCGCCTTGCAGGATCTCGTCCTCGCGGACGGTGGCGGCTCCGTCCACCGAGAGCACCTGCACGAGTCCTACGTGCACGGCGCCGACGGGGTTGGAGTCGTCGTTGAGGATCCCGACGGCGCGCAGCTCGGTGCGGCCGCGAACGTCGAGCTCTTCGTCGAGCTCGCGCCGGGTTCCCGCGGCCACGAGGGCGCGGGCTCTTTCGCTCGCGGGCGCGGCGTCGGGCGACGCGTCCGCCGGCTCGATGTGACCACCGATGCCGATCGACAGCTTGTCGTGGAGGCGTTTCTCGCCGCCCTTCTTCAGGCGACGCACGAGCAGCACCTCCCCGGAGCCGACCTGCACGACGGTGTACGGGATGATCTGCTGCAGCTCGGGAGTCCTCTCCGCGTACGCGCGCTCCACGAAGAAGCCGTGCTCCCCGATCGCCGCCTCGAAGGAGGACAGCGAGAGCTCCGCCCCGGCCGGCGCGAAGGGCACCAGGCCGTGGGGGTAGAAGGCGGGAAACAGCTTGGCCCGCGGGACGACGTACACGAATTCCATGATTCGGCCCCCCGAGCGAGGGGCGGTGACCGGATCCGTCGCGTACCGAGGGCGACCTCTCTATGGGGTCCCGCGACCAGAAAAGCAGCGTGCCATTCTGGCGTGGACCCTGGGTCTGTCAAGATCCGGCGCTTCCGAGGACGGGGGTATACCAGATGTCGTGGTGGGTGCCAACCCAGGAGCGGATTTCGTACCGCTAATGGGACGGCGGCCCGGGCCCTTCGTGGCGCGCGGTGGCCGGCCGGGGAGCTTGTTCGGGTGGGCTTGTTCGGTGGCTTGTGCGGAGGAAGGTAGAGGTTGCGAGCCGGCCTGTAAGCCGGATTCTGTACCCCCGCCGGAGCGGGGGCGACGGCCATTTCTCTGGGACCGGACTCACGCCCGGCCTCGAACGATCCACCCGGGAGCGCACGGCGCGGGTCGTCGCCAACGCCCCCCTATTCGATCTTTCTCCGGGTGGGGTTTACCGTGCCGGCCCTGTCACCAGGACCGCGGTGCGCTCTTACCGCACCCTTTCACCCTTACCGCGCGCGGACGGGCGTCCGCGCGAGGCGGTTTGCTTTCTGTGGCACTTTCCCTGGCCTCGCGACCGGTTGCCGTTAACAACCACCCTGACCCGTGGAGTCCGGACTTTCCTCCCCGCCACGAGGACGGAGCGGCCGTCCAGCCGACTCGCAACCGCCGTGCAAGATAGGCGCTGCGGGCCATTCGCGCTACCCGTGGCGGTAGGCCCCTCTCCCGAGCGCGCTAGGATGCGCGTCCACGACGCCGTCCACGAACGCCGTTACGACGTCGTGAACGACGTCGTACACGACGCCCGTCCGCGACGTCCGTCCCCATCCGGTCTGCCCCCGGAGCCGTCGATGAATGCCCTGCTGCCGACCCTCGCCCTGCTCGCGCTGTGCCCGTTCGCCGCGCCGCATTCCCCGGTTCCGCGCGCGGACGACGAGCCACTCCAGGAGATCGCGCGGCGGCTGCGCGTCGCGAACGCTGCGCACGACGCGGAGAAGCGCAAGGCGGCGCTCGACGAGCTGATCGCGCTCGGCGACGCCGACGGCGTCGAGGTGCTGATCGATGCCTACGCGACGAGCTCGCGCCAACTGCGCGAGGCGCGACGCACGATCGTGCGGAGCACGTACGAGCTCGAGCAGAAGCGCGTGCTCATCGAGGAGATGCGCGTGCGCGCCGAGCAGCGGTCCGAGCTGCGCAAGCAGGTCGAGGACCTCGCGAAGGAGATCGGCGAGCTCGAGGTGCAGCTCGACAAGGCGCAGCGCTCGGACGGGCGCGAAACGGAATGCTGCGCCGAGCTCGGCGCAGCGGTCACGCGCCTGTTCGACGTGTTCGGCGCGCACAAGACGCGCAAGCTCGAGGACAGCATCTGGGGGATCGCCGAGGAGCCGGGCGACGGCACGAAACGCATCGGCGCGATCGAGGTGCTCGGACGGATCGGCGGGCCCGGGACGGCCGCTCGTCTGCAGCGCATCCTCGTGAAGAACGAGGCCGACCGCGTCAAGCTCAAGAAGAAGCTGCCGGAGGCCGAGCAGGCTGCGCGCGCGCTCGAGAAGCGGATCCAGGACGAGCAGGAGGCGCACAACGGCCAGTTCTCGCGCGCGACTGCGGATCAGTACGAGCGCGTCCGGCGCGAGGCGGCCGACCTGAGGCGGGATCTGCACGCGCTCGAGCACGTCTCCGACGCGGCGGTCGAGGGGGCGGGGCGGGCGCTCGGGCGCGAGACGCCCGAGGCGCTGCCGGGGACGCTCAAGGAGCTCGTCCGCGCGCAGCGCAACGCGCGCGACGGCGTGCGCATGCAGACGCTCGAGATCTTCGCGCGCGGGGCGAAGGAGCCGGTGCTCGCGACGATGCGCGAGCTGCTCGAGAAGGAGAAGGAGCCGCTCGCGCGCGCCGCGTGGATCGACGGGCTGGCGCGCGCCGGCGACGCGTCGATCGTCCCCGCGCTCCTCTCCACGCACCTCGTCGACGACGCCTGGCACGTGCGGGCGCGCGCGATCGACGCGCTCGCGAAGCTGCGCTCGCGCGACGCGATCGGGGTGCTGATCGAGCGCCTCGCGGTCGAGGACGGCCGGCTGCAGGGCGACGTCAACGACGCGCTCCAATCGCTGACGGGCCAGCGTTTCGCGAGCCGGCCCGAGCTGTGGCGCCAGTGGTGGCAGGACAACGCGGCGGGCTTCGAGGTGCCGCCGGCGCCCGCGGACGGTTACCTCAGCGCCGCGCTCGAGGGCGTCGGCACGAGCTTCTTCGGCATCCCGCTCGAGAGCGACCGCGTGCTCTTCGTGCTCGACGTCTCGGGCTCGATGAACGAGCCGATGTTCCAGCGCTCGGGCACCGGCGATCCGGAGCGCGAGGGCGAGACGCGCCTGTCGGTCGCCAAGCGCGAGCTGACCAAGGCGATCTCGTCGATCGCGAACGGCGGCGTGTTCAACGTCGTGCTCTATGCCGCGGACGTCGAGAACTGGCAGAACCGGCTCGTCGTGATGGACGACGAGACGCGCGCCGAGGTGCTCGCGTGGCTCGCCGCCCTGAACGCGGTCGGAGGCACGAACGTGTACGGCGCGATGCAGCGCGCGTTCGACGTCGCGGAGGTCGAGGAGGGCGACACGTGGAGCGATCCGCGCGTCGACACGATCTTCCTGCTCTCCGACGGCCAACCCTCGGTCGGCGTGACGACCGACGCGGAGGAGATCCTCGCCATGGTCGCGGAGCGCAACCGCTCCGCGGGCATCGTGATCAACACGATCGGCATCTCGAACGAGCACAACGCGTACCTGATGCGCAGCCTTGCCGAGCAGAACGAGGGCACCTACGCTGCGCGCTGATCCGCTCCCCGCGATGCCCGAACGCACGTTCTCCGTCACGAACCTCGAGCTGCGCGAGTCGAACCCCGACGGCTCGGAGGGCGCGGGTCTCGCGCACGTCGCCGAGGGGATGGTGCTCCTGTACGTGCGCGAGCTCGCCGCCGACGGCGAGCCGCGCGGCGGCGCGACGATCGTGCACGACGCGGGCGACTACGGCGGCCGCTACGAAGCGCTCGCGCACGCGCTCGCCGACGACGGCTGGATGGTCTCGCTGCCCGACCTGCGCGGCCACGGCGCGTCCGAGGGCGAGCGCGGCCACTCCTGGGGCTCGCTCGAGGTCGCGCGCGACCTCGCGTCGATCCAGGACCACCTCGCGTACATGGACCCGGTGTCGACGAACGTCGTCGTCGGCCAGGGGCTCGGCGGCCTGCACGCGCTGGCGTACGCGCTCGATCACCCGGGCCGCGTCGACGCGCTCGTGCTGCTCGCGCCGCTGCTCGAGCCGCCCTTCGAGCCGCCGCGCAAGAAGGGCGGGCTCATGGGGATGTTCCACAAGCTCGGTCCGACGTCGGCCGGCTCGCTCGGCTACGGCGCCGACGCGATCTCGACCGATCCCGCGGAGCAGCGCGCGTGGAGCGAGGACCGGCTGACCCACGACGCCGTCACGTTGCGCGCGGCCGAGTCGTACGCCGAGACCGCGCGCCGCGTCGCCGCGGCTCTCCCGACGCTCGACGTGCCGATGCTCGTCCTGCACGGCGCCGCCGACCGCGTCGCGGACCCCGAGCGCAGCCGCGCGCTCGCCCGCGGCGGCGTCGAGGTCGACGTGCTCGAGGGCGTCGCCCACGACGTCCTGCACCACCCCGGCGCGGAGCGCACGATCGAGCGCGTCCGAGAGTGGCTCGACCGCGCGCTCCCGCGATGAACGCCTCGCGTCCGGCGCCCCGCGCCGCGCCCGCCGCGCTGGCCACGCTCGCCGTTCTCGCTGTTCTCGCCGGTCTCGCCGCCGCTTGCGCGTTCCGCCGCACGCCGCCGCCCGGCGCGTCGGGCGCGCTGATCTACGACTACCAGAACTGCGCGAACTGCCACGGCGACGCGGGCGAGGGCCAGAGCCTCGGCCCGCCGCTGCGCGACCTCGGCCGCCATTGGACCCGCGACGCGCTCGGCGCGTTCCTCGCCGACCCCGACGGCCACGCCGAGCGCGACCCGCGTCTCGCCGAGCTCGAGGAGCGCTACGCGGGCAACATGCAGCCGTACGACAACCTGACGCTCGAGCAACGCCTCGTGCTCGCGGACTGGCTGCTGGGGCTGTAGCCGCCGCGAGCTCTCCGGTCGCGTCACTCGTTCTCGGCGAGCCAGTCGCGCAGGATCACGAGCGCGCTCTGACTGTCGCGCCGCTCGCGCATCTTCCGACCGTGGAAGCCCGCCGCACGCAGCTCCTCCTCGGCCTCCTTCGTCGTGAGCCGCTCGTCCTGCAGCTCGACGCGCAGCGCCGGGAAACGCGCCGCGAGCCGCTCGGCGAACCCGCGCGCGGCCTTCGCCGCGGGTCCATCGGTGCCGTCCATGTTCAGCGGCAGGCCGACGAGGAGCGTGCCGACGTCGCGCTCGTCGAGCAGCGCGGCCACGTGCGCGAGCAGCTCCGGCGCATCGCCCGCCACGCGCAGCGGGTCGAGCGGCGTCAGCGTCACGTGCAACGCGTCGGCGACCGCGAAGCCGGACTTGCGCGCGCCCCAGTCGATCGCGAGCACGCCGCCCGTCACAGGAACTCCGGCGCGTCGTTGCGCAGGCGCTCGACGATGCGCTTGACCTCCTCGGCGCGCGCGCGCGGCACGACGAGCGTCGCGTTCTTCGCGTGCACGACGACGAGGTCATCGACGCCGACGAGCGCGACGACGTGGCCCTCCTCCGCGTACGCGATGCAGTCGTGCGCGTCCAAGGCGACGAGCCGCGCGGCGCCGCTGAGCCGGTTGCCCTGCTCGTCCGCCTCGCCGAGCTCGCCGAGCGCCGCCCACGAGCCGACGTCGCTCCAGCGGTAGTCGATAGTCATCGTGCGCACGTTGCGCGCCCGCTCGAGCACCGCGACGTCGATCGGCTGCGCGGCCAGCGTCGGGTAGACGCGCGCGAGGTCGGCGGGGGAGCGCACGGCGCGCAGCGCGGCGAGCGTCTCGGGCACGTGCTCCTCGAGCGCCGCGAGGATCGCGCTCGTGCTCCACACGAAGATGCCCGCGTTCCACAGGAACCGGCCGCTCGCGAGGAACTCCTGCGCGCGCGCGAGCTCGGGCTTCTCGACGAAGCGCTCGACCGCGAGCACGGGGACGCCGTCCGCGCGCGCGACCTGGTCGCCCGCCTCGATGTAGCCGTAGCCCGTCGCCGGGCGGTCGGGGCGGATGCCGAAGGTCACGAGGCTCTCTTCGCCCGCCGCGTAGCGCGCGGCGGCGGCGAGCGACGCGCGGAAGCTCTCCGCCGGCTCGATCACGTGGTCGGCCGGCAGCACGATCTGGACGCCGCTCCGCTCGCGCCGCGCGACCTCGAGCGCGGCGAGCGCGACGCACGGCGCGGTGTTGCGCGCGCACGGCTCGGCGAGCACGTTCTCGGGCGGCAGCATCGGCAGCGCCTCGCGCACGAGCGCGGCCTGGCTCTCGGCGGTGACGACGAGCACGTTCTCGTCGGGCACGAGGCCGCGCAGCCGCGCGTGCGTCGCGGCGATCAGCGGCAGCCCGCCGCCGATCGGCAGGAACTGCTTGGGGCGCGCGCCGCGGCTCGCGGGCCAGAAGCGCGTGCCCGAGCCGCCGGCCATGACGACGGCGTGGAGCGGGGGGAGGTCCATGGGTTCGCGTCAGAAGCGCGCGGGCGGCGCGGAGAAGCCGGGGACCGGGAGCTGGCGCTCCCACTTCGCGTGCGCGCTGATCAGCTCGGACAGCCCGTTGCGCAGGAAGACCTCGGGGCGGGCCATGTCGCCGCGGACCTCGACGCGCAGGAGGCTGTTCTGGATCCAGTAGACGAGGCGGTTCAGCGGCCCGAGCTTGTCGACCAGGCTGTAGCGCACGTCGAAGTGGAAGTGGAGCTCGCCGTCGAGCTTCAGCGTCCCGCCGCCGACGAGCTCGAGCAGCGGGCTGTGCACGCGCATCGCGGTGAACTCGATCTCGCCGTCGCGCACCTCGAACAACGTGCTCATCCGATCGAACTGCGCGGAGCGGTCGAAGCCGAGGCGCGTGAACAGCTCGCGCGCGACGGGGATCGACCACAGGCGGGCGCCGCGCACCTCGATCGAGCCGCGGCCGATCAGGTCGAGCAGCCGATCGGGGCTGCCCGTGAGCATGAGCTCCGCGCGCACCTTGCCGAGGTCGAGCACGCTCGAGTCGAACAGGCCGTGCAGGAGCCGCTCGAGCTCCGCGTCCGCGCGGCCGGCGCCTTCGCCGCCCAGGCGCAGCGCGAGGTCGAAGCGGTACGGCTCGACGAGCTCGACCGCGAGCGCCGTCCCGCGCCCGCCCGAGCCCGCCGACGTGATCGTGCCGCCCTCGAGCTCGCCCTCCAGTGCGCCGAGCGTCAGCCGTCCGTCGACGTACGTCACGGTCATGCTCGCGTTCTCGAGGCTGCGCTCGGCGAGGCGGCCGAACAGCCCCTCGAGCTCGACCCACGCGCGCGCGCGCCCGCGCTCGAAGACGAGCGAGCGGACGTCGAGCTCCGCGGACGTCACGTGCAGCGGCAGCCCGGCGTCGAGCGTCATGTTGTGCGGCCCGACCAGACCCTCGAGCGCGAGCCGGCCGCCCCCGCGCCCGTCGTTCCACAGCAGCACCTCGGTCCCGTCGAAGTCGAGCGTGCCGCCCCAGCCGAAACGCTCGAGCGCCTCGTCGAGCGCGTCCCGCTCGACGAACGCGCCGAGGTGCTCCGCGTCGATCGGCAGGTCGTTCGCGTGCAGCCGCGCGAGGAACAGCACGCCGTCGCTCGACGGGCCCAGGCGCGCGCGCTCGACGATCGACGGCGTCGCGCCGAGCCGCCCGATCGCCGAGGCCTCGAGCAGGCGCGCGTCGGAGAGCGAGAGCGGCGTGCGCGCGAGGCGTGCGTCGAGCCGCTCGCTCTGCAGCACGCCGTCCTCGAGCGTGAGGATCCCGTCGAGCGCCTCGAGCCGGAAGTCCTCGACGAAGAGCGCGTTCTCGCGCAGGTGCACGCGCAGCCGCGGCGTCGCGGCGGGGCGCGCGAGGTCGGCGGCGGGCTCGGCGGCGACGGCCGCGAGGTCGAGCTCGGCGCGGAAGTCGACGCGGCCCTCGACGCCCAGCGCCGAGAGGTCGGGCGCGGCGCCCGTGCCGTCGCTCTCGGCCAGCGCGGTCGCGAACGCGCCGCGGAAGGACGTGTTCGCCGGGTCGATGCCCGCGCCGAACACGAGCAGGCGCCCGACCTGGCCGGGCTCGACGCGCGCCGTCGCCGCGATCGGGACGTCGCCGACCCACGGGCCCGCCCGGTCGGCGACCAGCGTGAGCAGCTCCTCCTCGTCGCCCTCGCCCGGCTCGCCCGCGGGCACCTCGACCGAGCGCAGGAGCACGTGGCCGCGCACGTCGCGCGTGCGCATGCGGAACGCGCTCGGCTGGATCTCGACCTCGGTCGGCGTGGCGACGAGCTCGTACGCGAACGGCTCGCCGGGCCGCGGCCGCGTGCCGAGGTAGCGCACGTCGATGCGCCCCTTCGGCGCCATCGCGTCGACCTGCCGGCCGACCTCGCTCCAGCGCTGGGTCATCACGTTGCGGTCGGCGCCCTTGAGCGAGAGCGAGCGCAGATCGACGTCGATCGCCTGGACGACCTCGTTCGCCGGCGGCAGCGGCGCGGCCGGATCCGTCGGCGGACGCAGCTCGTCGCGGAAGACCCCGCGGACCGTCACGCCCTCCGCGGTCGCGACGCCGCCGTCGAGCGCGAACGCGACGCCGAACGCGCGCCCGGGCCGCGGCTCGCCCGCCTCGTCCCGCTCGACGTGCTCGCGCGCCGCCCAGCGCAGCCGCAGATCGCCCGTGCACGCCGCGAGCGGCACCGGGAGCTCCGCCCACGTCAAGCCGACGTCGCGCAGCCGAAGGTCGATGCCCATGACGAAGCCGCCGTAGCGCGCGTGCTGCACGGCCCGCACGCGCGCGTCGAGCGCGCCGCCCTTCGGTTGGAACGTCGACACCATCGCCGCCCCCTCGATCCCGCCGAGCGCCGCGCGCAGCGCGTCGTCGACCGCGCGGTCGTCCGCCTCGATCACGAGGTCGATCTCCGGGCGCCGGCTGCCGCCGTCGGGCGAGATCAGCATGCCGGACACGCGCAGCGGGCCGCCGCCGTGGTCGCCCTCGAGCGCGAACAGCCCGACGCGCTCGGGACGTCCCTGCGCGCGGTGGTCGGCGTACACGATGCGCCCGCGCAGGCCCTCGATGGGCAGCGGCAGGCCCTCGCGGCCGCGCTCGGGATGGCCTCGGTCGACCCAGCCGTGGAACGTCATCCCGGTGCGGCCGTCGTGGTCGAGCGCGAGCACGAGGTCGCGCGCGCCGACGCCTCCCTCGGGGCCGCGCGGGACGCGCAAGCCGATCGTCGCCGCGGCCCGGCCGCGCGGCTCGAGGGCCTGGTGCTCCTCCTCGACCAGACGCCACAGCCCGATCGTCTCGAGCGACTCGCGCTCGAGCGAGAAGTCGGGCAGACGCGCCCAGCCGCGGACGAGCAGGTCCGGTCCCGCCTCGCGTCCCGCGGCGACCCAGGCGTCGACGGACGAGCCGCGCAGGTCGGCGCGCGCGTGCGCGAGCGCGGACCACGCGCCGGGGTCGGAGAGCGACTGGCCGCGCGCGGGCGCCAGCACGGCGCGCAGGCGCACGGCGAGCGCGCTCAGCACGCCGCTCTCGTCCTGCGCGCGGGGCGGCACGATGCGCCCATCGCGCAGCTCGGCGTCGAGCGTCCCGCGCGGCGGCGACGCGCCGGTAGGGTCGAGCACGGCGTCCGCCTGGAACGCGAGCACGCCGTCGGCCGAGCGGATCGGGAGCGGACCGAGGAGCGCGCGCGCGGCCGGCTCGAGCTCCGCGAGGCCGAGCTCGAGCGCGGACGCGCGCACGTGCAGCGCGTCGGCCGCCGCGAGGACGCCGCGGAACGAGACCGTGCTGCTGCGGCCGGCGCCGTCGGCCGCGGCGGGGGTGAAGCGGCCGGCGAGCAGCGGACCCTCGGCGCGCGCGAGCCGCGCGCGCCGCTCGTCGGCGTCCAGCGCGGCGAGCGACGGGCCGACGGGGCCGCCGGCGAGCTCGAGGTCGAGCGTGCCGAGCGCGGAGGGCGGCGCGTCCGTGCCTGGGCGCGCGGGCACGGCGAGGCGCAGGTCGCGCACCGCGACGCGGGGGAACAGCGCGAGGTCGGCGTCGCGCTCGCGCGCGCTGCCGCCCCGGGCCCTCGTCTCGCGCAGCGCGGTGAACAGGCCCGGCGTCGCGACGAGGTCGACGTCCTCGATGACGATCCAGTCGACGGCCGCGTCGCCGAAGACGTCGAGCGCGACGTGGGCGCGGCCGACGCGCAGCGAGCCGCCGCCCGCGTCGAGCGCGAGGCCGCCGATCTCGACGCCCGGCTCGAACCAGGAGAGGGACGCGCTCTCGATGCGCAGCGTCTCGCCGACGGCGCCGAGCTCTTCGGCGAGCCGTCGCTCGATCGCGCGCGCGAGCAGCCCCGAGCGCTCGAACACGAGGAGCGCGCCGAGGCCGAGCGCGGCGACCCACGCGGCCGGCAGCGCGAAGCGCCGCACGACGCGCTTCGCCGCGCGACCCGCGAGCCGCACCGCGGCGGCGCTTCGCGCGAGCGCTCTCATCGCGCCGCCCTGTACGGGTCGGGGAACGCGGCGAGCGGGCGCGCCGGCCGCGGGACGTCGACCTGCGGCTCGCCGCGGTAGACGCGCCGCACGCGGCTGCCGATCGCGCACGTGACGGCGTAGGGGATCGTCGCGGCGGCGCGCGCCACGTCGGTGACGCGGATCGTCGCGGCGCCGTCGGTCCCGATGAGCGTGACGCGGTCGCCGACCGCGACGCCCTCGATGTCGGTGACGTCGATCGTGGTGTAGTCCATCGAGACCTGGCCGACGATCGGCGCGCGGCGGCCGCGCACGAGCACGACTCCGCGGTTCGACAGGCGCAGCGGCACCCCGTCCGCGTAGCCGAGCGGGAGCGTCGCGATGCGCGTGCGGCGCCGCGCTGTCCAGGTGCTCGCGTAGCCGATCGCGGTGCCCGCGCGAACGTCCTTCATGAAGACGACCTGCGTGCGCAGCGAGAGCACGGGGCGCAGCTCGTTCGCTCCCGGCAGGTCGGCCGGCAGGGCGCCGTAGGCCGCGATCCCGGGCCGGACGGCGTCGTAGAGCGGCGCGAGGTCGCTGAAGACGCAGGCGGAGTTCGCGACGTGCACGCGGCCGCGGACGACGCCCTCGGCGCGCCCCGCGGCGAGAACGGCGGCGAACTCGCGCATCTGGCGCGTCGTCGTCGGGGACCACGCGCCGTTCGGATCGGTGACGTGCGTCATGATCCCGGCGAGCTCGAGGTGGCTCGCGTCGCGGATCGCGCGCAGGAGGTCGAGCGCGCGCTCGGGCAGCACGCCGAGCCGCGCCATGCCCGTGTCGACGTTCAAGTGGACCCGCGCGACGACGCCCTGGGCGCGCGCGGCCTCCTGGAGCGTGCGCAGGCGGCTCTCCGAGTGCAGGCCGATCTCGACGGCGTGGTGGAGGCAGGCGGCGACCTCGGCGTCGACGATCGTGCCCAGGACGACGATCGGGGCGCGGACTCCGGCGTTGCGCAGCGCGAGCGCCTCGGCCGAGGTCCCGACGCCCAGTCCGGCGACGCCGCGGGAGAGCGCGTGGTGGGCGATGCCGACCGCGCCGTGGCCGTAGGCGTCGGCCTTGACGACGAGCAGGATCGCGACGGCCTCGCCGACGCGCGCGCGGATGACCGCGAGATTGTGAGCCAGGGCGTCGAGGTCGATGTCGGCCCATGCGCGCTCGGTGTCCACGAACAGCACGATAAACGAGCCGCAGGCGCGTTCCAACGGCCGGCCGACGGCGCGATCGAACAGCGTGGCGACGTCCGAGCGCGTGCCCGCCGATTGCGCAATCGCGCGCGAAACCCCGCGAAAAAGCCAGGATTCGCGCGAATCGCGTCGTTGACACGTCCCCCCGCCGGAGCCATTCTTGCGCTCGCGTCACGGCATTTCGGCCTCGAGTCCAAGCTCTTCCCTCACGGGAGAAGGCGAGAAATGGCCAGGAAGAAAGCCAAGAAGAAGGCAACGAAGAAGGCAACCGCGCGCAAGAAGGCCACGGGGCGCGGCGGCAAGAAGGCTCGGTCAGCGTCCGACTTCATCATCAGCAAGTCGCGCACGAAGGCCGCCGCCTCGATCAACGTGTCGGGCGAGTTCTACGGCGCTCTGGACCAAGCGGTGCGTCACATGATCGACGAGGCGCAGACCCGCGCGCAGAACAACGGCCGCAAGACTCTGCGCCCGCACGACCTGTAGGTCGACGCGTCGGCCGAGCGGCCACGCTCGAGACGAACACGAGCCCCTCGCGCCCGGCGCGGGGGGCTCGTTGCCGTCGTGGCCGGGCCTCGCAGGGCTTCTCCGCTGCTCAGCGTCGCTTCATGCGCGCCGCGAACGGCCGCAAGTACAGCGGCTCGAGCTCGCTCGGCGCGTGCGCTCCCTCGCGCGCGAGACGCGCGAGGCCCAGCGCGAGGAGCGCGTCGGCGCGCGGACGCGCGTCGGGATCGAGGCGCGCGCGCTGCTCCTCGTCGAGGTGCGCCGCGTCGGCGACCGTCGCGTCGCCGAAGATCGGCACGCTGCGCGGCAGACGCGCGGCGACGTCCGCGGGCTCGAGGACGGTCGGGGCGACGAGCGCGTCGACGCCGTGCGGCGTGCGCGCGTAGTGCGCGAAGTAGATCCCGCCGGAGCGGCCGTCGAGCAGGTGCACCGCTTCCTCGCCCGGCGCGCAGCGCTCGTGCACGAGCGCTTCCGCCGACCCGAGCCCGAACAGGCGCGCGCCGCTGCCGCGCGCGATGCCGAGCGCGGTCGCGACCGCGATGCGCAGTCCGGTGTAGCTGCCCGGACCGAGCCCGACGACGACCGCGCCGACGTCGGCGGCGCGCGCGCCGAGCTCGCGCAGGAGCGCGTCGAGCGCGGGCAAGAGGTCGCTCGCGTGCGCGCGCTCGCCGGCGAGCTCCGCCGCGAGCACCCGCTCGCCCAGGCGCGCCGCGACGGAGCCGGTGCGCGTCGACGCCTCGAGCGCGACGGCGAGCGCCGCGGTCACGCCGCGCCGACCTCCGCCGCGACGAGATCGGCGATGCGCCGCGCGAGCGCCTCGATGCGCTCGTCGTCCGGCCCCTCGACCATCACGCGCGCGAGCGGCTCGGTACCGGAGTAGCGCAGCAGCACGCGGCCGTCCTCGCCCAGCTCCGCCTCCGCGTCGGCGACGGCGCGCGCGATCGCGGGGATCGTGCCGAGGTCGGGCTTCGACGCGACGCGCACGTTGAGCAGGACCTGCGGGAACGGGCGATACGGCGCCGCGAGCGCGGAGAGCGGCTTGCCGGCCGCGCGCAGGACGCGCACGCAGCGCAGCGCCGTGTAGATGCCGTCGCCGACCAGCGGACGATCGCCGCCGAACACGACGTGGCCCGACTGCTCGCCGCCCAGCATGAGCTTCTCGCGGCGCAGCGCCTCGACGACGCGCCGGTCGCCGACGCCGACGGTGACGATCGAGATGCCGTGCTCGCGCAGCGCGCGGTGCAGGCCGCGGTTGCTCATCACGGTCGCGACGATGCGCGGGTCGCGCAGCTCGCGCTGGGCGCGCGCGTGGATCGCGAGCAGCATGAGGATGCCGTCGCCGTCGACGACGTGGCCGCGCTCGTCGACGAGCATGCAGCGGTCGCCGTCGCCGTCGAGCGCGATGCCCAGGTGCGCCTCGTGCGCGACGACCGAGCGCCGCAGGAGCGCGAGGTCGGTCGCGCCGCAGCCGTCGTTGATGTTGTCGCCGTCCGGCTGGTCCGCGACCGCGACGACTTGCGCGCCGAGCCGGCCGAACACGCGCGGCGCGACCCGCGAGCCGCCGCCGTTCGCGCAGTCGATCACCAGGCGCAGGCCCTCGAACGACTTGCCCTCGGCCGCGCCGACGAGGTGGTCGAGGTACTTGCGCTCGAGGTCGGGGTCGAGCGGCGGCGCCGGCGCGTCCGCGATCGGCGCGCCCTGCCGCTCGGCGAACGCGCGCTCGACGGCGTGCTCGTCCTCGTCGGAGAGCTTCTCGCCGCTCGGCAGGAACGGCTTGATGCCGTTGTCGCACGCGGGGTTGTGCGACGCGCTCACCATCACGGCGACGTCGAAGCCGGCGAGGCGGCCGACGAGCGCGAGGCCCGGCGTCGTGATCAGGCCCGCGGACGTCGATGCGAAGCCCGCCTCGGCGAGGCCGCGGCCGAGGGCGCAGAGGAGCTCGGGTCCGGAGCGCCGTCCGTCGTGGCCGAGCAGCGCGCGCGGGCCCTGCGTGCGCCGCTCGCGCGGGCGCGGCTTCGCCCCGACGACGACGCCGATCGCGCGGCCGATCGAGGCGACGTGCTCGGGCGTGAGCCAGCCTTCGCCGGCGCGGCCGCGCACGCCGTCGGTGCCGAACAGGCGGGGGGTGGCAGGATTCATCGTCGTCATCGTCACTCGTCGACGCGTTCGAGCCGGATCTCCGCGTCGCTCGCGAGCTCGATCTCGAGGCCCTCGCGCGGGCCCAGCGAGTCGAGGTCGACCAACGGGAGCTCGAGCTTCTCGCGCCACTCCTCCGCTCCGTGCACGAGCACGGGCACGATCTGGCCCTCGCCCTCGGGCGGCAGCCGCCCGATGTCGACGAAGACGCGGACGTACTTCTGGACGAAGTCGCGGATCGCCGCCTTCTGGCTGAGCACGGCTTGGGACTTCGGATCGGCGTTCGCCGAGAACAGGCCGGTCGTGGTGATCTTCAGGCGCGCGCGCTGCGCCTGCGTCGGGACGCGCCAGCGGGCGAGCTCGTCCTTGCGCGTCGGGTCGAGGCAGGCGAGCACGACCTCGACCTCGACCGGCTCGAGCTCGAGCTCGGCGGCGACGATCGGGATCGTCACGCGCACGCGCCCCGCCGCGAGCGCGAAGCCGCGGTTGCGCAGCTCCTGCGTCAGGCGGCGGTCGTCGCGCCACTCGACGCGGTCGCGGCGCGTCAGCGTGATCGGCTCGAGCAGCAGCGGCAGCTCCTCCGTCCCGAGCTCGTCGAGCTCGTCGACCGGCCCCACGACCGCGACGTTGGGCGGATCGAAGCGCGGCTCGAGCGCCTGGTAGCGCGGGTCGAGCTGCCCGTCGATGACGACGTTCTCGGGCCCGAGGTCGAACGTGCGCTCGTCGAAGCGGTCGATGCGCAGCATCGGGGCCTGGCCGGTCCAGCCGATGCTCATGCCCGGCAGCGTCTTGAGCCAGTCGACGTCGTCGATGCGCAGTTGCATCGACGATTCGATCGGCGGGCGCAACTCGATCACGCCGCAGAAGCGCGTCAGGACCGAATCGATCTGGCCGCGGGTCCCGCGCACCTTGACCGCGACGGACTGGTTCTCGCCCGGCCGCGTCGTGAGCTTGAAGTCTTCGGACGGGAGCACGACGACGAGCTGGCCGTCCCGCGGCGTGTAGGAGGAGTCGCGCGCCGCCGCGACGACGGACAGGTTCCAGTCGCGCTCGTGGGTGATCGCCTGGTTGGCGAGCACGAGCACGCCGACGGCCATCACGAGCGAGACGGTCAGCCACAGGAGGTCGCCCTTGACGAACTCGACGACCTGCGCGCCGAAGCCGCGCTCCTCCTCCGCGCGCGCCGCCTTCTCGCGCCCGATCGCCTCGCGCAGGGCGTGCTCGAGCTGCGCGGGCGCGATGCGCGCCTGCATGCGGCCGCGCTTGCAGATCGAGATGCCGCCGGTCTCCTCGGACACGGCGAGCGTCACCGCGTCGGTCTCGTCGGTCAGGCCCAGCGCGGCGCGGTGGCGCGTGCCGGTCGAGCGCGCGATCGCGATGTTCTCGGTCAGCGGGAACAGACAGGCGGCGGCGGCGATGCGGTCCTGGCGGATGACGACGGCGCCGTCGTGCAACGGGCAGCCCGGTTGGAAGATCGTCTGGAGCAGCAGGCGGTTGACGCGGCTGTCGACGCGCACGCCGCCCTCGACGTACGAGTCGAGCGGGTTCTCGCGCTCGAACGCGATCAGCGCGCCGTGGCGCTTCTTCGCCATCGCGGCCGCGGCCTGGCAGACCTCCTCGACCACGTCGTGCCCGAGCTTGGGCATCAGGCGGTTGAGCAGCCCGCGCTCGCCGAGCTGTGCGATCGCGCGGCGGATCTCGGGGTGGAACAGGATCGCGAGGATCACGACCACGAAGCCCGAGACGCTCTTGATGATCTGCTGGAGCTCCTCGAGCTCGAGCGCCTGCGCCAAGCCGTACAGGCCCAGGAAGCCGACGACGAACGCGACGAGCAGGCCGCGGATGATGCGGCTGCCGCGGGCGGTGCGGACGATGCGCAGGAAGAAGAAGATCCCCGCCGTCAGGATCAGCGTCTCGATCGCGTAGCCGACCCACGCGTTCACGCGCCGGCCTCCGCGTCGGGCGGGTCGCTCGGCTCGTGGCCGGCGAGCGCCGCGGCGACCCGCAGCGCCTCCTTCGCGGGCGCGACCTCGTGGACGCGCAGCCACTCCGCGCCGGCGAGTGCGCAGGCGGTCACGGCGGCGAGGGTCGAGGCGCGTCGTTGCAACGGGTCGCTCACCCCGGTGATGCGTCCGAGGAAGCTCTTGCGCGACACGCCGAGGCAGAGCGGACGTCCGAGGGAGCGCAGCTCCGGAAGACGTCGGATCAGCTCGAGGTTGTCCGCCAGCCCCTTGGCGAAGCCGATCCCGGGATCGAGCGTGATTCTAGGGAGCGCGATGCCCGCGTTCAAACACGCGGCCACGCGCTCGCGCAACTCGGCGAGGACCGCGCGCACCGGATCGGCGTAGCTGGCGTGCTCCTGCATGTCGCGCGGCCGGCCGCGCATGTGCATCGCGACGTAGTCGCAGCCGCGCGCGGCGACGAGCGGGAGCATCTCCGGGTCGAAGCGGCCGGAGCTCACGTCGTTGACGACCGCAGCGCCGGCGTCGAGGGCGGCCGCCGCGACGACGCTCTTGGTCGTGTCGACGGCGATCGGGGTCGCGCAGCCGGCGCGCAGGCCCGCGATCACCGGCACGACGCGCTCGAGCTCGACCTCGGCCGAGACGCCGTCCGAGCCCGGCCGTGTCGACTCGCCGCCGACGTCGAGCAGGTCGGCGCCTTCCTCCGCGAGCCGCAGGCCGTGCTCGATCGCGCGCTGGGGGTCGAGGTAGCGGCCGCCGTCGGAGAAGCTGTCGGGCGTCGCGTTGACGACGCCCATGACGCGCGGGGG
>CAZGTQ010000375.1:0-5917 GCA_964528575.1 uncultured Planctomycetaceae bacterium | reverse complement strand
TCGAGGAGGTATTTCGGCTCGGCTGCCGCTACGCCGGTCAAGCGCCGTCCCAGGCCCATCTCATCCAGGAGATCAAGCTGGCCCTGCATGCGAACATCGGGTGGCAGCGCATCCTCAGCTACTTGCGTTTTCTCGAGGGCTCGCTGCTACTGCGGCTGGTACGACCGCTCGAGCTACGCCTCAAGAAGAGTCGGGGACCGAGCAAGCTCTGTGTCGTGGATCACGGTCTGCGGGCCAGTTGGCTGGAGGAGCCCATTCCCTTGGATCCACAACGGCTCGAGGGGGCGCAGGCTTTCAGTGATCTCGCCGGACACATCGCCGAGAGCGTGGTCGGTGCCTTCTTCACCGGCATGCCCAACCTCGACGTGGCGCACTTCCCGGAACGGGCGACCGAGCCGGAGGTCGACTATGTCCTGACCATCGGTGAGAAGCGCATTCCGGTGGAGGTGCAGTACCGGCGGAGGATCGACCCGCATCGCGACACCCTCGGGCTGCGCGCGTTCCTGGAGAAGGCGCACTACAACGCTCCCTTCGGTGTGCTCGTCACCATGCTCGACGGCGTGGACGTCCCCGATCCGAGAATCATCCCCGTCTCGCTGAGGTCGCTGCTCCTGCTGCGCTGATAGGGAGGCGCCCTCGGGCCCCGAACCGAGACTGTCGAGGATGCGTGAGGGCCCGTCGCTGCTTCGCTCGTCTCGCGTATGCCAACTGGCGGCGCGCGGCTCGATGCGATAAGCACGAGCGCCCGCGGATCGCGCGGCGGGAAGATGGTGACCCCTAGGGGATTCGAACCCCTGTCGCCAGGATGAAAACCTGGTGTCCTAGGCCTGACTAGACGAAGGGGCCACCGAGAGTGCCGCGGCGCCTAGGAACCGCATCGGCGCGAGGAAAATACGCGCGGCCGCCGGCGGTGTCAACGCGGCGGGCGGCAAAACGGCCGGGTCAAACCGCGTGCCGCCAGCCGGCTGCGACCAGGCGCCCCATCACGTGGCGGTACTCGCGCTCGAGGCCGTCGACCAGGGCGCCGGGGCCGCGCGCGAGCGCGGGCAGCACGTCCCAGGTGTACGTCTCGATCTCGACGTGCAGCTCGTCGGTCCCCCAGTCCTCGGGCCGCTCGAGCGCGCGTGCCAGGATCGCATCGGCCTGTGCGCGCGTCGTCGCGAGGCCGCCGGCGGAGGCGGGGTCGAACGGGCCCGCCGCGTCGACCGGCACGTGGAAGTGGCAGCGCCACTCGACGCTCCCCCGCCACGCCGCGTCGCCCGCGCGCCAGCGCTCCGCGAGCTCGGGCAGGTCGAGCGCGCGTGCGAGCGTGCCGTCCGCGCGCCGCGCCGTCGTCTGGTGCAGGAACACGTCCTCGGCGAGCGCGAACAGGCGCTCGCGGCCCGCCTCGTCCTCGTCGGGGCGCGGGAGCGAGAGCGCGCTCGAGAACTGCAGCTTGCCGAGACGACCCGGGCGCATCGTCGCGTTCGCGACCGCGCGCTCGGGCTCCTCGAACTCGACCGCGGCGTGGCACGCGTCGAGGCACGCGCCGACGTGGCGCTCGAGCGCAAGGGTCACGTCCGCCTCGTCGAGCTCGCGCTCGACCGCGACGAGCGCCGGCGCGCGCGCGTGCAGCAGCCACAGGAAGCGCACGAGCTCCTCGGTGTTCCCCGCGCTCGCACGCGGCTCCGCCTCGAGCGAGAGCACGACGCGGTGGCCGCTCGCGCGCTCGAGCGCCGCGAGGTCGACCGCCGCGCGCGCGAAGCCGACTGCGCACTCGAGCCGCGCGTCGTCGTCCGCGACGTCCGCGCCGAACGCGCCGGTGTGCGTGCTGACCGACACGTGGCGGCCGCCGGTCGGCTCGCCCGCGCACGCCGCGGCGACGCGCGCGACGGCGAGCGTGAACGCCGCGCGCTCGGGCTCCCACCACGCGGGGCGGAACACGCCGCGCTTGAGGCCGCGGCGGTGGAAGCCGCCGTACGGGAACGCGTTCCACGTGAACGGATCGAGGCCGCGCTCGGCGAGGAAGCGCGCGAACGAGCGACCGCCGTCCGAGCGGTCGAGCTCGTGCGCGACCGCCGCCGGCAGGTAGGCGCCGACGCCGAACGGCGCGCCCGGCGCGATACGCGCGCGCAGCGGCACCGCGATCGACTCGATGCCCGCGCACACGCCGCGCAGGTCGTCGGCCGCGTGCAAGTTCATGCAGTAGGCGAGCCGAACCCCGTGACGCGGATGGTCGGGGTGCGTCCAGAGCACCGTCAGTCGACCGGCAGGCCCTCGTCGACCAGGAGCACGGGGATGCCGTCCCGGACGGGGTAGACGATCTTGCCGTCCTCGCGCACGAGCCCCGCGAGCAGCGCGTCGGCGACCACTTCGCCGCCGACGTTCTTCAGCTTGCCCGCCTCGATGCGCGCGTTCAGGTCGGCGAGCACGTCCGCGTCGGCGTGCTTCAGCGGCTGGTGCGTCTCGGGACACGCCAGGATCTGGAGCAGCTCGTCGTCGATCAGGCTCTCGCTCACGGGCAGCCTCGTACGGTCGTCGCCATAGCGGATGGAACAGGGCAGCGGGAGGGCGGCACGCGGGCCGCGCAGCCCCAGATCCTCGCCCCGCTCCCCCCGCGAGACAAGCACCGACCGCGCGCGCTATGCTCGGTTGCGATGCGCTCGCTCCTGTTGTTCGCGTGCGCGCTCTGCGCGATCTGCGCGAGCGGAGCCGACGACCCCCCGCCGCCCCACGAGCCGGCGCCGGTCGACGAGCCGGCGCCGGTCGACCTCGGCCCGGGCCCCGCGTCGGCGGCCTGGGCGAGCGTGGGCGCCGCCACCGTGCCCGCCGACCTCGGCGCGCCGTGGCCGGGCCTGGGCGACCCCGCGTGGACGACCGCCGCGCCGTGGGAGCGCTGGGTCGCGGTCGCGCGCGAGGCGGACACCGACCTCGCCGACCGCGCGCGGCTCGCGCGGCTGGCGAGCGTGCACGGCCGCAGCGAGGCGGCGTGGGAGCACTTCGTCGCGTGCGGCTCGGACCCCGCGCTGCTCGCCGCGCTCCTGCCGCAGATGCTGCCCGGCGTCCCGGCCGCGCACGCGGCGATCGCGGGCGGGCTGCCGGCCCCGCTGCCGGACGGCGCGACGCTGCGGCCGCTGCTCCCGCCGCCCGATCCCGACGCCGATCCGCTGCGGTACACCAAGCAGAGCATGGCGGTGCACGGCTTCCGCGTCGGCGGCGCCACCGCGACGATGCGCGTCACGCTCGAGCCCGACGGCGTGCAGATCGACGTGCGACACGTCGCCGGCGACCCGGCGCGCGTGCGCGTCGTGATCCCGTGTCCGCCCGACCTCGAGATGCGCATCGAGTACGTCGACTGGGAGCGCGTCGACACGGTCGGCGAGGCGCACGAGCTCGCGCTCGTCCCCGGCGAGGAGACGCACGTGCTGTGGGGTCGCGCGATGCCGTACCGGCCGTCGTGGCCGACGACGCTGCCGCCGCAGGAGTACGCGAAGCTGCGGGCGAGCGGGCTGCGCGTCGAGCTCGCGCGCGACGATCCCGAGCTCGAGCGGTTGCGCGGATTCGCCCTCGCCCTCGGCGCGCTCGTCGGCGTGCCGAGCTCGATCGGCTTCGCCGGCGAGCCGCCGCCGGAGCCCGACGGCCTCGCGCCGATCGTCGTGCGCCTGCCGCACGGCCCGGAGCGCGAGCGCAAGCTCGACGCGATCTGGACCCTGGCCGAGCGCTTCGCGCTCGCCGCCCCTTGAGCATCGAACTACCCTGCACCGATGGCCTCTGCACCGAACGCACCGATGGCATCCATGTTTCGCGACAACCGGCGGCGCCTCCTCGAGACCCTCGCGCGCGAGCGCGCAGCCGCGGTCCTGTTCAGCGGCTCGACCAAGACGCGCAACGCCGACAGCGAATACCGCTTCCGGCCCGCGAGCGACTTCTGGTACGCGAGCGGGTTCGCCGAGCCCGACTCGGTGCTCGTGCTCGCGCCGCGCGCGAGCGAGCCGGGCGCGTCGCTCTTCCTGCGCGCGAAGAACCGCGACGAGGAGGTGTGGACGGGGCGGCGGCTCGGCGTCGAGGCGGCGCCGGGCGAGCTGGGCGTCGAGCGCGCGTACCCGCTCGAGGAGCTCGAGGAACGCCTGCCGGAGCTGCTCGAGAACCACGAGCGGATCGTGCACCACTTCGGCGCGGACGAGGCGCGCGACCGGATGCTCGTCGAGGCGCTCGAGGGGACGAAGGCCGCGGCGAAGAAGGGCATCGTCACGCCGAGCGAGTGGGTCGAGCCGACGCGGCTCCTGCACGAGCAGCGGCTGCACAAGAACGCCGCGGAGATCGAGCGGATGCGCCGCGCGGCCGCGCTCTCGGGCGAGGCGCACGTCGAGGCGATGCGCGTTGCGCGGCCCGGGATGAACGAGGCGGAGATCGACGCGCTGATCGGCTACACGTTCCGGCGCCGCGGCAGCACCGGCTCGGCGTACACGAACATCGTCGCGGGCGGCGAGAACGCGTGCATCCTGCACTACGTGGAGAACGACCAGCCGCTGCGCGACGGCGACCTGCTGCTGATCGACGCGGGCGCGGAGTGGGAGTACTACGCGTCCGACGTCACCCGCACGTTCCCGATCGGCGGCCGCTTCAGCCGCGAGCAGCGCGCGCTGTACGAGATCGTGCTCGACGCGCAGAAGGCCGCGATCGAGGCGATCGCTCCCGGCCGCCGGTTCCTCGACGGGCACGAGGCGGCGCTCGCGAAGATCGTCGCGGGGCTCGTCGACCTCGGTCTGCTCGCGGGGCCGATCGACCGGGCGATCGAGGAGGGCACGTACCGGCGCTTCTTCATGCACCGCACCGGGCACTGGCTCGGGCTGGACGTGCACGACTGCGGCGCGTACTGGCACGAGGGCGAGTCGCGCCCGCTCGAGCCGGGGATGGTCATGACCGTCGAGCCGGGCATCTACGTCGCGCCGGACGACGACACGGTCGAGGCGCGCTGGCGCGGCATCGGCATCCGCATCGAGGACGACGTGCTCGTCACGCCCGGGGGGAACGAGAATCTCACCGCAGGCATCCCGAAGGAGATCGAGGAGGTCGAGGCGGTGTGCAGCGGAGCGTCGCTGCAGCCCGCGGGCTGATCGCAGTCCGCCGCCGGGAGTCTGTGACGCGATGGGCACCGGCGGCTGATGCTTCCCGACGAACCGGCTCTCGCGCCGGCGCCGGCGGTCGCGCTGGCCGGCGTGCTCGCCCTCGCGGTGCCCGCGGTGCTCGTCGCGTGGCGTGCGCAGGGTGGGGGCGCGCTGGCGCGCGGAGGGGCGAGCGAGGCGTGGACGCTCGCGCGGACGCGGCACGCGCTCGCCGCGGCCGCGGCGCGCGCGGCGCGGCCGGGCGCGGCGTGGGCCGGCGGGCTCGTCTACCCCGCCGCGGTCCACGAGATCCTCGTCGCGCAACTACTGCTCGCGCTCGCGGAGGGGACGGCGGCGGCCGGCGGAGCCGGTGTCGCGTGGCGCGCGGCGGGCGCCGCGCTCGCGCTCCTCGCGGCGCCGCCGCTGTTCCGGCTCGCGGCAGGCCTGGCGTACGTCGGCGACCGCGCGGTCTGGGACGCGACGCGCGAGGGCGCTGCGGGGCCGTCGCTCTCGATCCTGTGGCGCGCGGGACGCGGGCTCGGGCGCTCGGCGCTGGGGCTGTGGCTCTCGCTGCTCGCGCTGCTCGCGGCGGCCTGCGTCGTGATCGCCGGTCCGCTCGTGCTCGGGCTCGAGCTCGCGGACGACGCGCCCGCCGCGCGCGCGTCGCTCGCGGCGCTGCTCGTGCCGGCCGGAGCGCTGCTCGTCGCGTACGCGCTGGCGCTGCACGCGCTCGCCCAGCTCTCGATGCAGAGCCTGGCGCGCAACCGGCGCGGCGCCGCGTCGGCGCTCGCGCACGCGTGGCGGCTCATGCGCAACGCGCCGTGGCCGGCCGC
>CAZGTQ010000374.1:0-18910 GCA_964528575.1 uncultured Planctomycetaceae bacterium | reverse complement strand
GGCGGTGACGGCGGTGCTGCCCTCGAGCGGCACGTCGCTGGGCGGGACGAGCGCGACGATCACGGGCAGCGGCTTCGCGGATTTCGACGCGGGGACGTGCGCGGTGACGTTCGGCGGCGTCGCGGCGACCAACGTCGTCGTGGCGAGCGACACGTCGCTCACGTGCGACGTGCCCGCCGGGTCGGCGGGCACGAGCGTCGACGTGGAGGTCGCGAACGACAACGGCGCGGCGCTCTTGGCGGGCGGCTTCGCATACCACGCTCTGCCGACGGTGACGGCGGTGCTGCCCTCGAGCGGCACGTCGCTCGGCGGGACGGTCGCGACGATCACGGGCAGCGGCTTCGCGAACTTCGATGCAGGGACGTGCGCGGTGACGTTCGGCGGCGTCGCGGCGACGAACGTCGTCGTGGCGAGCGACACGTCGCTCACGTGCTCGGTCCCGGCGGGCACGGCCGGAGCGAGCGCCGACGTCGTCGTCGCCAACGACAACGGCGCCGCCATGCTCGCGGCTGCCTTCGCTTACCACGCGCGCCCGACGCTCGGCGGGTTGGCGCCGATCAGCGGATCGGCCGCCGGCGGGACGAGCGTCACGCTCACCGGCACCGGATTCTCGAGCGGGTCGCCCGGCGCGAACGTCGTCACGTTCGACGGCGTTCCCGCGACCGGCGTCGTGACGAGCGACGACACGAGCATCACGTGCATCGTCCCGGCGGGCGCGCCGGGCTCGGTGATCGACGTGCGGGTCGCGAACAACAACGGCGACGCCGAAATGCCCGCGGGGTTCGCGTACCACCCGTTGCCCGCCCTCACCGACGTGGCGCCCGCGGCGGGGCCTCCGCTCGGCGGCAGCGCCGTGACGATCAGCGGCGCGGGCTTTTCCGACCACGCGCCGGGGACGAACGAGGTGCGCTTCGGCGGCGTCCTCGCGACCTCGGTGCAAGTCGTCGGCGACGACACGATCACGTGCGTCGCGCCGCCGGCGGCAGCGCCCGGCACGAGCGTCCCCGTCTCGGTGACGAACGCGAACGGCAGCGCCACTCTCGGCCAAGCGTTCAGCTACTTCGACGTGACGTCGATCGCGGCGGTGAGCCCGAGCTCGGGCTCGTTCCAGGGCGGCACGCGCGTGCGCGTGTCCGGCTCGGGCTTCGCCGGCGCGGGTCCGCCGACGGTGACGTTCGGCGGCGTGCCCGCGGCGGCCGTCATCGTGCTCGGGCCCACCGCTCTGACGTGCTCGTCGCCGCCGGGGCCCTACGCGCCCGAGGGCGTGAGCGTCGACGTGCAAGTCACGAGCTCGAACGGCTCCGCGACGGCGCCGCGCGCGTACACGTACATGCCGTACGTCGCGGGGACGCCGCCGAACGGCCTTCCGGGGCAGGTCCGCGGCGGCCGGCCGGGCGATCCGTTCCAGACCGGACCGCCGCAGCCGACGCTCACGGTCACGCTCACCCCGGACGCGGACTTGGTCGACTTCGGCTCGGTCGAAGCGGGGACGAGCGTGCCCGCGCAGGTCGTCGAGCTGACGAACGAGAGCGCGAAGGTGATCGTCCTGCGCGACGTGCGGCTGAGCGGCGCGGGGGCGGCGGAGTACCGGCTCCTGCCGGCCGACGCGCTGCCGTTGCACCTCGAACCCAGGGCGTCGACGAGCGCGACGCTGCAGTTCGACCCGACGCAGACGGGGCTCCACGAGGCGCAGCTCGAGATCCTGTTCAGCGTCGGCCAGTCGCGCCATCCGGTCGTCGACGCGCCGGTCGAGGTGCGCGGTCTCGCGCTCGGTCCGGTCGGCGCGGAGATCCTCATCAACGTGAACGGCGACCGCTACGTCGACTTGGCGGGCGACGAGTTCGCGCCGAGCTTCGGACATTCCGGCGGAGCGCCGTTCACGACGAGCGACGCGATCGCGGGCACGGACGACGATCCGCTGTACCAGACGATGCTGGTCGGCGACCTCATTCCGTTCGTGTTCGAGCTGCCGCCGGGGCCGTACGAGGTCACGCTGCACTTCGCGGAGACCGAGCTCCAGGCCGCGGGCCAGCGCGTGTTCGACGTGTTCGCCGAGGGCCCGGTCCGGCTGAAGGACGTGGACGTGTTCGCGGCGGCCGGGGCCGACACGGCGTACACGCGCACGTTCTTCATCGCGGTGCTGGACGGCGAGCTGAACATGCGGCTCGACGCCAAGGTCGGCGAGGCGATCGTCTCGGCGATCGAGGTGCGCACGGTGCCGTTCCTGCTGGCCAACGTGACGACGGTCGAGTGCGGCGGCGTCGGGACCGGCGACAGCGTGTTCAAGAGCTTCCACGTGTCGAACATCGGCAAGCTGGCTGCCGAGGTGAGCGCGATGACGCTGAAGCTCGGGCTCGCCGGCAGCAGCGCGCCGTTCACCGTGTACGTGAACGGGATGTCGCACCCGGGCTCGGCCGCCGACGTGACGTACCCGCTCAGCGCGACGATCCCGTATCTGCAGAGCCTGCACTTCCTCGTCGAGTTCAGCCCGGTCGACTCGTCGTACAACCAGTTCGACATCCGGCTGCAAGGGAACTTCCTCGACCTGAATCTGCCCGTGACCGGCCTCGGCGGGCACGAGGGCCACCCGTTCCTGCACGTCGTCACCGACGTGCCGGACGTGACGGTCGACTACGACGGCGACGGCTTCGAGGGCGTGCCGCTCGACGGAACGCAGTCGCACACGCACCAGCCCGGCCGTGTGCTCGTCGCGCACGAGTGGCGCGAGGGCGAGACGCTCGTCGCCACCGGCCCGTTCGCCATGACCCCGTTCGCGGTCGGCCCGCACACGGTCGAGCTGACGATCGTCGACGACAGCGTGCCGCCGGCGACGCTGTCCGGCACCGAGGAGTTCGAGGTCGTGCCGGCGAGCGCCATCCCCGGCGTGCGCGCGTTCTACTACCAGGCGCTCGTCGGTGGCCCGACCGCGCTGCTCGACTCGGTGCCCGCGGTGCCGGAGTTCGCCGAGGTGCGCGACGACTTCGCCGTGCCCGGCGGCACGCCGATCGGCGGCTCTCCGTTCACGGGCAACGTGCTCCTGACGCTCGACGGCAGGCTGAGCGTGCCGACGGCGGCCACGTACGAGTTGGTCGTGATGGGCGGCGAGGACCATCGCCTGTTCGTCGACGGCGCGCCCTACGCCGGCCCGCTCGCGCTGGCGGCGGGTGAGCACGACATCGAGGTGCGTTTCGCCGTCGTCGGACCGAACGACCTGCCGCTCGACGTGCAGGTGTCGGTCGGCGGAGGTCCGTTCGCCTCGATCGACGGCGCGCAGGTGACGCACGACGAGACCACCATGGCGCCGGTGATCAACGACATGCCCACCGTCGGGTCGAACCTCGGCGGGAACATGATCGACATCTTCGGGCTCGGGTTCTTCCCGGCGTCGTCCGTGACGCTGCACTGGGGAGCGTCGACGTACACCGAGGTCGACTTCGACGCGATCGCGCCGGGCTCGATCTCGTTCACGACGCCGCCCGGCAACGGCACGATCGACGTGCAGGTCGAGACGCCGAACGGCTTCAGCAACGTCCGCACGTTCCAGTACGACAGCGGCGCGCTCCCGCCGATCCAGTTCCTGAACCAGTCGTCGTTCGTCCTCGGCCAGCCGATCCAGGCGGCCTGGGGCCCCGACGGGCGACTGTACGTCGCGCGCCGCAGCGGCCACCTGATCGCGGCGACCTTCGACCAGAACTACAACGTCGTTCAGGTGACGACGTACTTCGGCGTCTCGCAGCTCCCCAACCACGAGATCCTGGGGATCGCGTTCGACCCGTTCGACGCGCCGAGCCCGGTCAAGGTGTACGTCGCGCACAGCGAGCTGTTCCCCGCGGGCGGCGTCACGCCGACGGGCCCGGTGGCCTACGTCGGGCAGGTGAGCGTGCTGAGCGGACCGAGCTTCAATGTGCCCGTTCCGCTGATCACCGGGCTGCCGACGTCGAACCACGACCACGCCGTGAACGGCATGCAGTTCGACAACAACGGCGACCTGCTGATCTGCATCGGCGGCAACACGAACGGCGGCGTGCCCCACCCGAACATGGGCGCATTGCCGGAGTCGCCGCTCTCCGGCGCGATCCTGCGCGCGCGGACGTCGCGGCCCGACTTCGACGGCACGATCGAGTACGTCGTGACCGGGACCGGCGCGCCCAGCACCGACCAGCGCTTCGGCCACCTGGTCGACGTGGCGCCGGGCTCGCACGTCGAGGTGTTCGCGCCCGGGATGCGCAACACGTTCGATCTCGTCTACACGACCAAGAAGCGGCTCTACGCGACGGACAACGGCCCGAACATCGGCTTCGGCGCGATGTCGGCGGGCCCGTCCAACGAGATCGCCGACCAATACGGCGAGGACGAGCTGCTGTTCGTCGAGTACGGCAACTACTACGGCCAGGCGAACCGCAACCGTGGCCGGTACGACGAGCGGCAGAACGTCTGGCACTCGGAGGACGAGCCGTCGATCCCGGGCGAGTTCCAGCAGAGCGTCCAGGTGCTCGTGCCCTCGAGCAACGGCATCGCGGAGTACCGCTCCGCCGCGTTCGCCGATCAGATCCGAGGCGACCTGCTCGTGCAGCGTTGGCAGAGCTACTGCACGCGCGTGAAGCTCTCCGCGGACGGCCGATCGGTCCTGGAGAGCGAGAACATCTTCCCGTGGACCGGCTCGCTCGACGTGACGACGGGCCCGGGCGGCGCGATCTTCGCGGTCGACCAGAGCGGCAACATGGTCCGCGCGCTCGTGCCGAACGACCAGGCGGCGATCGGGCTGACGGTCTACGACATCTTCCCGTGGCGCGCGCCGGCGACCGGCGGACACCCGTTCGAGATCGGCGGCCAGGGCTTCGGGACGCTCGCGAACACGACGGTGACGATCGACGGGCTCCCCGCGACGCTGACGTCGGTCTCGTCGAAGCGCATCAAGGGCATCGTGCCCGCGCACGCGTCGCCGAGCACGGCCCTCACCCACGTCGCCGTGACCGTCGACGCGACGACCAAGGTGCTGACGGACGCGTTCCGCTTCCTCGGCCCGGAGGGCACGGAGCCGGGCTCGTGGCAGTTCGGACCGGGCATGACCAACCTGCTCGGCGAGATGGCGGCGGGCGTCATCGACGGGAAGATCTACGCCGTCGGCGAGGGGACGTCGCTCGGCGTGTCGTCGCGCACGCTCGTGTACGACATCGCGGCCCGCTTCTGGGTGAACAACCTCGCGCAGCGGCCCTACCCGGGCCACCACCATGCTGCGGAGGTCTACGAGGGCGAGCTCTACCTCATCGGCGGCCTCGACCACGGCTCCGAGGGGCGCGTGCAGATCTACGATCCGGTGCTGAACTCGTGGAGCGAGGGTACGCCGATGCCGTGGTCGGGCGGCTCGGTCCAGACGGCGCTGATCGACAGCAAGATCTACGCGTGCGGCGGGATCGTCGGGAACACCACGGTCGACAACTGCGCGGTGTACGACCCGGTGCTCGACACGTGGACGGCGCTCGCGCCGATGCTCACGGGCCAGGGGCGCAACCACGCGGCGGCGGGGACGGACGGCGAGCGGCTGTACGTCTTCGGTGGGCGCACGGACGGCAACTGGGTCACCGCCGGGTTCGACGACACGCAGATCTACGATCCGGTCACGAACACGTGGGAGTCGAGCGGCGTCGGCGGCTCGACGCTCGCTCCGCTGCCGCAGCGCCGCGGCGGCATGGGCAAGGCGGTCTGGTACCAGGGCGAGCTCTACGTCTTCGGCGGCGAAACGATCGACTGGTGGCTCAACGGCGCCAATCCCGACGGCACGTACGATCGCGTCGACGTCTACGACCCGACGACGAACACGTGGCGTCTCGAGGCCCCGATGCTCCTGCCGCGGCACGGCGTCTTCCCCGTGCTGTACCAGAGCCGCATCTTCCTCGCCGGCGGCGGCTGGAAGTCGGCGTTCGCGGTCTCGAACAACCTCCAGATCTTCACGCGCCAGTGAGCCGCGCGCGTCAACGCGCGGCGCGCCGGAAGCGGTGCACCCACAGGCCGTAGCCCCACGCGTCGAGCGCTACCTCCTCGAGCTCGGCGCGCAGCCGCTCGACCAGCGGCGCGTCCGCGGGCAGCGAGCGCCGTAGCAGGAACACCTGCTCGTAGCGCTCGAGCGCTTCGGGGTCGGCGAGCGAGTACCACGCGTCGATCTCGAGCAGCGCGGGGAGCTGCGCGCCCGGCGGCGCGACGCGCGGCGCGTAGTAGCGCCACGCGAGCCCCTGGTCGAACACGCGCGGCTGCCACTCGACCGCGACGACCGCGTCGTGCGCGCGCGCCTCGTGCGCGATCCAGCGCACCGCGCCGCGGTAGTCCTCGGTCCCCCGCGTCGTCGCATAGACGCTGGCGAGCCCGAGCGCGCTCGCGCCGACGACGGCGAGTCCGCAGTGCCGCAGCCGCTGGCGCCGGCCCGCGCCCTCGGTCGCGCCGACGAGCAGCACGAACGCGCTCGCCGACGGCACGAGGTACTGCCAGTTGAACCCGGCGCGCGGGAGCGCGAGCGCGACGAGCCCGGCCCACAGCGGCGCGCCGAGCCCGAGGAACGCGAGCACGACCGGCGCCGCGAAACGGCTCGTCTGCAGCTCGGCGCGCGCGAGGCGGACCGCGCCGTACGCAGCCCACGCGACCGCGAGCAGCCCCGACCCGACGAAGAGCGCGCGCAGCTCCGGCCCCGCGACGCGCACGTTGACGAAGAGCAGGTGCACGAGCGCTTCGCCGATCCGGCGCAGGTCGACTTCGCGCCCGCCCGGCGGCTCGCCGTGTCCGAGCTGGTGGCGCAGGCCCAGCCACGCCCACGGAGCGAAGAGCACGAGCGCGGCGAGCGCGTACGGGATCGCGCGACGCGCCTGCGCGCGCACGTGCGGCGTGAGGGCCGCGCTCAGCGCCACCGCGAGCGCGCTCAGCACGAAGTAGTGGACGAAGTAGTAGTGCGTGTGCAGTCCGACGGCCGCCCAGAAGACGAGGGCGAGGCCCGCGCCGCGCGGCTCCACTTCGGACGGCGTCTCGAGGAAGCGCAGGAGCGCCTCGAGCAGGCCCGTCACGGCGAGGGCGAGCAGAGCGTACATGCGCGCTTGGGCGCTCACGTCGAGGTGCAACGACGACACGGCGAGCAGCGCGGCCGCGACCGCGGCGCCCTGGCGGCCGGGCAGCCGCCGGCCGATGCGCCAGACCAGCGCCACGGTCAAGAGCCCGAACAGGATCGCCGGCGCGCGTAGCGCGAGCGCCGAGTCGCCGAGCGTCTGGCGCGCCGCCGAGACCACGAGGAACGCGAGCGGGGGGTGGTTGTCGCGCCGCAGGTCCGCGAGGAACGCCTCCGCGTCGGGCGCCGCGGCGTGGTAGAGCGTGTGGAGCTCGTCGAGCACGAGGCTGCGCTGCGACGCGAAGCCGATGCGCAACGCGGCGGCGACGGCGAGCACGAGCGCCAGGAGCGCGAGCTGCGAGCGCGTGGCGGCGCGTGGGGGAGCAGCGGGACCGGCGATGGCCGAGATCCTAGCAAGCCGCCCGTCTGTCCCGGGCTTCAACACGGTGTCGCGAGCGCTACCGTGTGGGCGCTAACGGGACGGGGCCGCGCTCCGTCTCGCAGCTCGCATGCTCCGTCCGCTCTCCGATGAACGCCCTCGGATTCCCGCCGCGGCCGCGTGAGGCGCCGCCGTCGATGAAGCCGGACGTCGACGCGAGCGCGAGCCACGCCCAGGACGGCGCCGCCGCCGCGCTCGCCCTGCGCGCGCGGCGCGGTGACCGGGTGGCGTTCGAGGCGCTCTACCGCCACTTCGCGCCGTCGGTCAGCGCGGTGCTGATCGCGCACGTCGGGACGACGCTCGCGCAGGACCTGGTCCAGGAGGTCTTCCTGACGGCGCTGCGGACGATCGACACGCTCGAGCAGCCCGGCCGCGTCGGCGCGTGGCTCTGCTCGATCGCCCGCAACCGCGCGCGCGACGTGCTGCGCTCGCCCGCGCGCGACACCGGCGCCCTCGCGGAGTCCGAGCTGGCCGCGCCCGAACGAGACCCCGCCGCCGCGCAGGAGGCCGAGGAGATCCTCGCCGTCGTCCGCGGCCTGCCCGAGGCGTACCGCGAGACGCTGTGCCTGCGGCTCGTCGAGGGGCTCTCGGGGCCCGAGATCGCCGAGCGGACCGGGCTGACGCACGGCTCCGTGCGCGTGAACCTGTGCCGCGGCATGAAGCTGCTGCGCGAGCGCCTCGCGGAAGGAGGCTGGTCGTGAGCGAGCGGCGCATCGAGGAGTACCTGTGGGACCCGGGCGCGGAGTCGGCGCCGGAGGTCACGCGGATCGAGGCGGCGCTCGCGGCCGCGCGCTTCCGCGGGCCGGGGCGCGCGCCCGAGGAGCCGCGGCCCGAGCGCGCGGGCTGGGGCTGGGGGGCGGGCGCCGCGCTCGCGATCGCGGCGTCGCTCGCGCTCTGGATCGAGCTCGCCGGCGGCCCGAGCTACGCGGTCGACGGCCTCGCGGGGCGCGAGCGCGTCGCGGCGGGCGAGCGGCTGGAGACGGCGGGGGGGAGCGCGACGATCCGCGTCGCGACGATCGGCGAGGTCGTCGTCGACCCGCACACGCGCCTGCGGGTGAAGGCGATCCGCTCGGACCGGCACGAGCTGTTCCTCGAGCGCGGCTCGGTGTTCGCGCGCATCGTCGCCGCGCCGGGGCTGTTCCAGATCGACACGCCGGCCGCGCTGACGGTCGACATGGGCTGCGAGTACGCGCTCTCGGTCGACGCGGACGAGACCACGTCGGTCGACGTCACGTCGGGGCGCGTCACGATCGAGGCGCACGGCCGGCGCGTGTGGGTGCCGGCGGGGGCGCGTTGCCGCGTCGAGCGGGGCGAGGCGCCGCGCTCGCCGCGCTGGTACGACACGCCCGAGCCCATCGAGCGGGCGCTGGACGCGCTCGAGGCGCTGTCCCAGGAGGCGCCGCTGCCGGCGGAGCTCGCGCCGGTGCTGGCGCGCACGATGGACACCCTCGCGCTGTGGCACCTGCTCGTGGCGCCGGCGCGCAGCGTGCGCGACGCGGCGTTCGAGCGCCTGGCGAAGCTCCACGTGCCGCCGCGCGGCGTCGACCGGGCCGCGGTCGAGGCGCGCGACGAGGAGGCGCTGGAGCGCTGGCGCGGCCGGTTGCAGCTGAGCTGGATTCGCTCGCCGTACTGAGCCGTCGCAACGCGAGAGCGGTAGGCCCCGGGGCGGCGCGGACGTAGAATCCGCGCTCGATGGCCGAGCGACGCGTGATCATCCTCGGCGGCGGGTTCGCGGGCGTGAAGTGCGCGCGGACGCTGCGCAAGCGGCTGCCGCGCTCGGAGTTCGACGTGGTTCTCTTCAACCAGGAGAACCACATGGTCTTCCACCCGCTGCTCGCGGAGGTCGCGGGCGGGTCCGTGAATCCCGAGGCGGTCGCGGCGCCGCTGCGGCAGATGCTGCCCGGCGTGCGCTGCCGGACCGAGGAGGTCGAGCGGGTCGACGCCGAGCGACGCGTCGTCGAGTTCGTCGGGTTCGACGGCCGTCCCGCGGAGCTCGCCTACGACCACGTCGTGCTCGCGCTTGGCAGCGTCGTCAACCTCGGCATGGTGCCGGGGATGAGCGACCACGCGTTCGCGATGAAGACGGTCGGCGATGCCGTCGCGCTGCGCGCGCACGTGATGCAGCAGCTCGAGCGCGCGGAGGTGTGCGACGACGCCGAGCGGCGGCGCTGGCTCGTCTCGTTCATCGTCGTCGGCGGCGGGTACAGCGGCGTCGAGACGGCGGGGGAGATCAACGACCTCGCGCGCGGGAGCCTGCGCTACTTCGCGAACATCGCGACCGACGAGGTCACGGTCACGGTGATCCACTCGCGCGACCAGCTCCTGCCGGAGATCTCGCCGTCGCTGCGCGAGTTCGCGCGCTCGAAGATGGAGCGCGCGGGGATCGAGGTCGTGCTGAACGCACGCGTCACGTTCGCGACGGCCGAAGGCGTGTTCCTCGGAGACGGGCGCGTGCTGCGCGGCGGCACGATCGTCTGCACGATCGGCAACACGACCTCGAAGGTCGTGCAGCGGCTCGACGTGCCCAAGGACCGCGGCCGCGTCCGCACGGAGCCCGACATGCGCGTCGCGGGCCTGTCGGACGTGTGGGCGGTGGGCGATTGCGCGCTCGTCGTCAACGCGCACGACGGCGAGCCGTCGCCGCCGACCGGCCAGTTCGCCGAGCGCCAGGGGCGGCAGGCGGCGGACAACATCGTGCGTGCCGTGCGCGGCGAGCCGACCCGACCGTTCTCGTTCAAGCCGGTCGGCCAGCTCTGCTCGATCGGCCACCACAACGCGGTGGCCGAGGTGATGGGGATGCGGCTCTCCGGTCTCCTCGCATGGTTCCTGTGGCGCACGATCTACCTGTCCAAGCTGCCGAGCTGGTCGCGCCGCGCCAAGGTCGGCTTCGATTGGGCCTGGCAGCTCGTGTTCTCGCGCGACCTGTCGCACCTGAGGACCGACACGACCGAGCGCGTGACGCACGCGCACTACCAGCCGGGCGACTTCGTGTTCCACGAGGGCGACCCCGCGTCGAGCTTCTACGCGATCGAGTCGGGCGAGGTCGAGATCGTCGTCGAGTCGCGCGGCGGCGAGGTCGTCGCGGTGCTCGGCCCGGGCGATTTCTTCGGCGAGATGGCGCTCGTGCGCAGCGAGCCGCGCTCGGCCGGCGTCCGCGCGCGCTCCGAGCTCGAGGTCGTCGTGATGGGCAAGCGCGTCTTCGAGCAGGTCTCCGGCTCGCTCTCGGTCCTGCGCGACCTGGTCACCGACGCCGTGCGGCGGCGCAGCGGCGAGCTGTGGGCGAGCTTGCCCGCGGCGCGCAGACTGCTCGCCGAGGGCGCGGTGGCGGAGTTGCTCGAGCCGCCGCCGGAGCGCACGCTCGCCCCGGACGACACGCTGGGCGACGCGCTCGAGCTGTTCGCGCGCACCGGCGACGACGTCGCGTGCGTCGTGGACGCGAACGGCCGCTTCCAGGGCGTCTTCCGCGCCACCGGGCTCTTCGGGGCGCTCGAGGAGGGCGCGCGGCGGGCGACGCCGATCGCCGCGCTCGTCGACGCGGGCTTCCCGCGGGTGCGCGCCGACGACCGGGCGCTCGTCGCGGCGGAGTCGATGCGCGAGCGCAACCTGAAGTGGCTGCCGGTGGTCGCCGCGGACGGCGAGGCGCTCGCGGGCGTCGTGCGCGCCGAGCGCCTCGTCGGGCACGTGCTGAGTGAGCTGCCGGTCGAGACGCCGGCGTAGCGTGCGCCCGCGGCCTTCTAGTGCGAATGCGAGTCCGGCTTCGGGCCGCGCACGAGGTACGTCTGGACCGGTTCTTCCTTGCCCTTGAAGCGCATCGGCTCGCGCGCCTCGAGCTCGAAGAGGTCCTTCACGAACTCGTACGTCGCCGGGCCGATCGCGATCTCGCCGACACCCGCCTTCGACTCGATGCGCTTGGCGGTGTTCACCGTGTCGCCGATGATCGTGTAGTCCTTGCGCTCGGGCGAGCCGATGTCGCCGACGACGACGGAGCCCGAGTTGATCCCGATGCTCATCCGGACCGGCGGCGCGTCCGGGCGCTCGCTGTTGTACTCGTCCAGCCGCTGCTGCATCGTCAGGGCGGTGCGGACCGCGCGGATCGCGTGGTCGTCCTGCTTGATCGGCGCGCCGAAGAACGCCATCACCTCGTCGCCGATGAACTTGTCGAGCGTGCCGTCGTGCTCGAACACGACGGCGGTGAGCCGCTCGAAGATGCCGTTCAGGATGCGCGTGACCTCGAACGGCTTCAGGCGCTCGGACATGCTCGTGAAGCCGGCGATGTCGGCGAAGATCACGGAGACTTCGGCCTCGTTCGCGATCATCATCTGGCTCGGCGCGCTCTGCAGGATGTGGTCGACGACGACCTTGCCGCAGTAGCGCGAAATGCGGTCGCGCGCGACCTGCTCGCGGACGATCTCTTCCTTGAGCTTCGTCTTCTCGATCGCGACGGCGGACAGGACCGAGAGCGTGCGGAGCACGCTGAGGTGGTCGCTCGTGAACGGACGCTTGTCGTCCTCCGTGTCGACGTAGATCACGCCGGCGACCCGCTGGGCGTGCGTCAAGGGGACGCACATCGCCGAGCGGATGTTCATCATCACGATGCTCTCGGAGTCGTTGTACTCGCTGTCCGTGCTCGTGTCGGTGACGAGCTTCGCCTGGTTCGAGCTGATCGCGTCGTCGACGATCGTGCGGCTGATCTGGAGCTGCTCGGCGGCGCCGGACGCGGTCCGCAACGCGCGGGGCACGAGGTTGCCGCCGTCCCAGAGGCAGATCGAGCCGCGCTGGGCGGGCAGGTGGCGGAAGACGAGCTCGAGCACGTTGTCGAGCATCGAGTCGAGGTCGGTGCACGCGAGCAGGCTCTCCGCCGCCTCGGCGAACAGCGCGACGACCCGATTCGTGCGGTGCATCGAGTCGGTGCTGATCGAGCTCTTGGCCGGGTCCGCCATCGCCGGCATCGGCGAGCCCGACACGTCGCCGCGGAAGCTCTCGGCGATGACCGTGTTGAGGTCCACCATGTCGAGCGCTTCGGAGTGCGTCTTGCCGAGCTCGGCGGGCGAGAACAGGATCTCGTCCGACGACGTCGCCGGCAGCGCCATCCCGCGGATCGCGCAGTCGAGCTCGACCGAGCCGAGGCGCACGCGGTCGCCGTTGTCGAGCGGGCGCTTCTTGCCGCCGTCGACGCGCACGCCGTTGACGAGCACGCCGTTCTTCGCGCTGATCTCGGCGATGTACCAGCGATTGCCGTCGTAGCCGAGGCGCGCGTGCTTGCGCGACACGCTCGGGTCCGGCAGCACGAGGTCGCACTCGGGCAGACGCCCGATGACGATCTGCTGATCCGTGGGCACCTCGTGCGAGCGCGTCCGTCCGTTGAGGACGAACCGCAGCGTGCATCCGACCGAGCTCACCAGGTGTACTCCCGGTTGGGGACCGCGAGCTGCAGCTTGGCCAGCCCGAGCGCCATCAGCTCGGCGCCGATCTTCTCGCGGTAACGGGCCTTGAGGTGCAGCGCGACGAACGTCGTCGGCTGCCGCAGCTTCTTCGTCTCGGCGCCGAACATCGTCGGCGTGAGGTGCTTCGAAACGACGGCGAGCTCGTGCATTCTGTTCGGGAACGCGGCCTCGAGGTAGACCGCCTTGAGGTTCGGGAGCCCGCTCGCGACCTCCCAGATGCGCTCGGTCGGCGCGGTGTCGGAGATGATGACGACCGACGAGCGGCGCGTCTGCAGGATCAAGCCGAAGCAGCGGACGGTGTGGTTGACGAGCACCGGCGTGACGCGGATGCCGTCGACGACGACCGGGACCTCGGTCTCGAGCTTCGCGAGCTCGAGGAACGGCGCGCCGGGCGGAGCGAGCCGCAGGAAGTCCGGCCAGAAGCGGTCGTTGAAGATGTCCTCGCGGATGCAGTTGAGCACCGCGGAGTTGCCCCAGACCGTGACGCAGTCCGGCTTGCCCTCGTAGCTGTTCTCGACGAAGATCGGCAGCGTCGCGATGTGGTCCGCGTGCGAGTGCGTCAGGAACAGGTTCTTGATGCGCGCCTGCGCCTCGGACGTCGACCAGAAGCCGAGCGCTCCACAGTCGACGGCGACGGTGTCGTTGATCACGTACGACGTCGCGAACTGCGCCAGGTCGTCCCCGGCGCAGGACGAGGGCACGAGCCGGACCCGGAGCTCGGTGTCGATCAGCTCGTCGAGAGAGCCCGCTGCGGCGACGTTCTCTCCGCTGCGGTCATCAAGCTCTGGTCGCATTGCTCGAGGGGCTTGAAGCGTGGCTCCCGATCGGGCGCGTACTGCTTCTTGTCGTATCCGAAGAGCTCGTAGAGGGACTTGAACACGCTCGGGCCCGCGGAGAGCTCGACGTCGTGGGGGGTGAACATCCCCGGATGAGTGTATCCCGCCGCATGGGCCAGGGCGTTGACCTCGTTGCGGAAGCTCTGGATGTAGCCCTCGACGCGGCGGGCGTTGTGCTCGACGTCCAGGCCGCGCTGGAGCCAGGGGTTGTGCGTCGCGATCCCCGTCGGGCAGAAGCCCGTGTGGCACTTCTGGGCTTGGATGCAGCCGATCGCCAGCATGCCCTCGCGCGCGACCTGGATCAGGTCCGCCCCCTGGGCGAGCGCGACGATCGCCCGGTCGGGGAAGCCGAGCTTGCCCGAGCCGATCCAGACGATGTCGTCGACGAGCTGCTGATCGATCGACTGGAACAGCCGGTAGACGCGGGTGAAGCCGAGCTTGTAGGGGAGCGACACGTGGTCGGCGAACGTCAGCGGAGCCGCGCCGGTGCCGCCCTCGCCGCCGTCGATCGTGATGAAGTCGGGCCCGCGGCCGGTGTCCTTCATCCGGGTCGCGAGCTCGTGGAAGAAGTCGAGGTTGCCGACCGCGCACTTGATCCCGACCGGCCGGCCGGTCGCGTCGGCGATGCGCTCGACGAAGTCGATCAGGCCGGGCACGTCCGAGAACGCCGAGTGCTTGTTCGGGCTGATGCAGTCCGTGCCGACCGGCACCCCGCGCGCCTCGGCGATCTCCGGCGTGACCTTCGCGCCCGGCAGCGTGCCGCCCTTCCCGGGCTTCGCTCCCTGGCTCATCTTGAGCTCGATCATCTTGATCTGCGGCACCTCCTCACAGAGGACCAAGAGCTTGTCGAGATCGAACTTGCCGTCGGGCGTGCGGCAGCCGAAGTAGCCGGTGCCGATCTGCAGGCTGACGTCCGCGCCGAGGCGGTGGTAGCGCGAGCAGCCGCCCTCGCCCGTGTTGTGGTAGCAGCCGGCGAGCTGCGCGCCCTTGTTGAGCGCGCTGATCGCGTTCTTGCCCAGGGAGCCGTAGCTCATCGCCGAGATGTTGATGATCGACGGCGGCCGGTACGGCATGCGCCGCCCGTGCGCCTCGCCGACCACCTTCGCGCACGGGATGTCCGCCTTCTTGTCGGACTTGCTCCCGGTGAACGCCTCGTCGCCGTAGGGGAACGCGGCGTTCTTGATGATCGGGTAGCCGATGCCGTAGATCATCTCGTCGGTGCCGAACCCGAAGTAGTTGTTCTTGCGCTCGGCGGACCGGTCGAGCCAGTCACGCTCGTTGCGGTTGAACGGCAGCTCCTCGCGGTTGTCCGCGATCAGGTACTGCCGGATCTCGGGCCCGATCTCGATCAGGAAGTACCGCAGGTGGCCGAGCAGCGGGAAGATGCGCAGGACGTTGCGCTTCTTCTGCGTCACGTCGTAGAGCGCGACGGGGACCAGGACGCCGAAGATGGCGAGCAACCACCACCCGGACTGCAGCCATGCGGGCATGAGACTCCTCTGACGAGCGGTTGCCGTCCCGCGCGGACGGCAAGCGGGGAGTGTAGCCTCGGCCCAGGAGCAACGGGAGCGAAATGAGCGAGCAGGAGACCTGGACGATCCGCACCGAGGGGCGCGGGACGTACGACATCACCGACCGCCTCCAGGACTTCGTCGCCCGCGCGGGCGTCGACATCGGTCTGTGCACCGTGTTCGTGCACCACACGAGCGCGTCGCTGATCGTCTGCGAGAACGCCGACCCGCTCGTACGGCGCGATCTCGAGGCGTGGTTCGAGCGCGCGGTGCCCGACGGGGACGCGCTCTTCCGCCACACCGCCGAAGGGCCCGACGACATGCCCGCGCACGTGCGCAGCGTGCTCACCCAGACGTCGATCGCGATCCCCGTGACCGGCGGCCGCTGTGCCCTGGGCACGTGGCAAGGGCTGTATCTGTGGGAGCACCGCCACGCCGGCCACTCCCGGCGCGTCACGGCGACCCTCGTCGGGTGACGAGGCGCGGCCGCTGCTGCGCGATCGGCGGCCGCGGAGTATCGTTCGATCCATGGTTCCCCACCGTTCCCGCGCGCCGTTCGCGGCGGCCGCGTTGTGCGCCCTCGCGCTCCCCACGCCCGCGTCCGACCTGACGATCGACGGCGGCACGCAGGCCGCGGTGCCGTACGGCGCGTCGTTCCTGATAGAGCTCAGCGGCAAACCCGGCGCACCCGCGCTGGTCTTCGCCGATGTGACGCCGGGGCCGACGAACGTCCTGGGCGAGCCGGTCCCGCTCGGCCTCACGCCCGCGCTCTTCCTGCTCCTCGTCCAGCCGATCCCGCCGAGCGGCACGCTCGCGATCCAGTACCCCGTGCCCGGCGTGCCCGCCTACGCCGGCAAGACGGTGTACCTCGCCGGCGTCGTCGTCGACGACGCGGATCCGAACGATCTCGACTTCTCGAACGGCGTGCGCCTGGACGTCGTGCCGCCGGTCGGCGCGGGTGCGAGCCAGGCGACGCTCGTCGGCCGCGCGGTCGTGCTCGACGGGAGCGGAGCGGGCGACGCGGACGCGATGATCCCTCCGAGCACGGCGGTGCACTGGACGATCCGCGACGCGCCGGCGGGCAGCACGGCGTCGATCGACTTCGCGACGTCGCTGCTCGCGTCGTTCGCGCCCGACGTGCCCGGGGACTACGTCCTGCGCCTGACGGCCTCGTCCGGCGGCGCCGTCGTCGCCGCGGAGACGGTCGTGCACGCGTACGAGATCGTGCCGACGTTCGACTTCGACGGGCAGTGGGTGAGCGGCGGCGGCTTCCCGCTCGGCGGCACGGTCGACGGTCCGGCGGTCGCGGGCTTCACGGTGAACGGAGCGCCGACGGCGCTCTCGGGCGGCGTGTTCGGGCCGAAGATCGAGCTGTTCCCGCCCGGCGCGACGTTCTACCCCGTGACGTTCGAGATCGTGCACCCCGACGGGACGGTCGCGCGCGAGCGCATCACGGTCGGCAGCGGAGCCTCGCTCCCGCTCTCCGGCGGCTCGTCGAACGCGCTCGTGGCGCACCTGCGGCAGCCGGCGCTGAACCAGATCGCGCAGGCGGCCGAGGGGTTGCTCGCGAACCTCGACATCGCGTCGATCATCGCGTCGATCCCGCCGACGCAGGTCGCGAACACGAGCGGGCCTTTCGGGATCACGCTCTTCTCCGCGACGGTCGACTTCACCGGGTTGACGTTCTCGCCGAACGTCGACGTGCAGCTCACGCCGCACGCGAACGGAGTGCTGGGGCTCGTGCGCCTGTTCAACTTGAAGGCGACGTTCGACGTGAGCGGCGAGATCGTCGAGGTCGACTACAACCTCTCGGGCGACATCACGTCGAACCCCAAGGACATCTCGGGCCTCTTGCAGCTCGGTGCGACGCCGGGCGGCCAGCTCGACGCGAACCTGGTGAACGTGAACGTCGTGCGCAACCAGTTCGCGTTCAACCTGAACGGCTTCTTCGGCAGCGTCGCGGAGCTCTTCATCATCGAGGACTGGGTGCGCGACCAGGTCGAGAGCGCCGTCGAGTCCGCCGTCGCGACGGAGCTCGCACCCGCGATCGAGACGATCCTGAACGACCTCACGCTGGCGGGGAACCTGTTCCCGCTGCTCGAGATCGACGTCGACGTCGGGGCGGAGGTCGCCGGCGTGCAGACGTCGACCGGCGGGCCGACGATCCTGCTCGACGCGTCCGCGACGGTCGGCGTCGCCGAGCCCGGCTCGCCGCCCGTGACGCGTTTTCGCAGCACGCCGACCGCGACGCCCGCGTTCGGCGCGACGACGCCCGGCGGCGCGGGCTACGGCGTGGGTCTGGGCGCCGCGGACGACTTCTTCAACCAGGTGCTCGCGGCGTCGACCGCGGCGGGCCTGCTCGACGGCGACCTCACGTCGTTGCTCGACGCGCAGGGCACGGGGCAGGCGCTGACGACGGACGGCCTCGCCGCGCTCTTCCCCGGCGCCGGCTTCGAGCTCTTCCCGACCGGCACGACGATCGAGCTGCGCACGCACGGCACGTTCCCGCCGGTGCTGCGCACGACGCCGGGCGGCCCGACGCTCGCCGAGCTCGCGCTCGCCGACCTCGAGATCGCGTTCCAGGTCCCGGTCCCGGGCGGCACGCTCACGCCGCTGCGCCTCGCTCTGGACGGCACGGCCGACGTGAGCCTCGGCATCGGCCTCGACGGCACGATCGCGGCGACGCTGGGCTCGTCCGACGTCGACGTCCAGGTGCTCCAGGGCTTCCCCGGCTCGGACCTCACCGTGCTCGGCACGGGCGTCGACTTCCTCGTCGGCTTCTTGCTCCCGACGCTGACGAACACGCTCGGCTCGATCCCGGTCCCCGCGCTCGAGGCCCAGGGCCTGGCGCTCCAACCGAGCGAGGTCGGCCTCGCCGGCGGGAGCGCACAGTACGTCACGTTCTGGGGCGCGTTCGTCTTCGTCCCGTGACGGGGAAGCGTCTCACCGCGCGCGCCGGCTCGCCGCGACGCTCGCGACGAACCCGATCGCGGTGAGCGCGAACCCGATCCAACCGACGACGTTCGGCACGACGTCCATCCACGACAGCACGACGAGCACGAGCCCGACCCACCAAGCGACGTTCAGCGCACGGCTCATGACGCGTGCCAGCGTAGCCCGCTCGCCCGTCCTTCGCCCGCCTGCAGCTCCGCGCCGCTCCCGACGGAGAGCGAGAGCAGGAAGGGCGCGCCCCCGACGATCTCGCGCGCGCCGGCCGGCGTCTCGCGCACGCGCTGCAGCCATTCGTCGAGCAGCTCGAACGGCGGACCGTCGTCCCGCTCGACGTACCAGCCGCTCTCGCCGCGGCGCAGCGGGCCGACGAGACACGCGACGTCGTCCTCGCCGCGCTCGTCGGTGCGCCACAGCAGCACCGCGAGCGGCCGATTCTCGGCGCTGTCGATCACTCGCTCTCCTGCGGCCGAAGCGAGGGCGCGCTCATGCCCCCGCGTCTCCGCCGCTGTGGATCGCGACCTCGATGGTCGGGGCGACGGCGAGCGAGATGCGCTCGCCCGAGCGGGCCGTCGCGCGCAGCCAGCTCCGGCCGCGGCGGTCGCGCTCGATCGAGACGGCGCGCACGTTCTCGAGCGCGTACG
>CAZGTQ010000373.1:0-1634 GCA_964528575.1 uncultured Planctomycetaceae bacterium | reverse complement strand
CGACCCAATCGACGACGGGCGCCAGTGGTAGGCTGTCGCGGTGATCGGCCGAACGAGCTGATGCATCGCCTGCTCGCTGCGTGCCGCGTGTTCGCGCGGGTGGCGCGCCCCCTGCGATCGGTCGCGCTGCTCCTGCTCGCGGCGCTCGGGTCCCGAGCTGCTCCCGCCACGATCTACCCGCCACTCGTCCGCCCGACGTCCGGCGTCGTCCACGGCCAGGCTGGGCGCGTGCTCTTCTCCGACTTCGACGAAGTCGGTGACGCTGCGACGGTCGCTCGCATGCTCGACGCCTACTTCGCGCCCGCGGCGAAGCGCTTCGGATACACGAATCCCGCGCCTCTCGAAGTCTGGCTCGACTACGACTGGCCGTTCCAGTGGACGACGATGCCGCGCTGCATCGTCCTCAACCCCTCGATCGGCGGCATGCAGGGTGCCGAGATCATCCTCGTTCACGAGCTCGTCCACTGGCACGCGCAAGCGTCGCCGATCGCGACGTCGCTGCCCCATCCGATCGTCGAGGGGATCTGCGAGCGGATCGCGTGCGACCTGGTCGAGCGGTGGCGGGCGGAGCGTCGCGCGCAACTCGAGGGCGGTCTCCAGGCGCTCCGCGAGAGTGGAGAGCTGCCGCGTCTGATTGCGCTCCTCGGCGTCGACATACGGCGGTACGAGAGGCTCTCGAGCGAGGATCGCATCGGGCTCTCGATGCTCGGCTTCGCGCTCGTCGACCGAATTGGGGTGGAGGCGCTGCTCGAGGCCGCGAAGCGCGGTCCCGTCACGCAAGAGGCTCTGCTCGCGATAGGCCGCATCGACGCCGCCGGCGTGGGGCTGTAGTCGAGCGGCGGCGCTGTCCCGATCTCGGCCAGCGGGCGCTACCCTCTCGCTCGTGCGCAGGATCCCCTGGTCGGAAGCGCGGGAGCGGCTCTTCGCCGCATGTCCCGGTTTCGCGGACGTGTGCCGCGAACGCGCGCCGCTGCTCGGCGACGTCGAGCCCGGCGCGTTCGATGACGCGGCTCCGCTCGCGGAGTGGATTCTCGAGCGCCTTCGCGGACGGGACACCGCGGCGCTGTCGGCGGTCTTCGCCGAGCTCGAGCGGAACCTCGAGAACGGCGACGCCGAGGCGCGCCGGCTCGCGCGCATTTGCCTGCGCGTCGTCGGAACGCTCGCCGATGGCACGCGCTTCGGGCGCGAGGCGTTCGTACCGTGGCTCAGGCCGCTCAGCGAGCTCGTCTGGCACGATCCGCTGGCGCGTTTGCCGGTCGACGAGGCCGACCGCCGACGCCGGCGGCCGCAGGAGGGCACCGGCCGCGCCGCGTTGATCCTGCGTCGCTGGGACCCGCTCGGGCTCTTCGAGGATCCCGGCGACGGGCTGCCGGACGATTACGACCGTTACGCTCCGGCCATCGAGGCGCTCGTCGAGCGCGGTGGGACGGTCGAGGAGCTTCGGCAGCATCTCGAGCGCATCCGCGTCGAGGAGCTGGGCGTCCGGCCGGAGCCGGAGCGCGACCGTCTCTTCGCCGAGGAGATCCATGCGGAGCTGTCGGGCACGTAGCGATGACGCGACTCGCGCTCACGACGCTGATCGGCGCGCCGATCGAGCGCTGTTTCGACCTCGCGCGGGACCTCGATCTGCACAC
>CAZGTQ010000372.1:0-12588 GCA_964528575.1 uncultured Planctomycetaceae bacterium | reverse complement strand
GGCGGCGCCGGCCGAGCGGCTGCGCGCGCTCGGCGGCGCCCTCGCGGCCGATCCCGCGGGACGCGCCGCGTGCGCGCGGGCCTACCTCGCGGCGTTCGAGCGCGACCCGGCCGAGCGCGCCGAGCTCGCGCGCGAGCTGGCAGCCGGCGGTTGACGCGCGGCCGCCGACACGCCCTCATCCACTGCGATGGCACCGCGTCACGTCTGTCTGCTGCACCCCGCGCTCACGTACTCGGGCGCGACCGAGCGCACGCTCGCGACCGCGGCCGCGCTGCGCGACCAGGGCCTCGCCGTGACGATCGCCGGCGCCCCCGGCTCGCGCGCCGAGGCCGCGCGCGCCGCGGGAATCGAGCTGCGCGAGCTGGAGCTGCCGCTCGACCCCGGGCGCGCCCCGTTCGCGTTCCTGCGCACTCGGCGCGCGCTGCGCGACGCGCGGGTCGACCTCCTGCACGCGACCGACGAGCGGCTCGCCGCGCTCGCGGGCGCGCTCACGCGCACGCTGCGCATCCCCTACCTGGTCGAGCTGCACGGTCCGGTGACCGAGCGGGTGCCGGCGAACGAGCGCTGGCTGCGCGGCGCGATCGTGCCGTCGGAGCCGATGCGCGCCGCGGCGATCAACCACGGCGGCCTGCCGCGCGAGCGCGTGCGCGTCGTGCCGCACGCGCCCGCGCCGTTCGGAGCGCGCGCGCAGAGCCCGATCGAGCGCCGCATGCTCGTCATCGGCTGCTCGGGGTTCCTCGACGCGAGCCACGCGACCGATTGGTTCCTCGACGCGGCGCGCCTGCTCGTGCTCGAGAAGGCGCCGTGCCGTTTCGTCGTGCTCGGCGAGGGGCCGCGCGAGACGCAGTTGCGGCGCCGCGTGCGCAAGGGCGGCATGCAGGAGCACGTGACGATCGCAGTGCCGACGACGCGCGCCGCGGGCGAGACGCTCGGCGACCTCGACGTCTACGTCTCGTGTCGCGTGCCTGGTCCCGGCTGGCTCGACGCGCTCGCGCTCGCCGAAGGCGTGCCGACGATCCTCGCGGCGGTCGGCGAGGCGTTCCAGCTCGTCGACGACGGAACGAGCGGCGTGCTCGTCGAGCCGCGCGACGCCAAGCGCCTCGCCGCGGCGATCGACGGCCTCGTGCGCGGTCCGGACGCACGCGAGCGCGCGGCCGCGATGGGCGCCGCCGCGCGCGCCTTCATGGCCGCGCGCTTCCCCCCGCAGCGCTTCGGCCTCGCGGTCGCGCAGATGCACGCCCTCGCCCTCGGCACCGCCGTCGCGGGGTAGGCGCGCGTGCTCACTCGTTGCCCCAGAACACGTCGAGGCGCGCGCCGGCGAACGAGAACACCGTGATCGCGAGGTCGAGCTCGCCGTCGCCGTCGACGTCGTCGCACAGGATCGAACTGCCGCCGGGTGCGAGCACGCGCGGGGGCGCGAAGAGCGCCGGCGCGATCTGCTCGGCGACGACCGCGCTGCCGCCGCCGAGCAGCGGGCTGCCTCCGGCGAGCGCGACGAGGTCGAGGTCGCCGTCGCGGTCGACGTCGACGAGCCGCATCGTATGCGACGACGTCGTCAAGCCGGGGCCCTGCGCGGCGAGGCCGACCGGGACCGGAGTCCAGCTCCCGTCGTCGGCCCGCAGGTGGAGCGTCGTCGAGGCGGCGAACGGCGGGAAGCCGGAGCCCGTGACGAGGTCGACGTCGCCGTCGCCGTCGACGTCGTCCGCGAGGACGACGCCGAAGCCGGCGAGGACCGTGGTTGCGGTCGCCTTGAGCTGCATCGGGCCGCGCCCGTCGAAGATCACGAGCCGCCCGCCGACCTCGCTCGTGACGAGCGCCAGATCGAGATCGCCGTCCGCGTCGAAGTCGGCCGCGGCGAGCCCGCGCGGCTCGCTCGCGAGGAGCTGGTCGGGGTCGTTCTCGAGCACGAACGCCTGGACGAAGACGCCGGGCGCCGTCTGCTCGTAGCAGACGACGGACTCGAACAGGTTGGCGGCCGCCACGACGTCGAGGTCGCCGTCGCGGTCGAGGTCGCAGACGAGCTCGGGCGCGAGCGAGTCGAAGAAGGGATTCGGCGCCGTCGCCTCGTCGTGGACACCGTCGAGACCAAACGGCGCAGCGAACGCGCCCCCAGGCTCCTGGACGAACACCTGGACCTGGTCGAGGCCCGTGTCGACGCCGACGAGGTCGTGGTCGCCGTCGCCGTCCAGGTCGGCCGCGCCGACGCGCGCCGGGAGCAGCGTCGGCAGCGCGTCGCCGAGCGAGAGCGGATCGGCGACGAAGTTGCGCGGTGAGGCCTGGATGCGGATCTGGTAGTCCTTCGTGCCGAACGCGCCGAGGAAGCTGCCGTTCGCTGTCGCGAGATCCGGTGGACCGTCCGAGTCGAAGTTCGCCAGCGCGACGTCGACCATGCCATCGGTCAGCCCCGCCTCGGCGAAGCGCGTCGGCACGCCGCTCAGCGTCTCCAGGTCGTGCGTCGTCTGCGGCCGCAGCACGATCTCGTCCGTGCCCCAGTCGCGATGCACGAGGTCGATGTCGCCGTCCCCGTCGACGTCCGCCGCGAGGAGCGGGTGCGTCGGGATCGGCGCGAGCGGGTCGGCGGCCTGTGTGGCGTTCAGGAGCACGAGCGGGTCGGGATCGAAAGCTCCCTGGCCGAGCGCCTGGAAGACGAGCACGTGCTGCGCGCCGTGCGCGACCACGTCGAGGTCCCCGTCCCCGTCGACGTCGGCCGCGTCGACGGACTCGAGCGGGACGAACGCACCCAACGACACCGGCGGTCCGCGCAGGACCAGCGGCTGGGGATCGAAGACCCGCGGAGCGGTCTGCCAGAACACGCTCACCGACCTGCTGAGGGTCGGTGCCAGCTCGCCGGGGAACGCGAACGGCTCGCCGTGCGCGGCCACCACGTCGAGGTCACCGTCTCCGTCGACGTCGGCGAGCGCGACGCAGCGCACCGAAGCGGTCGAGTAGGTGAGGACGCCCTCGAAGAGCTCCTGGATATCGCCCAGGACGACCGGGACGGGGTCGAACGCGCCGGGCGAGTCCTGGAAGTGCAGCGAGATCCGACCGGTATCGCCCGTGACGACGACCTCGTCGAAGACGACGCGGAACCCGTCGTCCGCCGCCGCGAAGTCGACCAGGCCGTCGCCGTCGACGTCGCCGACCGCGACGTGGCGCGGCACGTCGGTCACGCCGGGACCGCCGAGCACGAGCGGAGCCGCGCCGAATGTCGCCCGTGCGTCCTGGAGATACACGAGCACGACGTTGTTCGTACCGGCGGTCTCGTCCGGCTGCTGTCCCTCGTCGCTCATCGGCACCGTGACCACGAGGTCGACGTCGCCGTCGGCATCGACGTCGCTCGGCTCGACGTGCACGAGCGGCATGAGGTCGAGGCTCGTGTCGACCGGCATCGCGAGCACCTGCGGCGTCGGATCGAAGCTCGCGGGCCCGAGGCCCCGGTACACGTCGAGCGCGAAGCTCGCGCGGACGTGCACGAGGTCCGGCACGCCGTCCGCATCGAGGTCGTCGAGCACGAGAGGCACGCCGAGCGAGTCCGTGAGCGGCACGTCGGGAACGACGGGCGCCGCGAAGACGCCGGGCGCGGTCTGCGGCACGATGCGCGTGTCCGCGCCCTCCGAGACGAGCACGTCGAGGTCGCCGTCGCGGTCGTAGTCGACGAGCGCGGGGACCGCGACTCCTCCGTCCGCGTTCGCGTCGACGACGAGTCGCCGGGTCCCGAGCTCCGAGTCGGCCGCGCGTGGCAGGCTCGTCGCGGCGTCGATGCCGAGCTCGGTGTCGAACGGCAGCGCGCGCAGCAGCACCTCTCCCCCGCGCCAGAGGTCGCGCGTGTCCCACGGGAAGACGGCCGCGACGCCCTCGGGCGTCGTGCCGAACAGGTTCGACGCCCGCAGCACGCGCCAGCGGGTCGCCGCGCTCGCCGCGGGCGCGAGCGGCGCGCCGAGCGTCACGACGTTGCTCGTCGGCACGGCCGCGGCGATCGAGCGGCGCTGCTCGACCCCGCCGACCGCGACGAGGCCGTCGCCGAGCGGGAGCACGCGCAGCCCGTCGGGCCCGATGCCGAGCGCGGGGCCGACCCCGGCGGGCAGCGCGCACAGAACGTATGCGAGCGGATCGGCGAACCCGGACGCGTCGAGGTCGTGCGGCGAGCGGCGGTTCAGCGCGCGCAGCTCGGGCTCGCCGGGCTCGGCCTCGCACAGCGCGACGAGCCTCCGGCCGCCCTGGTCGAGCGCGACGGCGCGCGGAGCGGGGAGCCCCGTCGTCGTGGGTCCGCCGTCGGGATCGGGGAGCAGCGCGTCGCGGACCGCGCGCCGCGACAGGCTCACGGCGACGACGCGGTCCGCGCCCTGTTCCGCGACGAGCACGACGTCGCGGTCGAGCGGGTCGGCGGCAACGCCCACCGGAGTCGCGAGGCCGCCGACGACCGGGGCGACGCGCGGGGGGTCGAAGCCGAACGCAGCGACGCGCAGCTCGTCGTCGACGGTGAACGCGACGCGCGCTCCGGCGAGCGCCGCGAGCCCGCGCACGCCGCCCGCGCGGACGAACGCCCCGCCCGCGGTCGCGCGCGTCGTCCCGTCCGCCGCGTCGATCCGCGCGATGCTCCACGTCGCCCCGGCCGTGCTCGCGACGAACAGCTCGTTGCGGAGCGGCTCGAGCGCGAGCGCCGTCGGAACGCCCTCCCCCTGCGCAAGCGTCTCGAGCACCGCGCCGCTCGCCAGCTCGATCCGCTGCACGCGCCACGTCTGGACGCTGGGAGCGTCGAGCACCCACGTCTCGAGCCCGTCGCCGATCGGCGCGGCGGCGACGGGCGCGGAGAGCGGCGTCGCGCTCCAGCCGTCGGCGAGGACGGCCGGCCGCTCCGCCGCCCGCAGGAGCTCGAGCTCGCGACCGACGAGCCGGCTCGCGGAGATCGTCACCGCGGCGGTGCCGAGCTCGGGCAGCCGCACGTGCGTCGCGTCGACGACCTCGGGGCGGCCGCTGAAGAACGACTCGCGCAGCGAGCAGACCTGGTACTGCGCGCGCAGCTCGGGGTCGTCCTGGATCGCGAAGACCGCCGGCGGGTCGTCGGTGGGCAGCGCCGGGAAGCCCTGTCCGCCCTCGCGCCACTGGAACACCATCCGCACGTCGTCGGACTCCGCGTCGCGGACGCGGAACGGGATCGCGATCCCGCCGGTGCGGTCCGAGTCGTCGGCGACGACGACGCCGCTGTCGAGCACCGCGATCGCCTCCTCGTTGTTGTCGACGCGGAACGGGTCCGAGACGACGGCGACGCCCTCGACGAGCGGGTCGATCGGCGTGAAGCGCAGGCGCACGTCGCGCTCGAGCTGGGGCAGGTCGTGGCCCGTGTCCCAGAAGAAGTCGAGCTCGACGCCGCCGCTCGCGGCCGTGACGTCGACGAAGGCGAGCGCGGGCGTCGCGTCCTGGCCGGCCGGCCGCGCGAGCTGCCACGTGCCCGAGCCCTCGAACGCGTACTCGACGCGCACGGACACGAGGTCGGACGAGCTGTCGGAGAGCGTGAAGCCCACCGGCACGACCCCCGCGGTCTCGGCCTGCGGCGCGTCGATCGCGACGACGGCGGGCGCGTCGTTGCCGAGCCCGGTCGTGCTCGCGTTCACGCCCTCGACCGTCGCGGTCGCGCCGGCGAGCGAGGCCCACACGAGCACGTCGTCCTGGAACGTCCCCCCCGGCGTGAGCGCGGGCTCGTCGGCGAAGCTCCACGCGACGGTGTGCTCGGTGCCCTCGGGCGAGCCCGCGAACGACTGCGGGTTCGTCGCGCCGACGAGCGCGGTCAGCGGCTCGGGCTCGCCGCCCGCGACGCGCAGGAAGAAGCGCACGTTCGCCGCGTCGCCGTCCGCGTCGACGAGCACGAAGCGCAGCGTCGCGGGGCTCTGCTCCGGTCCCTGGACCACGAAGCCGCCGATCGAGGGTGGAGAGCCGCCGTCGTCGGAGGACGCGCTCGCGAAGAGCCCGGCGAGCCCCGCGTTGCAGCTCGGGAAGAGAGCGGACGAGCACAACGCCGCGAGCGCGAGGCCGCAGCGGCGAACGGGGAGCGCGGCAGCGCGCGCGGAGGGGGACGTCGTCATGGCGGGCACGTGCTCACAGCGGGAACGTGTATGTCCGCACGAACCGGTCGCGCGCGCCGACGACGACCTCGGCGCGCAGGTACCGCGCGGCGGAGTCCCTCGGGACGCGGACCTCGAACGGGACAAGACGGTAGCCGTCGACGGCGTCGCCGACCGGCGGGCCCGGCTCGACGTCGACGCGACCGGCGCCCGCGTCGAGGCGCACGGCGTGCACGCGCCGGGCGAGCCCGTCGGCGCGCAAGTGAACCGTGCCGCTCACGACGAGCTCGTCCCCGTCCGCGGCGATCGTCACTTCGCTCGGCTCGAGGAACGCCGGAGCGACCGCCGGAGCCCGCACGAGCTCGTCGCGCCGGCTCTGGACGTTCTGCACGATCCGCGTGCGGAGCGCCGAAACGACGGCCGCTTCGACTTCCTCGCCGGCCTGCTGCGTGTTGCGCGCGAGCCAGGCCGACGGGACCAGGATGCCCTTCGCGAAGTCGCTCAGGCCGTCCGCGCGATCGGTGAAGTCGAGGTCTGCCTCGGAAAAGCGCGCCACCGTCAGGAGCACGAGCGCCGTGGGGTCGCCGAGCGAGCGGTCGCCGGCGGCGAGCGCCTGGACGTCGTAGACCGAGGCGGTGAGCTCCACGTCCGCGAAGTACGTCTGGTCCGCGACGAACCAGTGCGAAGGTCCCGCGAACAGGAAGAGCGGGTAGTTCAGCCACGCCGTGCTGCTCGGCGTCCGGTTGATCTCCTCGTCGAAACGCAGCACGTACTCGACGACGAGATCGGCGCCCCTGTCGACGGCCTCCTCGTAGAGCGCCGCCTGGCGAGCGAAGGCGTCGCGGCCGTCGTCGGCCGTCAGCTCGAGCAGGCTGACGCGGGCGAAGCAGTACTCGCCGAGCGCCTCGCTCACCGCGCGGACCACCGCGTCGGACGCGAGCGCGAGACGCAGCTCGGACTCGACGCCGGGAAGCTCACCCGGGGACGCGCTGCCCGGCGTCGCCGGCGGCGGCGGCACGACCGCGACGTGGAACGGGAGCACCTGGCGCTCGAGGTCGATGCCGGACCGACAGGCGAGCGCCGTGACGGCGAGCGCGACGAGCGGGAGAGCGAGGCACTTCGTCATCGCGTCAGCTCCTGCAGGTGGGGGCCGCCCGGACGAGGCTCGCGTCCGATCGCGGCGAGGACGGCGTCGACCGAAGCCGCGCAGCGGAAGCCGACCGTCGCGTGCGCCGTGCCCGTGCGGCGAGCGTCCGCGACGGCGAAATGGGACTCGGACCAAGCGAAGCTTCCGCCCACGGCCCAGTACGACGCGGGCACCACGCTCTCCCCGCGCACGAGCGCGGCTCCGCTCGACCGCGCCCACTGGTGCGCGTAGCCCTCTGGCGCCGGCGTCGCGGTCCACTCGGACACGTTCCCGCACAGGTCGGCGAGCGCGCCGTCCGGCGTGATGTCCGCTCCGCGTCCGCACGGGGCCGGACCGGACGGCGCGTCGGGGTCGCCGTCGGACGCGAGCGCGCCCTCGGCCGTGGAACCTTGCGCCGCGAACGGGCGATACGCGAGGCCGCCGCGCACCGCGTACTCCCACTCGACCCACGTCGGCAGGCGTTTGCCCGCCCAGTGCGCGTACGCCGCGGCCTCCTCCCAGCGCACGCCCGTCGCCGGCAGGTCGGCCGCGCGGGCGGCGAGCGCGGCGGCGAGCGCGGCGCGGCGCTCCTCGGACGGCGCCGCGCCCACGGGCCAGTGCGCCGGGTCGGCATAGCCCTGGGGTGCTTCGAGGAACGCGGCGAGCTGTCCGACCGACACCTCGCGCGCGTCGAGGTAGTAGTCGGCGATCGCTCCTGGCGGCAGCTCGAGCTGCCAGCTCCGCGGCCGCGCCCGGCGCGGATCGGGCTGGAACGGCGCGAGGCCCGCCGTGAGGAACGCGGAGTTCTCGAGCGCATCCCCGCGGCCGCCGAACGTGTACGGGAACTCCGCGTTGCCACGCACGAGCACGAGCGTCTCGACCGCGCCGCCGCCGACGGAGACCGCGACCCGCTCGGGCAGCGCGCGCGCGATGCGGGGCAGGTCGATCGGCGCGGTCGAGAGCTCCGCGAGCACGCCGTGCGCGTCGCGGGCGTGGACGCGCAGCCGCACCGAACGCTCCGACATCGTGTACGCCAGCGAGAGTTCGCCGACGAGCACGCGCTCGGCGCTCTCGCTCGTCGCCTCCGCCTCGAGCGCGACGGCGAGCGGCGGCTCGCCGTCTCCGTCGAGCTCGAGCGCGCAGCGCACGTCGCCCACGCCGTTCGGATCGCGCACCCGCAGCCGAACCCGCCATCGACCGCTCTCGGCGACCGGGTGCCAGCTCCCGACTGCGCTCGGTTCCTCGACCTCGATCGCCGGCCCCGTGAGCGCGACGTCGAACTCGACCGCCGTGTCCGGCAGCGCGTTGCCGGCGCGGTCGCGGCCGCCCATCGCGAGGCGCCAGGTCCCGTCGCCACCGCCGTCGGTCCACGGCCGCGGGAGCGCGAGGTGCGCCGGCCCGCTGCTCGGATCGTGCCCGTCGATCGCCCCCTCTTCCGAGACGCCGCGCGGGGCGACGCGCGTGAGCGTCCACCGGAGGTCGACCGGAGCCTCGTGCTCGACGGCCGCCCCGACGAACGCGACGCGCACGTCGCCCAACGCCGCGTCGTCCGCGCGCAGCAGGGCGCCCGGCTCGAGGCCGACGATGAGCGGGCGCGGCGCGCTGCGGTCGAGCACGAGCGTCGAGCGCTCCTCGAAGTCCGGCGTCTCGAGCACGGCGTCGGCCATGCTGTCGTAGCGGAACGAGCGCACGACGAGCTCGAAGGCGCCGTCCTCCTCGCCGAGCTCGAGCCCGAGCGCGGCCCCGCCGGCCTGGGGGTTGCGCAGGACGTCGGTCGACGCCTCGCGCGCTTCGTCCGGCCGGCCCGCGGGCCACCACGTCGCGGTGACGCGCATCGGCACCGCCTCGCGGCGCAGGACGCGCAGCTCGACGTCGGGCTCGCTCGTGTACGCGACCGAGGCGGGCGCGAGGGCGCGCGCCGCCCCGTCCGCCGCGAGCTGGACGTCGAAGCGCGGCTCGGACGTCACGTACGCGAATGCCTGCTCGCTCTCGGCGAGGCCGCGCGCGGAGCCATCCGCGCGCAGGACGTACGCCTCGTCGGTCGCGCGCACCCGCAGCCGCCCCCCGAACGGCTCGTCGCCGAGCAGGCCGATCAACGCCCCGAGGTCCGCTTCGACGCGCCGCACGCCGGTCGCGCTCCCGCGCAGCTCCGCGCTGTCGCGCCCGTCGACAGTGACCTCCCACGCGACGTCGGCGGCGCGCGTGAGCTCGACGCGCAACTCGGGCCGCGTCCGCGGTGACAGGAGGTAGCGGCCGGCGGACAGGTTGCAGCGCGGCGGTTCGCCGTCCGCGCCGGAGCGCGCGACGCCCGCGTCCACGAGCTCGATCCGGCGCAGCTCGAGCGGCTCGGACGCGACGTCGAGATCGACGGTCCGTGACCATTCGGCGCCGGCGCGGTCGCTCACGACGAGCTCGATCCGCGCTTCGCCGTGCTCGAGGCCGGCGTCACCGAGGTCGAGCCGGAAGCGCGCCTGGTCGTCGGAGCTCGACGCCGGCGCGAGCGCGAGACGAGGGCCGCCGCCGACGAGCGCGACGACGGCGGCGAGGTCTGCGCGCGCGGGGCCGGTCACGCGCACGTCGAGCGTCAGCCCCGCGGGATCGACATCGACCGTACCGAGGTCGGCGAGCCGCCGGCCGCCGACATCGACCCGACTCACCTCCCACGTGCCCGCGCCGACCCAGATCGCGGTGAACGAGCGCGACACGAGGCGCTCGTCCGAGAGCGCGAGCACGAGACTCGTCTCGGCGCGACCCGGGGCGATCGGTGGCTCGACCCGTACGCGTCCAGGTTCGTCCCACGTGGCCGACCATCCGGGCGCGGGGAGGCCGTCGTCCGCGCGGAGGACGCTCCACGTGCCGGGCGTGCCGCCGACGTCGGCCGCAGGACCGGTCAGGTCGATGACGGCCGCCGGACGCTCGGGTCCGAGGTACAGCGGCGCCGTGGCGAGGTCGGCGCCCGCGGCGGTCGCGAGGCCGACGACGGGGACGGGCGTCTCGCGCGTCGCGATCAGCCAGCCCCCGAGCGCCGCGCCGACGAGGACGAGCGGCACCGTGACCTTGGCGACCGTCGCGGCAACGGGCGGATGAACGAAGCGGTCGAGGAAATCGTACGCCTCGCGCGCGTCGCGGAAGCGCGCCTCGCGGTCCTTCTCGAGGCAGCGCTCGACGAAGCGCGCCAGCGGACGCGGCACCTTCACGCCCAGCGAGGCGAGCGTCGGCGGCGGATCCTCGCGGTGCATGCGCAGGACGTCGAGCCGGTTCGTGCGCGCGACGAAGGGGCGCCGGCCTGCGAGCAACTCGAACGCGATCACGCCGAGCGAGTAGAGGTCGGAGCGGCCGTCGAGCGCGAGGATGTCTTCCTCGAACAGGACGTGCGCGCACTGCTCCGGCGAGGCGTACTCGGGCGTGCAGCCGAGCGAGCGTCGCACGCCGGAGGCGGAGGAGCCTGAGGCGCGCGACGCGAACGAGAGCGTGCCGGGCCCGACGTCGAGCTCGTCCGCGCTCGCGACCAGGATCTCGTCGCTCTCGACCTGATCGTCCCCGATGTACTGGCCGATGCCGAAGTCGATGACCTTGATCTGCTCCACGCGCCCGCGCTGCGGCGGCACGAGGAAGAGGTTCCCGGGCTTGAGGTCGAGGTGCAGGATCGACTCGGTCGGCGATAGGAGGTGCGCGCTGCGCAGCGCGTCGAGGATCTGCAGCAGGAGCTTCGCCGCGCGCATCGGCTCGAGTCGCCCCTCGCGCCGCAAGGTCTCCTCGAACTCCTCGCCCTCCACGAGCTCCATCACGAAGTACGGGAGCCCCTGCTCGGTCTCGTCGAACACCTTCCAATCGACGACGTTCGGGTGCGCGAGCCGCGTGACGCGTCGCGCCTCGTCCTTGAACGACTGGAGCTGCGCCGCGGACTTCGCGGCCGCGCCGGTGAGCACCTTGATCGCGACGCGGTTGCCCGCTCCGCGCTCGTCCTCGGCCTCGTACACGGCGCCGAAGCCGCCGCGCCCCAGGCGGCGCACGATGCGATACTTGAGGTGCAGGAGCTCGCCGATCAGCGGGTCGTCGTCCGGGTCGTCGTCCGGGTCGTGGCCCGCGACCGCGGCGACGCTCGCCCCGGCCTCGAGCGGCGTCGACGCGACGCGCGGAGCGCGACGGTCGCTTCCCTCCGCGCCGCGCGCGCCGCTGCGAACGCTGTCGGCGGACTCGCGCGCCAGCCGCTCGATCGCGTCGATGCGCACGTCGGCCGCGACGACCTCGATCGACGCGCTCGCGGTGCCCGCATCGGCGCTGTCGGGATCGCGGAACACGAGCGTCGCGCGGTCCGCCTTCCTGCCCTCGGGGAGGAGCGCGTGGAGCTTGCGGTACAGGTGCTTGGCCGCGACGAGGAGGAGCGGCTCGCGCGCGCCGCGTTTGGTGTCGCGCAGCCTCTCCCGCACGCGCAGGAGCGCCGTTTGCACGCGGCTCTCGTTCTCCTGGTGAGACGCGCCGGCGCGCACGACGAGCACTTCGGGCAGCGGCGCGCCCTGCGGCGAGAGCCCCGCGGCGGCGACGCCCGTGCGGAGCGCGGCGCGCATCCGCAGCCCGAGCACGAGACCCTCGACATCCTCGTCGGCCTGTGCGGCCGCGAGCCGCTCGACGAGCGCACGCTCGTCGGGCAAGAGCGATCGCTCGCGCAGGGTGGCGGCGGCGGCCGCCGCCGCTGCCGCAGGCACCGCGCCGCCGAGCGCCCGCGCGATCCGCTCGAGGACGACCTGCTCGGCGACATGCAGACCCTCGGTCCCCGGATCGAGTCCGTTCACTCCCTTCCTCCTGTTCGTCGTGCCCCGGCGAGATCCTCCGCGCGAGGGAGGCACCGGTCGAGCGACGTGGACCGACGGCGGCGCAGAGGGGGCCGGAACGGCCCCGAGAATAGCGCGTGGCGGACGATTCGTGAGGCGCGAGCCGGAGCTCGCCGCCGCCGCGCTCCACGAAGCCGTCCCGAGGACCTCGTCGAGCCCGACCACGTCGAGGAGGCCGGTGCAACCGTCGAGTCGACGGGCGAGCCGCCGCCGCGGGCTGGAGACGGAGACGACGTCTTCGCCGGGCGGGCGGTCGAGCGTGAGGGGGGCCGGGGCGCTACCGCGGCACGACGACGACGACGTCCTGGACGCGCGCGCCGGCGCGAACGTCGACGCCGCGCGCCGCACCCGCGTCGCCGGCGCGCGCGGCTCGCTCCCACGCGTCGCGGTCGGCCAGCCTCGCCCACGGGACTGCGTCGCACGCGAACAGGTCGTAGCGGCCGTCAGGGAGCAGCTCGAGCGCGAACGGTTCTCCGTCGTCGAGCGGCCTGGAGCGGTACGGCCGCGGCGCGTCGCCGGCTCCGCCGACTACGCGCTCACGCCGACGCGACCGCCGCCGCGCGCGTCGACG
>CAZGTQ010000371.1:0-3170 GCA_964528575.1 uncultured Planctomycetaceae bacterium | reverse complement strand
ACGACCGCTTCGCGGCCCACGTCGAGCCGCGCCGATCCCCGGGCGCCCGGCACGCGCAGCCGCGCGCCGCCGCCGAGCTCGACGAGCGCGATGCCGCCGCCGCGCTCGACGACGCGCCCCCGCAGCACGTTCTCGAAATCGCCCGCGACGCGCGAGCCGCGCAGCACGACGTCCGGCGGCCCGTGCGCGACGACCGCGCCGCGCTCGAGCACGACGACCTCGTCGCACACGGCGCGCACTTCGGTCGCGTCGTGGGTGACGAGCACGAGCGGCACATCGAGCTCGTCGGCGACGCGGATCAGGTACGGGAGGATGCGCCGGCGCAGCGGCACGTCGAGCGAGCCGAGCGGCTCGTCGAGGAGCAACAGCGACGGCTCGGCGCACAGCGCACGCGCGAGCGCGACGCGCTGCCGCTCGCCGCCCGACAGCGTGCGCACGTCGCGATCGCGCAGCTCCTCGAGCTCGAGCACCGCGAGCGCGCGCTCGACGGCCGCTGCGGCCCCCGCTCCGCGCGCGCGCGCTCCCGCGGTGACGTTGCGCTGCACGTCCCAGTGCGGGAACAGGAGCGCGTCCTGCGGCACGAGCCCGATCGCGCGCTCGGCGACGGGCACGTCGATCCCGCGCGCGCGGTCGACCAGCACGCGCCCCGCGACTTCGATCCGGCCGGCGCGCGGCTTGCGCCAACCCGCGATGCACTCGAGCGTCGTCGTCTTGCCCGCGCCCGACGCGCCGAACAGCGCGAGGCGGCGCGCGTCGCTCGCGACGTCGAGCGCGAGCTCGAAATGCGCCAGCGACGCCCGCAGCGAGAGCTCGAAGAGGCTCATCGCTCGCCCGCTCGGCCCTCGCCCCCGCCGCTGCCCGGTCGGCGCGCGCGCAACCGCTCGACCGTCGCGACGCCGGCGAAAGCGAGCACGAGGACGAGCGCGACGAGCTGGAACGCGCGCTCGTCGCGGCCGAGCTGGATGTCCTCGAAGATCGCGAGCGCGAGCGTCTGCGTCTCGCCGGGGATGTTGCCCGCGACGATGACCGTCGCTCCGAACTCGCCGAGCGCGCGGCTGAAGCCGAGCACGGCCGCCGCCGCGAGTCCGCGCCCCGCGAGCGGCAGCGTGACGCGCGCGAAGATGGCGAGGCGGCGCATGCCGAGCGTCGCGGCCATGCGCTCGAGCCGCGGGTCGACGTCGTCGAACGCGACCATCGCGGTCTGCGCGACCAGCGGGAACGCGACGACGGCGGCCGCGAGCACGGCCGCGCCGCGCGTGAAGAGGATGCCCGGGTCGAACCCGAGCGGGCCGCGGCGCGAGAGGAGCACGAGGAGCAGGAAGCCGATCGCGGTCGGCGGCAGGACGAGCGGGACTTGGGCGCACGTCTGGACGAGCGCGCGCAGCGGCCCGCGGCTGCGCGCGAGGAAGCGCGCGAGCAGCACGGCCGGCGGAACGGTGAGCGCGGTCGCGGCGAGCGCGACCTCGAGCGTGACTCGCAGCGCCGTCCACGTGCGCTCGTCCATCAGCGCGTCGCGGTCTCGCTCTCCAGCACGACGAAGCCCGCGCTCTCGAACAGGGTGCGTGCTTCGTCGCTCGCGAGGAACGCGAGGAAGTCGCGCGCGGCCTGGGGAGCCGGTCGCTCGGCGATGGCGGCGGCGAGGTAGCGGATCGGCGGCCCCTCGTCGACGGGTACGGCGTGCAGGACGCGCACGCGCTCGGTGAGCGCGGCGTCGGTGCGGTAGACGATGCCGGCGTCGGCCGCGCCGACCTCGACGGCGGCGAGCGCGGCGCGTACGTCGCTGCCGGCGAGCACGCGCGGCGCGAGCGCGTCCCACAGGCTGCGCTCCTCGAGCCAGCGGCGCGCGTACACGCCCGCGGGCACGATCGCGGGGTTCGCGAGCGAGAGGCGCTCGGGCCAGTCGTCGGTGACGTCGAAGCCGTCGCGCGGCGGCGCCCCGACGGGCACGACCACGACGAGCTGGTTCGCGAGCAGCGCGCGGCGCGTGCCGGGCGCGACGAGGCCGGCGTTCTCGACGCGGTCCATCTCGCGCTCGGAGGCCGACACGAACACGTCGGCGCGCCCGGTGCGCTCGATCTGGAGCGCGAGCTGATTCGAGCCGGCGAGGTTGAGCGCGACCTCGCGCCCGGTGCGCTGCTCCCAGCGCTCGGCGAGCTCGGTGATCGTCTCGCGCAGGCTCGCGGCGACCCAGACGTGGAGCGGCTCGTCGGCGCCGCCGCCGCACGCGCCGAGCGGCGCGAGGATCGCGAGCAGGAGCGCCGCTCTCACGCCGCGGCCTCGGCGCGCACGCCGACCATGACCTCGGTCGCCTTGATGATCGCCTCGGCGCGCGAGCCGACCTCGAGGCCGAGCCGGTCGAGCGAATCGGTCGTGATGACGGAGCCGATGCGCACGCCGGGCGCGACCTCGAGCACGACCTTGGCGAGCACGTCGCCGCGCTGGATCGACACGACGCGCCCCGCCAACCGGTTCGTGGCGCTGATCGCACCGGCATCGCTCGTCCGCACGCGCTCCCCGCGCGCCGCGTCGAGCAGCACGGCGAGCCGATCGGCGGGCTCGACGTCGCGGACGCCGCCGCTCGGCAGCCGTCCCGACTCGAGCGCCCGCCCGAAGTCGGCGAGCAGCACCCGCTGCGCCGGCCGCGGCTCGAGCACGCCGCGCTCCCACTTGCTCACCGTCATGGGATGCGCGCCAACGAGCTCGGCGAGCTCCCGCTGCGTCAACCCGAGGGACCGACGAAGGGCGGACACGTCCTGCATGAGCGCTAGGTTAGTCACTAAGCGAGCGCTCAGCAATCGATGGGTACGAAAGAGGTCACCGACCGGCCCGCGCCTCGGTCTTCCCCCCGGGGCGGGCGGGCCGGGGGAAGGGCGGGACCGAGGGAGCAGGGCGCCGAGGTCATGGAGCGTGCTATGCCGGCGCTCGCTCGCGGGGTGGTGCCGCTCGCGCACGGCCGCTCGCGCGGCTGCGCGCGCAGGGTTGCGCGCGCAGGGTTGCGCGCTCGCGCCAAGACCCGCCGGCGCTCGTGGGAGCGCTCGACGCGCACTGGGGCTCGCCGCCCGCGCGTGGGCTCGCCCCGCGCTCGCGGGTGCTCGCGCCCGCTCGCCCGCGCTCGCCCGCTCGCCCGCGGCTCGCCCGCCGTTCCCGTCAGCGCCCGATGAGGAAGTGCA
>CAZGTQ010000370.1:0-19174 GCA_964528575.1 uncultured Planctomycetaceae bacterium | reverse complement strand
GGCAATGGCTGCACGCCGGGTGCCGGCGGCGAGGGTGGCGAGGGCGGCGACGGCGGCGGCGTGTGGCCGGTCGAGACCGACGGAGAGGCCGGAGAAGACGGAGGCGACGGCTCCGGAGGCGGCTGCGCCACCACCGCCCCGTCAGGCGGCTGGTCCTTCCTCGAGCGCCTGGACACGGTGCTGACCCTCATCCAGTTGTCGACCGGCACGGGCGGCGGCGGCGGCACGGGTTCGGGCCACTGATGCCCCCACGCGAGCCGCGGCGCCGCTGCAACGGCGCCGCGGCTCGGCGCGGGACGCAGCGGCTCGATCGAGCGGCGTCGAATCACCTCGGCGGAGGCGGCTCGGGCACGCACGACCCGCTGCAACGGCCAGTAGCCCGCCGTACGCACCGCGGCGTCGTCCGTGGACGACGCCGCGGTCGCAGTCGATGCTCCGCTTCGCTGGCGCTGTCTTCCCGCGGTCCGCCCGCGCCGACGGAATGCACGCGCCCGACGCGACTCCGCAAGGCGCCTCGCAACCGCGGTGCTCCGCACGGTCGATCGCCCTCGCGGGTATCGTGACGAAGGACCCCGGCTCGCGGACGCGCGTGGAGCGCGCGCCGCTGCTCAGCGCACCTCGATGGCGCGCCGCTCGCCCGGCTCGAGAACGAGCTCGAGGACGGGGCGCATGCCCTCGTACGCGAATCCGTTCGAGGTGACGAAGCTCTCCATACGACGAACACTCACGTGGCCCGCCGGCACGCGCGTGGCGGGGAACGCGCCACTCTCGTCGACCTGCGCCTCGGCACGCACGCTCACGCGCTCCCCGTGCCATAGGAAGTGCAACTGGCGTGACGTGCCTGCGTTCACAACGCCCGAGGAGACGACCTCGGCCGTCTCGAGATCGAAACTCCACGCCGTATCCGGTGCCTCGAGCGCGAGGTCGGCGTGGACCGCCAGCGCAGCGCCCTCCGCGCTCGAGATCGTCAGCTTGTACGGCCCCGGAGGCGCCACGAGCACGAACGTCCCCTCCTCGTCGAGCACGACCGGCCGTATCGGCTCGACCACGTCGTACTCGTAGACGTGCTCGACGCGCGCGCTCCAACCGGCCGCGCCTTCGCCATCGACGCGAAGGCGGCCGACGAGCTTCGCCTTCGCCTCGTTGCGCAGGTCGACGTCGTACACGGTCACGCGCCCGTCCAAGACATGGCAGTCCCACTCGAGCTCCGGAGGCGAGCCGCCGGCGGCAATCGAGTAGCGCGTCGACGCTGTCTCGAGCGCGCGCACGCGCACCTGCCACCCGCCCGGCGTGACGTGCTCGAATCGGAAGCTGCCGTCCGGCTCCGTGCGCTGCTTGCGGATCTTGCCGTCGCCGCGCGAGATCGCGACGAGCCGGCTGCCCGGATCCTCGCCGCTTCCGACCAGAACGCGTCCCTCGATCGTGCCCCCGCGGACGAGCTCGATCTCGATCTCCTCGCCGGTCGCGTTGTCGAGCCGGACGAGGAACCAGTCGGCGAGCGCGTAGCCCTCTGCTTCGACGAGAAGCCGGTGCTCGAGCTCCGGCAGGAGCTCGGGCCCGTAGCGCGACGTGTCGGCGACCAGCCGGAAGCGACCCTCGACGTCGGTCTTGGTGCTGGCGTTCGCGTGCGGGTCCGTGCGCAGCACGAAGCCGAACTGCACGACCTCCTGCCTGGAGGACAACGCTTCGTGGAGTGCGACGGTAGCGCCCGCGACCGGCTCGCCGTCCGCGAGAACGCGGCCGGCGATCCCGGGCACCGACTCGAAAGTCAGCTCGAGCCTCGCGGGCAACGCGTCGGGGTCGAATGGTCCGCGCTCGATCGTCGGGAAGCCCTTCGCGATCGCGCGCAGGCGAAACGGCTCGGGCGGCGCCTGCACGCGCACGTGCCCCGCGCCCTCCCCGTCGACCTGACCGTCTAGGACCGAGACCACGTGGCCAGTGCCGGACACGTCCATCACGAAGTCGACCGGCGCTCCGCTCTCGTCGCGGCCGATCACGTCGATCCACCGCGCCTCGCGCAGCCGCACGACGAGATCGCGCGTCCCAGGCTCGACCCCGCGCAGGACCGCGGAACCGCTCTCCCGCTGCGGATCCTCGAACGACAGGTCGTGCGGCTCGGGATAGCGCACCTCGATCGCGAAGCGCCCGTTCTCGTCCGCCTCGGCCTGGAGCAACGGAACACTCGACGAGAGCACCGAATAGTGGATCGCCGCGCGCGCTACCGGCTCGCCGTCCGAGCCGACGACGATTCCCTCGATGCGGTCGAGCGCGGTCGGCTCGTCGACGACGAGCTCGATGCCGGTCACCGTCTCCCGCGGCCGTACCTCGATCGGCTCGCCGAACGCATGCCGGCCGCCGGCGAGCGTAGCCCACACGCGCCCGCTCCCAGGGGGCACGCCTTCGACGCGGAAGAGCCCATCCACTCCGCTGCGCGCGGACGGCAGCCCGGGACCGACGTCCGGTCCGAGCCGTCGCGCCTGGTCCGGCGTCAGGATCGCCGAACGGTGCCCAGGATGGGTGAGCGGCACCGCGGCGACCCGCACGAGCGCATCGGCGATCGGCAGCCCCGCCGCGTCCACGACGCGCCCCGCGACCGCGCCGCCGTCGGCGAGCTCGATCTCGCCGAGATCGGTCTCGCCCTCGCGCGGAAGCGTGACGAGCAGGAAGCGCGTCGCGTGCCCCGCGTGCTCCACGCGCACGGTCCGCAGCGGCTCGTACGCGCGCGCCAAAAACGGCTCGTAGCGCAGCTCGACGTCGCCGCCTGCGGCGCTGAACGCGACCGCGCCCGGCAACGCATCGAGCTCGAGCAGCTCGACGCGCGCGCCGGCGAGCGGCGAGCGCAGAGCCTCCACGACGCGCGCCCGCACGAGGGGGAGCTGCTCCTCGCCCGGCTCTGCGACGACGTCCGCTCGCTCCGCAGGCCGCGGCGCGCTCTCCTGCGCGATGACTTCCGCGCGCCGCGGCTCGCTCGGCCGGCTCACCACCGACGGCTCGGGCTCGTCCACCGGCGCCGCCGCGAGCTTCGCGTCCGGCGCGCGCGGCTCGACGACCTCCCCTTCGCGCACGATGCCCAACGCGCCCCACGTCCCGGCGAGCGCCAACGCGACAGCGCCGCCGATCCAGGCCAGCTTGCTCGATTCCTTCACGACCCAGGCTCCTTGCAGGGCGCCGCCGACCCCGCCCGTCGGGGCGGCGGCCCACGGTGCGGCCAGGCCGACGATCGAGTGGAGCGCGCGGTCGCGCTCGCCGTCGCCGCCGAGGCGGTCGCTCATCCGCTCCCGCAGCGCGTCGAGCGCGCGCTTGAGCTGCGAGCGCACCGTCGCCGGCGGCACGCCGCGCTCGCGCGCGATCTCCGCCGCCGTGCGGCCGCGCCAGTAGCGCCGCAGCACCACGTCGCGCTGCGTCGGCTCGAGCGAGAGCACCTCGCGCAGGAGCGCGGCCGACAGCTCGGCGTGCTCGAGCAGCTCGTCGGGCGACTCGCACGCCGCCGGCGCGCCCGCGCTCCGCTCGCTATCGGCGCGGCGCACCTCGCTGCGGCCGCGCTTGCGCACTGCGTTCACGAGCACGGCGCGCAGCCAAGGACGCAGTCCCACCTCGCGCCGCGGCGGATGCCGCAGCGCCGCGAGCCACGTCTCCTGGACCGCGTCGTCCGCCGCGTGCGGATCGCGCAGAAGCCGCAGCGCGAGCCCGCGGAGCCAGCCCGCGTGCGCGAGAAGCTCGTCCAGCGTCGGCGCTCTCGGATCGATCGTCATGCCGCGCTCTGCATCCCGGCCGAGCCCGCAGTGTTGCACGGACTCGAGAAAAAGAGCGTGAGGCGGTGCAACCGGACGGCCCGGCGCGGGTCCTACGCGCGGGAGGGCTCTTCCCAGACGAGCGACGCGAGCGCCAGGGCCGCGAACGGAGCGAGTGCAGCAAGAGCCGATCGGGGATCCCGGTCGGCGCGATCCGCTCCAGCGGCCAAGGCGTCACGAGCAGCACGGCGAAATACAGCGCACACCCCACCGACCACGAACAGGACCCCCGCGAGAGAAGCATGAGCGAGCAGCGCGCGCCTCCGGCGCACGAGCACCCACAGCACGGCGGCCGCGAACGCCGGCCAGAGCAGGTTCCAGCGCAGCACGTCGGCGAACGACGTCGCGAAGTAGCGCGCGACCACGGGCGCGCGGCTCGTCGCGTCGGCGACGTTCGCGGGCGTGAGCAGCGACGGGTAGTGCTCGCCGACCGCGGGAATGGCGCTGCGTGCGCTCGACCACGCGGCCGGCTCGAGGGCCGTCAGCGCGAGCGCGACGCCGAGCCGTTCCGCGGCGAGCGGAAGGCGCGCTCCCCGCCGCGCCGCGTGAGCGGCGGCCGCGCGAACTTGCAACGCGAGCGCGCGCTGCTCGACCGGCGGATCGGCGCGTTCCGCGAGCGCGGCGAGATCGAGACGCTCTGACCGCCGCTCAACTGGCGGCGGTGCGGATCATCTCGCTCTGCCGCCGCATGACGTACGCGCCGAGAATCTCGCGCATGCGCTCCGCCTCGCTCGTGCAGCCGCGCGCGAACTCGAACCCGTAACGCACGTGCTCGCCCTCGAGCTCCGCGTAGACCGAAACGGCGCAGAAGCGGAGCTCCATGTCGCCGACCGGCAGGCGGAACGCGACGAGCATCTGCTTGGCCGACGCGATGGCGCAATCGGTCGACTTGTCCGCGCGCACCGCCATGCCGTCGAGCGAGATGTCGACGAGGTCACACGTGATCTTGCGTCCCCCCGCGCCCACGTGGAGCGAGACATCGATCGCCTCGCCGGGCGCCGGCGTGACCCGCACGGTCCCGCGCGGGTTGAACAGCGCTTGCAGCACCTCCTCGTCGCGCGACTCCCCGTCCATTCCGAAGCCGAGCCCGTAGCGCACCGACGTCCGCTCGATGCGCCGGCTGCGCACGAGGACGCGCGTTCGGACCGGGTCGGCGAAGCTCGCGCCGTGGATGCGCGCCTCCTGCGCCGAGCCGATCTCGAGCAGCGGCCCGGCGGCGCGGTCGCAACGCACGGCGAGACCGTCCTGGGACACTTCGCCGATCGTCGCGGACAGCTCGCGTTCGCTCCCGAGGAGGAACGCGAACCGCAGCCGCTCGCCGGGGTCGGGCGTCGGGAAGAGGCGGTCGTTGCGCGAAGACATGGTGGAGTCATCCCATCGGCCCGTCCGGGCGGCCCACTTGAGCCTGGCCGCGGCCACGCCCGCCACCGAGAATCCGGGCCCGCAGAACGCCCATGAACGCCCTCACCCTGCTCGTCGCGCTCGCCCTTCCGCTCCCGTCCCCCGGCCAGGAACCGGCTCCCCCGCCGATCTTCCGGCGCCTCCCCGACGCATTCGCGGGGGCAACGTCCTGGACCGAGGGCATCGCGTTCGCCGACGTCGAGAACGACGGCGACCTGGACGTCTTGCTCGCGCGCGGCGAGGGCTGGAGCGGGCCGGGGCGCAAGCACCAGAACGGCCTGTGGCTGAATGGCCTCGAGACCGGAGCCTTCGCACTCACGGACGCGAGCGTCGAGCGGTTGGGCTGGTCCGAGTCGCACGCGCGCGACGTCGCGATCGCGGATGTCGACGCCGACGGCTGGATCGACGCGGTGTTCGCCAACGGCTTCAACACCGCTCCGCCGTACCTGTTCATGAACCGTGGCGAGGAGCGACCGGGCTGGTTCCGGATGGAGAGCGACGTACGCGGGCTCACCGAGACGCTCTCGTCGGCGACCGCCGCGTTCGGGGACGTCGACGACGACGGCGACCTGGACCTCGTGCTCGCCGACAGCGGCCCCAGCTTCCTCGGCCCCCCCGGCGGGCGCCCGCGGCTGTATCTCAACGACGGCGCCGGCCGTTTCGCCGAAGCATCCGAGCGCCTCGCGGCGCCGCTCGAGATCGGCTCCATGGCGCTGCACCTCGCGGACATCGACGGCGACTTCGACGTCGATCTGTTCGGCCCCAACCGCACCGACCGCGACGGCCACGGCCACTACCTCCTGCTCAACGACGGCACGGGCCACTTCCGCGACGCCTCCGCGCTCCTGCCCGCGACGACCGGCGGCGTGTACGAGGCCGAGGCCGGCGACCTCGACGGCGACGATGACCTCGACCTCTTCTTCCTCAGCCTCGAGCGCACCGACGTCTCCGCCGGTGGAGAGGGCTCACGCATGCCGCTCGGCGAGGGCCCGGTCGAGAACCGGCTCGAGCGCGGCACGCTCGCCTTCTCCAAGCACCCCGCGATCGGGGCCGACGACGACAACGACGTCGCGCTGTTCGACTACGACCAGGACGGCGACCTGGATGCATTCATCGGCTCGCTCGGCCCGCGGGAGAAGGTCCTGCGCAACGACGGCGGCCTCGCGTTCACGCTCGTCGAAGGCGTCGTCGAGCCGATCGCGGACCCGACGCTCGCGCTGGGCATCGCGGACCTCGACGGCGACGGCGCGCCCGACCTGGTCACGGTGCAAGGGCTCGAGCGCATCGGAGCCGAGCAGCCGCCCTGCCAGGTGTTCCTGAACGGCGGCCCCAGGGACGGCCGGCCTCCGCGCGTCCTCGCGGAGCAGGAGCTCGGCGAGCGCGCCACGCCGCGCGGCCCGTGGGTCCTGCACGCCGCGGTGCAGGACGACGTCATCTCCAACGGCGAAACGTGGATCACGGCCGAAGCGTGGTTCGTGCGCAACGAGGCGCCCCGGCAGCTCGGGCTCGACCTCGATGGTTCCGCGCCCACGAGCCTGGACGTCGCGGCGGGGACCACCGTCGTGTGGACCAACACGAGCGGCAAGCCGCTGCGCGTGCAGGTCGACGATGGGGTCGAGCCCGTCGAGCTCGCCGCGGATGCCACCTGGGCGCACACGTTCGTGCGCCCAGGGAAGCGGGCGCTGCGGATCGGCGACGCGGAGAGCAGCATCGCGGTCGGGGGAGAGCCGGGCCGGGGCGTTGCGCTCCAGGCGGGTGCGGGGTTGTGGCGTTTCGAGCTGGGGGACGGTGGGCAACCGGCGGGCGAGCTCTGCTATCAGATCGTGTTCGCCGATCGGGCGGGCAACCGCACCGCGTGCGCGCCGCGCGCGATCGAGCTGCGTGAGCCGCGGCGTCGCGAGCGGCGGCCTCGCGGCGGGTGAGCGGGTGGCGCGACGAGCGCTTTGCGGGCATCGCCCTCGCGCCGCCGCTCCTCGCTTCATCAGGCGGACTGGCCGAGTCGGCGATCGGTCGCGGTTCTTGCGGAAAAAATGACGGACGCGGCAGCTCTTGCTCGGTGGCCGCGATCTGGGTGCTGGAGACGAGGAGACCCGGGGAGCCGGCGAAGTCGCGCGGGCGCGAGGTCAACGATCGTCCGACTTGCGCAGGCGCTCGAGGAGGCGCTCCGCCGTTCGTGGGCCGAAGCCCGGCACCTCGCTCAGGCGGCCCGACTCGGCGGCCGCGCGCAAGTCGTCGATCGATTGGATGCCGAGGGCGTCACGCAAGGCGCGGACGCGCTTGGGGCCGAGGCCCGGGATGCGGAGCAGCTCGAGCAGGCCGGGCGAACGCTCCGTGCTCAAACGTTCGAGGAACGCGGCACATCCGGCGCGGACGATCTCCTCGACCTTCTTCGCGAGCGCGGGGCCGATGTCCTGCACCGTCGTCAGATCCTCGCCCCGCTCGACCATCGCGCACAACGGCGGGTTCAACAGACGAATCGTGTCCGCCGCGTTCCGATAGGCGCGGATGCGGAACGGCGACTCGTCGTCGATCTCGAGGAGGCTCGCGACCGACTCGAGCACGTCCGCGATGGCGGCGTTCTCCGGGTCCACGCGAGCACGTTACGCCGCCCATCCGTTCGCGTCGACGGGTTCCGCCGCGGGACTCGCGAGCCGCTGCCGGACGAGGTCCCGTCGCGCCACGCGTCACCGGTCCCGTTGCACCGCTGATCCCGTTGCGCCACTGATCCCTCTCGCCACTGATCCCGTTCGCCGCCGCTCCCGTTCGCCGCCGCTCCCGTTCGCCGCCGCTCCCGTTGCGCCGCCGCTCCCGTTGCGCCGCCGCTCCCGTTGCGCCGCCGGTCCCGTTGCGCCGCCGGTCATGTTGCGCCGCCGGTCATGTTGCGCCGCCGGCCCCGTTGCGCCACTGATCCCTTTGCGCCGGCGTTCCCGCTGCGCCACGGGCCCCGCTGCGCCACGGGCCCCGCCACTGGCCCCGCTGCGCCACTGGCCCCGCTGCGCCACTGGCCCCGCTGCGCCGCGCGCCTCGCCGGCTCGCTGGGCGATGCCGCGTTGACGCCGTTGCGCCGTGCGTCCGCGTCGGCTCCATTGACCGAGCCGCTCCGCGCTCGGCGAGCGGCCGCGATGACGGACTCGAAGCGACCCGCGGCCGACGATTGGCGCCGCCAAGGACAGGAGTACCTGAGCGGCGCCCGCTGGGTCTTCCGCGCCTACCGCCCCTACCGCTCGGACTGGGAGCACGATCACTGCGTGCTCTGCAGCGCGAAGCTCTCGTGCGACGAGGTCGACCTGAACGAGGGCTACGCGACCGAGGACGAGTACCACTGGGTCTGCGCCGAGTGCTTCGCTGACTTCCGCGACGAGCTCGGCTGGAGCGTCGATCAGGATCCGCCTGCGTCCGGCTGATCGACGACGATGCGCGAGCGGCGGATCGTGCGCACCGAGGCGCCGACCAGCCGCTCCGTGTCGTGACCGCCGTGGAACGTGTTCGGGTCGGGCGCTCCGACCCGGCCCCACAAGTAGCCGAGCCACTCGACCGCGACGAGGAGCGCGACGTGGCGCTCGAGCGCGCTGCCGCCGGCAGGAACGGCGACGTCGAGCGCGACTCCCGGGACCGGCTCGACGTCGTCCGAGCGCAGCGCGACGAGGCGCGCCGCGAAGAGCTCCGCCAACACGGGCGCGACCTCCGCGGCGCGGCGCGCGGCGTCGGCGTCCGCGAGCACGAACGCGACCGCGTCGCCCGTGCGCGTGACGAAATAGTGCGTATGGCAATACTCCTCGACGTCGCTCGCCGTGGCCGGGCGATCGAGCTCGAGCAGCTTGTACGCGCCGAAACGGGCGAGCGGCAGCGTCGTCGCGCCGCCGAGGACATAGCCGTGGCCCGCGCGCGCGCACTCCGGCGCATAGCGCGCGATCGGGTCCGCGAGCGCGGAGCCACAGAGCCTCTCCACCGTCGCCGCGAGACGCTCCCAATCGGTCGTTCCACCGAGCGCAGCCTCGGCCGCGCGGGCGATGGTCGACACCGCGGCGAAGAACGTCTTCGTCTGCGCCACGTCGTGGTGATAACCGACGTACTCGGCCGCCGCCGCGCTCGTGTAGCTCGTCGAGCCGAGCTCGTGCGCCGGCGACGCGCAGAGCGGCCAGACCTCGTGCGCGTCGCCGGCGAGCGGGCCTGCCGGGTCGTCGGTCACCGCGACCGTGTGCGCGCCGCGCGCGCGAGCTCGCAGCACGGCCTCGCGCACGCGCGGCGTGCGGCCCGAGATGCTGACGCCGATGAGCGCGTCGTCGGGCCCGAGGCGGCACGCGGCGGCCGAGCCGGCGAGCGCACTCAGGCCCTCGACGCGCCCTTCGCGATAGAGCACGCCGGCGAGCTCCGCCGCGCAGAACGAGTCGCCCGAGCCGACGATGACGACGCGTCCGCTCGCGCGTGGCCAGCGGGGTGCGGCGACTCGAGCACACCGGCGCGCGATCGCCGCCTGCTCGACGATCTCCTGCCAGACGTGCTCGTCCGCGCTCATTCGTCCTTCTGCAGCTCCCGCACGACCGCGGCGACGTCGCTTCCGTGCTTCGAGACGTCGACGCTCTCGTCGACGTGACGCAGCACGCCGGCCGGGTCGATCACGAACGTGACCCGCCGCGCGACGCGCCCGCGGCGGACGCCGTACTTGTCCGCGACGCCCCCGTCCGGGTCGCTGAGCAGCGCGAACGGCAGCTCGTGCTCCTTCGCGAACGCGGCTTGGGAGACGACGTCGTCGAGGCTGGCGCCGTAGACGGTGACGCCGAGGGCGGAGAGCTCGGTCGCTGCGTCCCGCAGCGAGCAGACCTCGCGCGTTCACCCGGGCGTCGCCGCCTTCGGATAGAACGCGAGCACCGTCCAGCCCTCCGACTCGCCGCCGACGGACACGGCTTTGCCTCGATGGTCGTTGAGGCGGAACGCCGGCGCGGGCGACCCGGCCTCCGGCAGGCGCGGCTCCTGCTTCTCACCATCGTCCTGCGCCGCGAGCGCGACCAACGCCGCCAGGCCAGCCACGATCCAACGCTTCATAGTGGACATCTTTCTCGCTGCAGTTCCCAATAACGGTCCCACTGTGCTGTTCGAAAAACGACTCCGGCATGGGATTCGCAAATCCCAGCCGATATTGATCCTCGTTCCTCGACAGGATTCGAGCGGGCGATTCTCTGGTCGCCCGCTTGGTCGATTCTCCCCCACTTCCCCCGATCATGCCGAACAAGAACATCGAAGTAGATCTTCGCGAGCGCGTCGACGCGTTCGTGTCCGATATCGCGGAGCTGATCCGCCGGTCCGCTCTGGAGATCGTGCGCCAGGCGCTCGGCGGGACGTCGCCGCAAGCGCCCGCGCGCAGCACCGCCGCTCGTAGCAGAGCGACCCCGCGCTCGGCGCCGCCGGCCCGCCGGCCAGGCCCGCGGTCCAAGACCGGCCGCATCCGCCGTTCGCCCGAAGAGCTGGAGGAGCTCGGCGGGACGTTCCTCGAGCACGTCCGCGCTCACCCCGGCCAGCGCCTCGAGCAGATCTCCGCCGCGCTCGGCGTGAGCACCAAGGACCTCAAGCGTCCGGTCCAGCAGCTCTCCGACCAGAAGGCGATCCGGACCGAGGGCCAGAAACGCGGCACGCGCTACTTCGCCGGCGCAGGCGGCCGCAAGGGCAAGAGCAAGGCCAAGGCCAAGAGCAAGAGCAAGAGCGCCAAGAAACGCACGTCGCGCAAGAGCGCGTCACCCAGGAGCACGTCGCGCAAGAACGCTGCCTGAAGCGCGCGCGAGCCGGCGGCCGCGATCGCGCGACCGCCGGCTCCGCCCGATCACGGCGCGAACGTGAACCGCGCCGGAATGCTCGCGAGCTCGACGTCGAGCCCCGGGCTCAGCGTCAGGTACGCGTGGTCGACCGCGAGGCCGACCGCGTTCGGATTGAGCCCCGTCGGCACGTTGATCGTCGCCATCGCGGCGCCCGCGGGCGCGCCGAGCACGCCCAGGGTGTTCACGTAGGTCGGCGAGTTCGCCGCCTGGAGCGTAAACGTCATGTACGGGTCGAAGTTGAGCGGCAAGAGCGTTCCGTCGACCAGGAAACCGGGGCTCGTCCCCGAGGCGGAGCCGAGCACGAGGTAGAGCTGGCTCGCATGCGTCGCGCCCGCGGTCAGGTAGAGCTGGTGCGTGCCGCCGCTCCCGATCGAGATCGTGCCCGGGCACCCGGCGAGGCTGCCCGGTCGCAGGACCTGGCCCGCGTTGATCGCCCCGGGCGTCGCCCACTGCGGCGACTGCCACGAGAAGTCGGCCGGCGAGCCGCCGATGCCGCCGAGCTGCAGCGAGAGCCCGACGTCGGTCGCGAACGACTCTTCGACGACGATGTCGACCGACTGCATGCCCGCCGCGAAGCCGTTCGCGGCGACGAACGCGCCTTCGTAGCTCAGAAACTCGACGACGTTGTTCGCCGGGTCGACGAGCGCAATCCCGTCGGGGCTGCCGTTCTGCAGTCCGACGAACGGAAACGCGATCGCGCCGATGCAGCTCCCCTGGTCCGGCAGCACGCCCGACAGCGGGATCGTGGCGTAGGAGCTGCCGCCGTTGCCGTTGTAGCCGACGAGCGTCCAACCGGCGAGATTCGTGCCCGCGCGCCCCGCGACCTCGACGAGCTCGCCCGTGTCGCTGCCGTTGTTGTCGTAGTGGATCTCGTTGATCCACGGCGTCGTGGGCGGCGTGCCGCCGTTCGCGGGCGCCCACAGCACGTCGACCCACTCGGGATGATCGACGAACGGATTGCGGTTGCCCTGGAACGTGTGCACGACGTCGTTGCGGTCGCGCTCGCGCACATCGACCGGATCCTCGTAGTGCCACTGCAGGAGCACCGAGAGCAGCCCCATGTAGGCCGTCGACTCGTTGCTGCCCGTGTTCGACAGATCGATCAGCGCCTCGTCGTCCGTCAGCCGCAGGTCGGGCTCCGACGCGCCCGAGAGGCCGTGCGAGCCGCCTTCGTAACGCACGTCCATGTAGAACATCGCGCGCGCAACGTCCCCGCGCCGACCGCTCCAGACCTCCCACATGCCCTCGCTGAACGAGCCGCTCGTCCAGTTGCCGTTGCCGGGATAGACGCCGGAGCCGCCGCCCTGTCCGCCGTTGGCGAGCGTGTCCCACTCGACACACGCCGCGTCGCACTGGCGGAACGGCTTGTTGCTGCGCGCACTGTTGTACGAGCCGTCGCAGAGGAACAGATGGTGGCAGTCGGTGTACGGATAGTTCGAGACGACGTCGTCGGGAAAGCCGAAGGAGTTCGGCCACGAATGCTCGCGCTGGTAGAACGAATTCCCGGCACCCTGCTTCGCGTACGAAGCGTTGCGATACACGTCCAGGATCCGCGTCGCGTTGCTCGGATCCTCGTCCGCGAGCTCGAGCACGATCCACGTGTCGACGCCGCCCGACGTGTACGGGATGCGCTGGTGGTCGTCGATCACGGGGTGCAGCGTCGCGCGCAGCGTCGCCGCGCTCGACTCGTTCACGGAGTCGTAATACCCCGGCGGGATCTGGGCCGCGGCGACGGAGCCGACGAGCGCGAGGACGAGCGCGCGGACGGCGCCGGGGGGGACGAGACGCATCGATTTCTCCTGTCGGGCTGGCGTTCCAGCGTTGGCCGACCTGCGATGGTATGCGACGTCGAAGGCAGCGCCCCGCCCGGGGCGCGCGAATTGTGCGTCAAGACGCTGGGAGCCGCCGCGGGGCGCCCGTACGGTCCCGCCCATGGACCCGTGGATCGCCGAGCGCTCGGTCGACGTCGCCCTCGCGCGCCGGCTGATCGCCGCGCAGGCGCCGGGCGTGCGCGCCGAGCGGATCGAGCCGCTCGGCGCGGGTTGGGACAACACGGCCTACCTCGTCGACGACGAATGGGTCTTCCGCTTCCCCCGCCGCGCGTTCGCCGTCCCGCTCGTCGAGGTCGAGTGCCGCATCCTGCCCGCGATCGCGCCGCGGCTCCCGCTCCCCGTCCCCGTGCCCGCGTGGCGCGGCGCGCCGAGCGAGCTCTTTCCCTGGCCGTTTGCGGGCTACCGCCGCCTCGCCGGCGAGCCGGCCTACGTCGCCGGCCTCGACCGGGCCGCGCGCTCCGCCGCGGCCGAGCCGCTCGCCCGCTTCCTGCGCGCTCTGCACGACGTGCCGGCGAGCGAAGCGTGCGCGCTCGGCGCCCCGCTCGACGAAATCGGCCGCATCGACGTGGCGCAGCGCACCGCGATGGCCGCCTCGAACCTGCGGCGCGCGCGCGACGAGGGGATCGAGCTGAGCGCGCCCCTCGCGGCCGCGCTCGAGGACGCGCTCGGCGCCGTGCCGGCCGACTTCGCTCCAGAGCTGCGCTGCCTGGCCCATGGCGACCTCGACGGACGGCACGTGCTCGTCGACGCGAGCGGGCGGCCGTGCGGCGTCATCGACTGGGGCGACGTCCACGCCGGCGACCCGGCGGTCGACCTCGCGCTGGCGCACGGCTTCCTGCCCGCGGCAGCGCGGGAGCGCTTCCGGCGCGCGTACGGGCCGATCGCGGACGACGCCTGGCGCGTGGCGCGGATGCGCGCGCTCGCTTCGGCCTCGGCGGTGCTCGTGTGGGGCCGTGCGCGCGGCGACCGCGAGCTGGAGCGGGGCGCGCGGGCCGCGCTCGAGCTCGTCGCCGAGCGGGACGCGTGAAAGCGCGATTCGCGCCCCGAAGCTTGTCGCCGGAGCCCGCGATCGGGAAGGTTCGCGCTCCGTGATCGCCGATCTCGACGCCGCCCCCGCGCTCCCCGAGTACGACCTGTGCATCGTCGGCTCGGGCCCGGCGGGCGCGACGCTGGCGCGCGAGATGCGCGGCGCGGGGCTGCGCATCTGCGTGCTCGAGAGCGGCCGGCGCCGGCCGACGCGGCAAGGCGACGAGCTGCGCGCGGTGCGCAGCGAGGGCTTGGCGATCAAGGACTACTCGCGCGAGCGCGTGCTCGGCGGCGCGTCGACGACCTGGGCGGGTCTGTCGAGCCCGCTCGAGGAGATCGACATGCGCCCGCGCGCGTTCCTCGGCGGCGCCGGCTGGCCGCTCGAGCGCGAGGAGCTGCTCGGCGACTGGGCGCAGGCGGCCGAGCGCTATCGCTTCCCCGCGCTCGACCTGTTCGGGCCCGGCGGCTTCGGCGCCCTGCGCACGCGCGGCGACCTGCAGCCGCGCTGGTCGCGCGTCGAGGAAAAGGTCTTCCTCGCGGCCGCCGAGCCGCAGAACTTCGGGCGCGAGCACCTGTCGACGTATGCCGACGACGAGGTCGCGCTGTGGCTCGACGCGACGCTCGTGCGGCTGGAGCGCGACGGCGCCCGCGTCGCGCGCGGCGTCGTGCGCACGCGCTCGGGGCGCGAGCTGTCCATCCGCGCGCGGACGTTCGTGCTCGCGGCCGGCGGCATCGAGAACGCGCGCATCCTGCTCCTGTCGCAGGGCCTGGGCAACGAGCACGATCAGGTGGGCCGCTGCTTCATGAACCATCCGAAGAGCTACTACGGGGTGATCCGGCTCGCGCGGCCGGTCAGCGCGCTCCCCTACTTCTTCGGCTGCCTGCACGGCGGGTTCGCGGGCTACGCGGGGTTGCGCCTGCGCGACGAGGAGCAGCGCGAGCGCGAGCTGATGAACAGCTACGTGCGTTTCGAGCCGCTGTTCCCCTGGTCGGACGACGTCGGCGTCGAGTCGCTCGTGCTGCTCGCGAAGCGCTCGGGCTCGGTGCTGCGCGCGTGGAAGAAGCGCCGTGCGCAGGAGGTCGTCGAGCTGCGCGACTACGCCGAGACGGGCGACGACTCCGAGCTGCAGAACGAGCGCAAGAGCACGGGCGATTGGCTACGGCTCGCCGCGAACGTCCCGCTGCACGCTGGAGGCGTCGCGCGCTATCTGTACTACCGTCTCTTCCAGCGCGCCCGGCCGAGCATCCGCGCGATCCGCCTGCGCAACTTCATGGAGATGGAGCCCGATCCCGAGAACCGCGTGACGCTCTGCGACGAGCGCGACCCGTACGGCGTCCCGCTGCCGCTCGTGCGCCACCGTTGCACCGAGCGCGACAGGCGTTCGCTCGTCGCGCTGCACGAGGCGCTCGCAGCGGACGTCGAGCGCGAGGGCATCGGCCGCCTCGAGAGCGATCTCGAGCACGAAGAGCCGTGGCCGGTCGACCAGGACGCCTCGCACCACATGGGCGGCACGCGCATGGGCGACGACCCGCGGCGCTCGGTCGTCGACCGCGACCTGCGCGTGCACGGCGTCGAGAACCTGTACGTCGCCGGCGCGTCCGTGTTCCCTACGAGCGGGTGCGCGAACCCGACGTTCACGATCGTCGCCCTCTCGATCCGGCTCGCGCGTCACCTGCACGCGCGCACGCGCTGAGCCTTCCCCGTCCGAGCCTTCCCCGTCCGAGCCTTCCCCGTCCGAGCCTTCCCCGTCCGAGCCTTCCTCGTCCGAGCCCAGTCCGAGCGATCCTCATGGAACCGAAACGGCTCTTGATCGTCGGCTGCGGAAAGCGGGTGCGCGAGACGGCGCTCCCGGCGCTCGCCCGCGCGCAGCATCTCTTCGCGATCGACGGCGTTCTCGCGCGCTCGGGCCGCACGCTCGAAGCAGCAGGCCGGCGCTACGACGTCGAGCCGCTCGACGAGCTGTCGAGCGAGCGGCTGCGCGCCGCCGATCTCGTCTACGTCGCCGTCGGCAAGGACGCGGTGCCCGCGGTGCTGCGCGCGCTCGTCGCGCACGGGCCGCGCGAGCAGGAGCTGCTCCTCGACACGCCGGTCGTGCGCTTCAAGCACTTCTGCCACACGCGCTTGCTCGGGGCGTTCCGCGCGGCGTCGGTCGCCGAGGACTGCGTCGAGCTCCCGTGGCTCGACGCGGCGCGCGCCGCGCTCGCGGACGGCGCGCTCGGAGCGCTGCGCCACGTCGTCTTCTACCAGGCCGCGTACGCGTACCACGGGCTCGCGACCGCGAAGCGCCTCGTCGGCTCGGGGCGCGTGCGCTCCGCGCGCCGGCGGGCGTGGAACGGGCGCTTCGGCGAGCGCGCCGTGCGCTTCGCGAACGGCACGGGCGCGACGTTCGTCGAGCCGCGCGACTACGCGTCCGGCCGGCTGCTGCTCGTGGCCGAGCGCGGCTCGCTCTCGGACTACGGGCAGTCGCTCGACGGCGACGAGCACCTCGCCCCGATCGTCGAGGACGGCGCGTGCCGCGGGTTCCGCGCCGGCGCGGCCGAGACGCGGCTCGACGACGACGAGGTCGCGCTCATGGGCGCGGTGCCCGCGGACGCGACGGTGACGTCGTGCATGGAGGCGATGAAGCGCGTCGGCTTCCTGCGCCTCTTGCGCGCGCTGCACGCGGGGCGCGGGGCCTATCCGGTCGCGGACGCGCTCGACGACATGGTCGTCGACTACCACCTCGAGAAGCTCGGCCGGTACGCGGCGAACCCGTTCTCGAGCGCGCGCTCGCCGCTCGCGCGCGGGCTGCTCGCTGCGGCCACGCGCGCGTTCGGACGTTCGTGACGCTCAGCGCGGGCGCGCCGAGCGCTCGCCGCGCAGATCGATGAGTTGCGGGAGCGGCACCGGCACGGCGCGCCGATCGTCCTCGGGGACGATGCGAATCGGTTCGGGCAGCGGCACCGGCACGGCGCGCCGATCGTCCTCGGGGACGATGCGGATCGGCTCGGGCAGCGGCACGGGCACCGCGCGCCGATCGTCCTGCGCCACGATGCGGAGCGGCTCGGGCAACGGCACGGGCATGGCGCGGTCGTCCTGCGCCACGATGCGGAGCGGCTCGGGCAACGGCACCGGGACGCCGCGGCGGCGCGCGGATCCGAGCAGCACCATCAGGTCGCCGAGGTCCTGCTCGAGGTCGATCCGGCGGACGTCGACTGCGTCGCCGTCGATCGCGACGAGCACGAGCGTGCGCGCGGCGGCGCGCGCCTGCTCCGACGCGCTCGGCAGCTCGAGGAGCGCGGCGCCCGAACCGTCGAGGATGCCGGCGGCGAGCGGTGCGCCGACCGGCCGCATCGAGTCGGGCGCGGCGAGGTAGAGCGCGAAGCTCGTCCCCGTCGGGCCCCAGACCGCGAGGTTCGACGACGCGGACGGCGATTCGGGTCGGGCGGAGAGTGCGGGCGAAGCCGCGGCGAGGGCGAGCGTGACGACGGCGAGACGGCGCGAGACGAACATGGGACTCCTCCTGTCGCGGCGCGCCCCCCGGCACGCCGACACCCTGATCAGCCCGAAGAGCGGCGGCGGCGGTCGCGAAATCGAGTGTTCCAGCTACCTTTTGCGCGGATCGCGGGCGCGGGCCTACCCGCTCGAGCGCGACTTCGGTTTCCATGAGGGGCCGGCCCGCGCCGCCTCCCCAGCGGCTCATAGGAACTTGGATTAGACTGATCGATCGCCGTCCCGCGCCGTCCCCGCGCGCGACCGCTTCCCCCCAGGTCTCGCGGCAATGATCCGACCCCCCCTCTCCTCGCTCGTCGCGTTGTGCGTCGTCGCGGTCCCGCTGACCGCGCAGTCCGCCGCCGGCAGCGAGTCCTACCTCGTCCTCTCGCACGGCACGCCGGCGCTCGGCGGCATCGCGACCAACGCGACGCGCTCGCTCGAGCACGCGGTCGGCCAGCCCGGCCGCGGCGCCGTCGGCACGTCGTCGTTCTTCCAGCTCGTCGACGGCGTCGTCTCGATGCAGCCGCCCCTCGGGACCTTGCTCCCGATCGTGTTCGGCGTCCCCGCGGGCGTCGGCGACAAGGACGGCGACGAGCTGGTGACGCTGTTCGGCGCGAACTTCACGGCGCCCGGCGCTGGCGCGACGCAGGTGAGCTTCGGCGGAGCGCCTGCGACGAACGTGACGGTCGTCGACGACCACGTGCTCACCGCGCGGACGCCCCTGGGAGTCGACGGCTTCTCGAACCCGATCGGGCTGACCACGGTCGAGGTGTCGAATTCGCTCGGGAGCTCGTCGGCGGAGTCGAGCTTCGTCTACGAGCCCGCGCTCGTGCAGCTCACCGATGCGCAGGTCGGCAAGCCGATCGGCTTCTCGTTCTTCGCCCCGCCGCTCTCCTTCTTCCTCGTCGTGTACGGCGGGACGATCCCGAGTGCGCCCTTCCTCTTCATCCCGTTCGAGGGCACGGTCGTGCTGCCGACGTTTCCGGTGTTCGCTACCGGCGTGCTCCTGACGGTGTCGGGCAAGGAGACGTTCTTCTTCAACTTGCCGGACAACCCCGTCCTCGTGGGGTTCACCGTGAACTTCCAGGCGCTGTCGATCACCCAGGTCGCTCCGCCGCTCGTCGGCAGCTTCACGAACCTGCTCCCGCTCCTGCTCCTTCCCTGACGCTTCGCCCCCCCCCCGGACTCCCCATGTCGCGCCGACTCTTCGTCCCCACGCTGCTCTGCCTGCCGCTCCTCGGCCTCGCCGCGCCGGCGTTCGACGGGCCCTCGCCGCCCGCGTTCTTCACGTACCAAGGCCGCCTGCTCGACCTCGTCGGCAACCCGATCAACCAGTCCGGCCTGCTCGTCACGTTCCGCATCTACGACTCGCCGGTCGGCGGCAACGAGTTGTACGCCGAGGCGCAGACCGTCGACGTGGTCGGCGGCTTCATCAACGCGGACGTCGGCTCGGTCGTGCCGCTCCCGCTGTCGTTGTTCGATGTCTCGAACGAGCGCTACCTCGGCATCACGATCTCCGGCGACACGGAGATGACGCCGCGCCACCGCCTGACGAGCGTGCCCTACGCGATCCGAGCGGAGACCGCGCGCCACGCCGACGATGTCCCCGACGCGGACATCACCCCGCGCAGCGTGAGGGTGAACGGGACGCTCGTCATCGACTCGACGGGCACGTGGGTCGGCAGCGCGAGCGGGCTCGTCGGTCCCACCGGCCCGGCGGGCGCGGTCGGCCCGACCGGGCCCGGCGGAGTCGCGGGCCCGACCGGCGCGCCGGGCGCCGTCGGAGCGCCCGGGCCGGCTGGAGCGGCGGGGGCCACGGGTCCCGCGGGCGCGCTCGGG
>CAZGTQ010000369.1:0-6121 GCA_964528575.1 uncultured Planctomycetaceae bacterium | reverse complement strand
TGGCCGGCGCGCTGGCCGCCGGCCGCGCCGGCGCCTTCGCCTGCGGGCGCGCGGGCGACACGCTGGGCGACAGAGGGCTGGGCGACAGAGCGCCGGACGACAGAGCGCTCGGCTTCGTCCCGCCGCCGGCCGCCTGGGCCTGGCGCTCGGCGAGCAGGCGCTCCTTCATCGTGAGCCCATCGGCGCCCGTCTTCGTTCCCGACGAGGACGACGCGCCCGGCGGCGCGCCCGGCGAGGCGCCGGCGGGAGCGCTCGGCGCGGGTTTCGCGGCCGCGGGAGCGCTCGGCAGCGCGGGCTTGCGCGTCGCCGGCGGCTGCGCGGGGGCCGGCAGCGCCTTCTTCGCGGGGACCGGGGGCGCGTCGCCGGCTGCGGCGGTCTCGACCGGGCCGATCGCCACGGCGCCGCCGCATTGCTTGCACTTGGCGCGCGTGTGGTGGAACGAAGCGGGCACCTTGTAGGTGGCTCCGCAGGCCGAGCAGGTTCCGGTGCGGAATTCCATGTCGTCGGGCACTCGAATGGGGGCAGGGGGATGGGGACCGCGGCGGCTCGCTACGGCTGTTCCTTCGCCTCCTCGCGCTCGAGGAAACGGCGTTCCTTCTCGTTCTTGGGCTCGAGCAGTCCGTCGAGCGCGTCGACCTCTTCCTTCTCCTCGAAGCGGTCGGCGTACTTGTACCACCACGCGAACCACTGCCGGATCGCGCTGGTGCGGCGCTCCTCCGTCGTGCCGACGGCCGAGCCGACCAGCAGCATCGGCTCGAAGCCGAAGTTGTTCCCCGTGATCTCGCGCAGCGCCTGGACGATCTGGTTGACCTGCTTCGCCTGGTCCTCGGTCTCGAGCGGGATCTCGAAGAGCCCCGTCAAGAGCTTCGGGATCGCGGGCTTGCCGATCGCGACCAGATCGCGCTTCGCGGCGCCCGCCTCGCGCGTCAGGTTCAGGTCGATCATCGTCGCGTACGCCGCGTCGATGCGCTTGCGCACGTCCGGCGGCGTGTCCTCGAGGTGGGCGAGCGGCTCGGGCTGGCGCTCGTAGACGACCGAGCCGTCGGAGAGCGTCACCTTCTCGACCCCGCGCGGGCCGCGGTGCTTGGTCTTGATCTCGCCCGGCGCGATGTAGCGCTCCCACGCGAACGCCTTCCAGCGGTCCCCGTCGAGCGCGAGCTTCCAATCGACCGAGCGCGCCTCGCCGGCCCGCGCCTCGTCGCGCGACGTCACCGCCACGCGCACCGTCGCGACCCCGTCGGCCTCCTCGATCACCGATCCGTCGTACGGGCGCCACTCCCCGACCAGCTCGCGCGCCTCGCCGCGCACGAGCTCCTCGACCGCGCCGTCCAGCAAGTCGTCGCGCTCCTCGCGCGAGACGGCGGAGAAGGACGTCGCGTGGTGCAGCGGCGAGTCCTCGGGAGCGTCGGCCCGCACCTTCTCCCACAGCTTCGCGGGGTGCAGGTTCGCGCGGATGCGGCCCTCGTCGTACCCGTACGCGGCCTCGTGGATCGCGCGAACTGTCTTGAGCGCCTCCGAATCCCAGCCGACGAGATCGACGGCCGCGGGCGCGCTCCGCGCCACGTCCGGCTTGTCCACCGCGACGGGCGTGGGGTTCGAATCCGTGCTCGTGACGACGAGCAGGAGCACCGCAGCCACGATCGCCACGCCGATGCCGATGAGCAGCCCCGTATTCGACTTGGAGGCCCCTGCGCCGCGCCGTCCGGGCTCGCGCGCGACGTACACGCGGTTGCACTCGCCGCAGCGGACCTTGGCACCTTCCTTGCTGTCGGGCAGCTTGGCGCGCGCGTGGCAGTACGGGCACTCGATGAGCATGGGGGTCTCCGTAGCGTTCCCGGCCGGGCGCCACCGGGTCCAAGTCGCGGAAAGGGGCCAACATACGGCGCCCTGGAGGGGCGCGCAAGCCGAGCCGGGCGCCCGCCGCCGCGCCCCGCCGACGTCCTACCCACGCAGGGCGCCCGCGTCGACACGCTTTGGCGGGACGACCGTGCTGGATGTGGCGACACGCTTTGGCGGGACGACCGTGCCGACATGCTCTGTGGCGACGAGGGCCGATCGGCGATGATCCGCCCCTCCAGCATGGCCGATGTCCCCGAATCCAGCGCACGGAGTTTCCGCCTCCGGTGCCCGTTCGAGCCCACGGGCGACCAGCCTCTGGCGATCGAGCAGCTCGCGCGCTGGGTCGCCGAGGGCAACCCGCACCAGTGCCTGCTCGGCATCACCGGCTCCGGCAAGACGTTCACGATGGCCGCGGTCATGGAGCGGCTCGACCGTCCGGCGCTCGTCCTGTCGCCGAACAAGACGCTCGCCGCCCAGCTCTACGCCGAATTCAAGGAGCTCTTCCCCGACAACGCCGTCGAGTACTTCGTCTCGTACTACGACTACTACCAGCCCGAGGCGTACGTCCCCTCGACCGACACCTTCATCGAGAAGGACGCGAGCCGCAACGAGAACATCGAGCGCCTGCGCAACTCCGCGACGCGCTCCCTGCTCGAGCGCCGCGACGTGATCATCGTCGCCTCGGTCTCGTGCATCTACGGCCTGGGCTCGCCGTCGAACTACTCCGAGATGGCCCTGCCGATCGCGGTGGGCGACTCGATCGAGCGCGAGGCGCTGCTCCGCCGCCTCACGCAGATGCAGTACTCGCGCAACAACCTCGACTTCCGCCGCGGCAGCTTCCGCGCGCGCGGCGACGTCGTCGAGATCTGGCCGACGTACGAGGAGGATCGCGTCACGCGCGTCGAGCTCTTCGGCGACGAGGTCGAGGCGCTGCTCACCGTCGACCCGTTGCGCGGCGAGATCCTCGCGGACGCGAAGGCGGTGACGATCTACCCGTCCGGCCACTACGTCACGCCGCAGGAGCGCGTCGACCTCGCCATCGAGGGCATCGAGCAGGAGCTCGAGGAGCGGCTCGTCGAGCTCCAGCGCGGCGGCAGGCTGCTCGAGGCGCAGCGGCTCGAGCAGCGCACGCGCCACGACCTCGCGATGCTGCGCGAGGCGGGCATCTGCAACGGCATCGAGAACTACTCGCGCTACATGGACGGCCGCTCGGCCGGCGAGGCGCCGTACACGCTGCTCAACTACTTCCCCGACGACTTCGTCGCGTTCGTCGACGAGAGCCACGTCGCGGTCCCGCAGGTCGGCGCGATGTACCGCGGCGACCGCTCGCGCAAGGAAACGCTGGTCGAGCACGGCTTCCGGCTGCCGAGCGCGCTCGACAACCGCCCCTTGCGCTACGAGGAGTGGGAGCGGCTCGTCCAGCGCACGGTCTACGTCTCCGCGACGCCCGGCCCGTACGAGATCAAGCATGCCGGCGACCACGTCGCCGCGCAGATCGTGCGCCCGACCGGCCTGCTCGACCCGGCGATCGAGGTGCGCCCGGCGCGCACGCAGGTCGACGACCTGCTCGGCGAGATCCGCAAGGTGACGAAGGCGGGCTGGCGCACGCTCGTCACGACGCTGACGAAGCGCTCGGCGGAGGAGCTGACGACCTACTTCGCGGAGCTCGGCGTGCGCGTGCGCTATCTGCACTCGGAGATCGACGCGATCGAGCGCGCGGCGATCCTGCGCGACCTGCGCCTGGGCGAGTTCGACGTGCTCGTCGGCATCAACCTCCTGCGCGAGGGGCTCGACCTGCCCGAGGTCGCGCTCGTCGCCGTGCTCGACGCCGACAAGGAGGGCTTCCTGCGCTCGGCGACGTCGCTGATCCAGACCTGCGGCCGCGCGGCGCGCAACGCCGAGGGGCGCGTGCTCTTCTACGCCGACCGCGAGACCGAGTCGATCCGCGCGACGATCGAGGTCGTCGAGCGCCGGCGCGAGGTGCAGGCGGCGTACAACGCCGAGCGCGGCATCGTGCCCCGCACGATCATCAAGCCGGTGCGCGACAGCATCGAGGCCCTCTACGACATGGACTACGTCGAGGTCGCCGCGGCGCGCGTCGCCGAGGACGGCGACGAGGTCGACGAGCTCGACGAGGCCATGACGTGGGAGCCGAAGAAGCTGCGGGCGGAGATCGCCCGGTTGCGCGACGACATGGCGCGCGCCGCGGACGAGCTGCGCTTCGAGGAGGCCGCGACGTTGCGCGACCGCCTGCGCAAGCTCGAGCGAGTGGAGCTGGCGCGGTGAGCTCCTCCGACACGGCGCCGGCGCCGCGCTGGTCGGCCGAGGGCGTGCCCGACAAGCCGGGCGTGTACCTCTTCCGCGGCGAGACGGGGCGCGTGCTCTACGTCGGCAAGAGCCGCAACCTGCGCGCGCGGCTCTCCGCGTATCGGCGCCCCGGCGGCGACGGCCGGCTCGGCGTGTGGTTCCTCGAGCGCGACGCCGCGTCGGTCGAGACGATCGTCACGCGCACCGAGGCCGAGGCGCTGCTGCTCGAGGACACGCTGATCAAGCAGCACAAGCCGCCGCACAACGTCCGGCTCAAGGACGACAAGTCGTTCCTGATGATCCGGGTCGACCTCGACGAGCGTTTCCCGCGGCTCAAGTTCGTCCGCGCGCACAGCCCGAAGGCGGGCAAGGTCGCCGGCCGCTCGCGCTTCTTCGGCCCGTACGCGAGCACCTACCGCGTGCGCCGCACGCTCGCCGACCTGCACCGCGTCGTCCCGCTGCGTGACTGCACGGACAACGTGATGAACCACCGCTCGCGGCCGTGCCTGAAGCACCAGATCGGGCTGTGTTCGGCGCCGTGCGTCGACCTCGTCGACGAGCAGGCGTACGGCGAGCTCGTCGAGCGCGCCGTGACGATCCTGTCGGGCGACACGGCCGAGCTCGAGGCCGAGCTCGATCAGCGCATGCGCGCGGCGTCCGAGGCGCTGGAGTTCGAGCGCGCGGCGCACTGGCGCGATCGGCTCGCCGCGCTGCGCCAGACGGTCGAGGGCCAGGGCGTGCGGCCGCGCGACCGGGTCGACCGCGACGTGCTCGGCCTCGCGCGCCGCGGCGAGCACGCGCTCGTCCACCGGCTCGCGTTCCGCGAAGGCCGGCTCGCGGAGAGTCGCACGCACGAGTTCCGCTCGCAGCTCGACGACGAGGAGCTGCTGCACAGCGTGCTGACCGCGCTCTACGGCGGCGGCCGGCGCGAAGTACCGCGCGAGGTCGTGCTCCCGTGCCGGCCGGCCGAGGCGGAGCTGCTCGCCGCGACGCTGGGCAAGGGCACGCGCCTCGTCGTCCCGACGGGCGGCGAGCGGTTGCGCATGCTCGAGCTCGCGGGCGAGAACGCGCGCAACGAGCTCGAGAAGCGCGTCGCGACGTCCGAGGCCGACCGCGACGCGCTCGCGCAGCTCGCCCGCCTCGTCGACCTGCCGCGCGACGTGACGGCCCCGGTCGTCGATTGCTTCGACGTGAGCAACTTCCAGGGCTCGCACGTCGTCGCGAGCCGCGTCCGTTTCCGTTCGGGCCAGCCCGACCGCGCCGGCTACCGCCGCTTCAAGGTGCGCGGCGTCCTGGGCCAGGACGATTTCGCCGCGATGCGCGAGGTCGTCGGCCGCAGCCTGCGCCGCGGCCTCGACGACGACGACCTCCCGGACCTGGTCGTGATCGACGGCGGCGCGCAGCAGCTCGCCTCGGCGCTCGCCGCGCGCGAGGAGGCGGGCGCGTGGGACGTGCGCATCGTCTCGCTCGCCAAGGCGCGCTCCGAGCGCACCGTCCGCGGCCGGCGCAAGGCGGCGAGCGAGGAGCGCGTCTACCTGCGCCCCGACCGCGCGCCGATCGAGCTCCCGCGCCACAGCGCCGCGCGCCACCTGCTCGAGCGCGTCCGCGACGAGGCGCACCGCTTCGCGATCACGTACCACCGCAAGGAGCGCGGCCGCATCCAGAGCCGCATCGACGCGGTCCCCGGCGTCGGCCCCGCGCGCCGCAAGCTCCTGCTCAAGACGTTCGGCAGCGTCGAGGGCGTCCGCCGCGCGAGCGTCGAGGAGCTCGGCGCCCTACCCGGCATCGGCCCGAGCCTCGCCCGCACGATCCTCGACCACCTCGCCAAGCGCGACGGGGGCGGCTGACGCTCGCGTCGCGGCTCACAGGGCCTGCGGAACGAATGCGAGCAGCCGCACACGCGAGAAGTCTCCACCGTGGACGGTGCGGCCGCCGTAAGCTCCAAGGCAGGAGCTTGCCATGTCACTCGCCCGAA
>CAZGTQ010000368.1:0-4331 GCA_964528575.1 uncultured Planctomycetaceae bacterium | reverse complement strand
TCGCTGAACGACAACAAGGTGTGCGACACCGTACGCACCGTACGCGCCGTACGCCGCTACGATCCGCGGCCATGCGCGCGCGATGGAACCGTCGACGGCTCGGCGTGCTCGCGGCCGGTGTGCTCGTTCTGGGCGCGGCGGCGGCGGGCGCGGGGGCGCTGTGGCTGCGCGCGCGCTTCTACGCGTCGCTGCCGCGCACGAGCGGCGAGGTCGCGCTCGCGGGCCTCGGCGCGCCGGTGACGGTCGAGCGCGACGCGCTCGGCGTGCCCGTGCTGCGCGGCGCGACGTTCGACGACGTCGTGCGCGCCCAGGGCTTCGTCCACGCGCAGGAGCGCTTCTTCCAGATGGATCTCTTCCGGCGCGTCGCGGCCGGCGAGGTCGCTGCGCTCGTCGGCGAGGGCGGCGTGCGCATCGATCGGCGCACGCGTCCGCTGCGGCTGCGCCGCGTCGCGGACGAGCTGCTCGAGCGCCTCGACGAGCGCGAGCGCGGCTGGCTCGCGAGCTACGCCGAGGGCGTCGCCGCCGGGCTCGCCGACCTCGGCGACGTGCCGCCCGAGTACGTGTTGCTCGGCGCCGACCCCGCGCCCTGGTCGGCCGCCGACTCGCTGCTCGCCGCGTTCACGATGTACGTCGGCCAGTCGCTCGGAGCGCGCTTCGAGGCGACCGCCGGCGCGCTCGAGGACGCGCTCCCGCCCGAGCTCGCGCGCTTCCTGTTGCCCGAGACGACGCGCTCCGACCAGCTCGTCACGCTCGCTCCCGCCGACCACGTGCCGCTGCCGATCCCCGGGCCCGATGTCGTCGACCTGCGCGATCCCGAGCGCGCCGCGCTGCCGCCCGCGCCGGTCGAAGCGCCGTTCGAGACCGCGCCCGGATCGAACGCGTGGGCGCTGTCGGGCGAGCGCACGACCCACGGCGGCGCGCTGGTCGCGAACGACCCGCACCTCGAATTCGGCGTCCCGCCCGTGTGGTTCCGCAACGAGTTGCGCTGGAACGGCGGCCAGGCGCTCGGGCTCTCGCTCGCCGGCGTTCCCGGCGTCGTGATCGGGAGCAACGGCCACGTCGCGTGGGGCTTCACGAACCTGATGGCGGACCAGCAGGACCTCGTCGCGCTCGAGCTCGACCCGCTCGATAGCGATCGCTATCGCGTCCCCGGCGGCACGGAGCCGTTCGAGCACGTCGTCGAGCTCGTCGAGGTGCGTGGCGGGGATCCGATCGAGCTGCGCGTGCGCGTCACGCGCTGGGGCCCGGTGACGACGGACGCCGCGGAGGAGCCGAGCGACGAGCCGCCGCGCGCGCTCGCGTGGACGCTGCTCGACGCGGACATGGTCGACGTCGACCTGCTCGGCATCGCGTTCGCGCGGACGCTCGAGGACGCGCTCGGCGTGCTCGACGGCTGGCAGGGCGCCGGCTTCAACGCGGTCGTGTGCGACGAGCGCGGGCGCGTCGCCTGGGTCGCGGCGGGATCGCTGCCGCGGCGCATCGGGACGAGCGGCCTCGCGCCGCGCGCGTGGGCGGAGCCCGGCGTCGGCTGGGACGGGTCGTACGCGGGTCCCGAGCGCCCGACCGTGACCGAGCCGCCGTTCGGCGTCGTCCTGAGCGCGAACCAGCGCTTCGCGCCGCTCGAGGTCGCGCGCCGGGTGAGCCGCGCGTGGCTGCCGCCCGACCGCGCGGCGCGGATCGCGGAGCTGCTCGGCCCGCGCGCGCGCCACGACGAAGCGGGCATGCTGCGGCTCCAACTCGACACGCGCAGCGTCGTGCACGACCTGTATCGCGACCTCGCGCTCGCGACCGCGCGGCCGGACGATGCGGACGTCGTCGCGCGGGCCCGTGCGCTCGTCGCCGCGTGGGACGGGACGGCGGACGTCGACGAGACGCCGTTCCGCGTGCTGCGCCGCTTCCGCCGCCGCGTGCATGCGCTCGTGCTCGGCCCGCTCGCGGCGCCGGCGTTCGCGCGCGACGCCGACTTCGAGTACGACTGGCCGCTCATGGAGGAGCCGGTGCGGCGCTTGCTCGAGGAGCGGCCGGCGCACCTCGTCCCCCCGCCGCACGCGACGTGGGGCGACGCGCTCGCCGCCGCGTTCCGCGAGACGGCGCGCGCCCACGCCGACCACCCGGACCTGCCGTTCGACGCGCCGTGGGGAGCGGAGAACCGCGGCGACTTCTCGCACGTGATGTCGGGCGGCCTCCTCCCGCTCGGCCTGCTCTTCGACCTGCCGTCGCCGCAGCTCGCCGGCCACACGACGACGGTGCGCGCGACCGATCCGCGCTTCGGAGCGAGCATGCGCATGGTCGTGAGCCCCGGCCGCGAGGAGCACGGTCTGTTGCACATGCCCGCCGGCCAGTCGGGCCACTTCCTCTCGCCGCACTACGGCGACGGCCACATGGCGTGGGCGCACGGCCGCGCGACGCCGTTCCTCGCCGGCGAGCCGGTCGAGCGGCTCGTGCTGCGCCCGGCGGATTGAGCGGAACCGGCGATTCGTGGTATGCCTGCGGGCATGGCCGACGACGCGGTGCGGGGGATGCTGACGCTCGACGAGCTCGCTCGGCGCGTCGGCGCGGGGACGATCGACACGGTGCTCGTCGTGATGACCGACCTGTACGGCCGGCAGATGGGCAAGCGCTACGACGCGGAGTTCTTCCTCGCCGACGCGGTGGAGGGCGGCTCGCACGCGTGCGACTACCTCTTGACGACCGACGTCGGCATGGAGCCGGTGCCGGGCTACGACTTCGCGAATTGGCAGACGGGCTACGGCGACGTGCACCTCGTGCCCGACCTCGCGACGTTGCGCGTCGCGAGCTGGCTCGACCGCACGGCGATGGTGCTCTGCGACGTCGCCGACGTGCGCACGCACGATCCGGTGGCGGTCGCGCCGCGCTCGCTGCTCCGCCGCCAGATCGCGCGCGCGGCCGAGCTCGGCTACGAGGCGCGCGCGGGCTCGGAGCTCGAGTTCTACATGTTCCGCGACACGTACGCGGAGGCGGCCGAGCTCGGCTATGCGAACCTGCGCCCGACGGGCTGGTACATCGAGGACTACCACGCGTTGCAGGGCGCGCGCGCAGAGGACTTCGTCGGCGCGGTGCGGCGCCACCTGCGCGACTCGGGCGTGCCGGTGGAGAACTCGAAGGGTGAGTGGGGCCTCGGCCAGCACGAGCTCAACGTGCGTTACGCCGAGGTGCTCGAGATGGCGGACCGGCACGTCGTCTACAAGCAGTGCGTCAAGGAGACGGCCGATCGGATGGGCCGCTGCGCGACGTTCATGGCGAAGCCCGACGAGAGCAAGGCGGGCTCGAGCTGCCACGTGCACCTGTCGCTGTGGAAGGACGGCGAGAGCGCGTTCGCCGGCGATTCGGAGACGTTCCGACGCTTCCTCGCCGGCTGGATCGAGCACGCGAGCGAGGTGATGCCGTTCTACGCGCCGAACCCGAACTCGTACAAGCGCTACCAGGCTGCGTCGTGGGCGCCGACGAGCCTCACCTGGAGCTACGACAACCGCACGGCGGGCTTCCGCGTCGTCGGCAAGGGTGCGAGCCAGCGGATCGAGTGCCGCATCCCCGGCGCGGACTGCAACCCGTACCTCGTCTACGCCGCCGCGCTCGCGTCGGGGCTCGACGGGATCGACCGCTCGCTCGAGCCGCCGCCTGCGTTCGAGGGCGACGCGTACGCGGGCAAGGACGTGCGCCGCGTGCCGCGCTCGCTCTCGGTCTCGACGGACGCGTTCGCGAAGAGCGAGTTCACGCGGCGCGTCTTCGGCGACGACGTCGTCGCGCACTACGAGCACTTCTTCCGCACCGAGCAAGCGGCGTACGACCGCGCGGTGACGGACTGGGAGCGCCGGCGCTATTTCGAGCAGATCTGACGTGGCCGCCCCGCTCGTCGGCATCACGACGTACGCCCGTCACGAGGGCTGGTTCCGGCTCCCGGTCGAGTACGTCGACAGCGTCCGTCGCGCGGGCGGGATCGCGGTGCTCTTGCCGCCGGGCGAGACGCGCGTCGTCGAGTGGCTCGAGAGCGTCGACGCGCTCGTGCTCGCGGGCGGCGGCGACGTGGACCCGGCGCGCTACGGCGGCGGCGCGCACGCGACGATCGCGGACGTCGACACTGAGCGCGACGACCTCGAGCTGCGGCTCGTCGGCGCGCTCTTGGACGGTTGTCTGCCGACGCTGTGCGTGTGTCGCGGGATGCAGATCTTGAACGTCGCGCTCGGCGGCTCGCTCGTCGCGGACCTGCCGTCGCGGCTCGGCGTCGACCACCGCGTGCCGCCGCGCCTGGCGACGACGCACCCGGTGTCGGTCGAGCCGGCCTCGGCGCTCGCGCGCGTCCTCGACGCGAC
>CAZGTQ010000367.1:0-23974 GCA_964528575.1 uncultured Planctomycetaceae bacterium | reverse complement strand
CAGGATCGCCGCGAGCGACTCCGCCGCGGGGCGCGCGCGTACGCCGAGCGAGTCGAGGTCCGCGCGCGAGGGCATCACGCGCAGCGAGCGCAGGCCGAGGAGGTTCTCCGACGAGATCGGGAGCGGGATGCGCAGCCGCTCGGCCGCGCGCAGCGCGAGCAGCACCGGGGCGCTCGGGAGTGGGACGAAGCGCGCGCGGACGCCGAGCAGCCTCGCCGTGAGCGCGAACAGCTCGCGCAGCTCGAGACCATCGGGCTCGGCGACCACGAAGGTGCCCGTGCGCTCGTCCGCGAGCGCGCGCTCGAATGCGGCGCACAGGTCGCGCACGTGGACCGTCTGCACGCGCTGGCGGCCGCCGTCGAAGAGCGGGACGAGGGCCGTACGCTCGAGCGACGCGCGGATGCGCGCGAAGAGGCCTCCGCCGCTCGGCGCGAGCACGAGGCCGGGGCGGATCACGAGATCGCGCTCCGGCTCGAGCGAGCGCTCGAGCGCGAGCTTGCTCCGGCCGTAGTACGACAGCGCGCCCTCGTGCGCCGACGTCGTCGACACGAAGCAGAACCGTACGCCGTGCGCGCGGCACAGTGCGAGCACGCGCGCGGTGCCCTCCTCGTTCGTGCGCCGCGCCTCGGCGAGCGTGCGGAAGCGACTCGTGTATGCGCAATGCACGAGCCAGTCCGCGCCTGCGATCCCCGCTTCGTCGATCTCGTCGGGCAACGCGCAACGGAAGCGCTCCGACGCGCCCGCAGGGTCGCGAACGAGCGAGCGCGCGCTCCATCCGCGCGATGCGAGGTGCTGCGCGAGATGGCCGCCGACGAGGCCATCCGCGCCCGTGATCGCGACCGTGCCGCGCTCGCTCACGACGAGAGCCTGCGCGCGAGCGCGCACCCGATCCGGTCGGCGTTCGCCATCATCGTGAACGTCAGGCCCTTCGACGGCAGGCTCGCGAACGTCGAGCCGTCGACGAGGTGCACCGCGCGCGTCCCGCGCAGCAGCCCGTACGGGTCGCACGTGCGCTCGCGCGGCTCGGCGCTGTGGGGGAACGTGCCCGCGTAGTGGATGCTCGCCGCGTGGCCGGGCCGCACGCGGCCGAGCGCGACGCACGCGAGCCGGCGGAACGCGCGCAGGATCGCGCGCTCGATCCGGTCGATGCGTCGCTCGTCGTCCGACTCGAGCGCGTAGTCGATCGCGAGCCGGTCGGGCGCGCCACCGGTCCCTCGGACGAGCGCGCAGGCCTTGCGCTCGCTCGGCGCATCCGCGTGCTGCACGATCAGGATCGTCAGCGCCGTGCGCAAGAGACGGAACGCGCGCAAGCTCTCGCGCGCGGCGAGCGGCGAGTCCTTGACGAGCCGGAACAAGAGCAGCGAGCCGTACGAGTACACGTGGCCGAGCGTGATGCCCGCCTCGGCGTCCGTCTGCGCGAAACAGAGCTGCGCGAGGCTGTGGCACGGCTCGACCGCCGCGCGGCCGAGCATCGCGAGGTTCAACAGCGGCGCATACGTGTGCGGATTGCACACGAGCGGCACGCGCGTGCCGTACAGGTCGAGGGAGCGCAGGACGATGCGCGCCGTGCCGAGGGCGCCCGCGCCGAGCACGAGCGCGCGCGCGTGGTGCCGCTCCTCGCCGCCGCCCGCCACGCGCGCGACGACCTCGACCGTCCCGTCCGCGCGCTCGACGAAGCGCTCGACGAAGCTCCCCGCGCGCAGCTCGAACCGCGGCCGCCGTTCGAGCTCGTCGAGCGTCCACCGCGGCCGATAGACGCTGCGGCCGGCGTCGCTCCAGAACTCCATGTCGTGGTAGCGGCACGCCTCGCGCTCGCCGAGCGGCTCGGACAAGAGCGCGAGACGCGGCCGTCCGAGCCGGAAACCCGCGCGCGCGAGCCCCGCGCGCCGCCGTTCGTAGCTGCGCAGCAGCGCGCGCGCGTTCGCGTCGACCGCGAGCGGCGGCTGCAGCGCATCGAGCGGCGCGACGAGCGGCGCGAGGTCGCCCTGCGGGCCGCTCACGCCGATGCGCGCGGCGACGCGCTCGTAGTGCGGAGCGAGGTCGCGCGTCCCGATCGGCAGGTCCGCGAGGTCCGCGTCGTCGAACGGCGGGCAGCCGGCGCCCCACGCGCCCGCGAGGCCGCCCGCGGCGAGGCTCTCGATCGGGAAGAACGTCGTCGACTCGACCGGCGTGCGCGCCTGGGCCTCGCGCGCGACGAACTGGCGCGGCGGCGTGAGCTGCGCGCCGGGTCCGGTGCCGCGCAGATCGATCCCCTCGAACGCGTCGCCGAGGATCCAGCGATGCTGCCGCGCGTCGCTCGCGCGCGCCTCGCGGAACGGCAGGTCGGGCACGAGCGGCGCGTACGCGTCGTCGCGGTGGCCGACGTCGAGCATGCGCACCGAGAGCCCCGCCTCGACCAGCGGCCACGCCGCGTGCACCGCGCTCGCGCCCGAGCCGACGACGAGCGCGTCGACGATCTCGCCCGCGCTCATCGCCCGCGCCGCCCGACGAGCGCCACGAGGACGAGGCCGACCGCGAGCTTCGCCGCCGCGCGCGCGCCGAGACCGGCGAGGCCCAGCGCCGCGCCGAGCGGGCCCGGCGTGCGGTCGTCGAGCTGCGCGACGTGGTCCGGCGACGCTTCGAGGCACGCGAGCAGCACGACGAGCTTGCGCCGCAGGAGCGCGTCGCGCCGCGCGAGGCTCAGCGCGGCGTCGAGCGGGCCGAGCGACCACGGGTGCGCCCGCGCGAACGCGACGAGCGACGCGTCGCGCGGCTCGGGCTCGCCGTCGAAGAGCGCACCGCACGCGGCCGCATAGCGCTCGACCGGCCCGTCTGCGGGCTCGACGCCGAGGAGGTAGCGCCCGAACGCGCGGGCTTCTGCTCGCAGCTCGCTCACCGGGCCGACAGCCTACGCGCCGGCCGCGGGCGCGTCACTCGCCGCGCGCTCGCTCGAGCAGCGCCCGCCGCGCCTCGGCGCGCTCGGCGTTCGCGGGCGTGCGCTCGACGAGGCGCTCGGCGAGCGGCTCCGCCTCGGCGAAGCGGCCGAGCGCGACGAGCGAGCGGACGAGCCCGTCGAGCGCGAGCAGCACCTCGTGGTGCCCGTCGGGCCACAGCTCGCCCGCCGTCGTCCACGCCTCGCGGAAGCGCGCCGCCGCCGCCTCGTGCTCGCCGGCCGGCTCGAGCGCGTTGCCGAGGTCGCTGAGCGCGAAGACGACGCGGATCGGGTCGCCGCGCTCGCGTTCGGCGGCGAGCACGCTCTCGAGCTCGCGCACCGCCGCGGCCGCGTCGCCGCGGTCGAGCAGCAGCACAGCGAGCTGGCGGCGGTGCTCGAGGGTCTCGTCGTCGCGCTCTCCGAGCGCGTCCCGCGCCAGCTCGAGCCCCTCGCGCAGCAGCGGCTCCGCCTCGTCGAGGTCGCCCGTCGCGACCAGAGCACCGCCGAGCATGCGCCGCCGCGCGATCGTCTTCGGATGGCGCTCGCCGAGCGTCGAGCGAGACGCCTCGAACGCCTCGCGGTGCAGCGCGATGGACTCGTCCTCGCGGCCGAGGGTGCCGAGCAGGAGCGCGAGGTTCGTCGCGTTCGTCGCGGTCTCCGGGTGAACCGCGCCGAACTGGGCGCGGTTCGCCTCGTACGCCTCGCGCAGGAGCGGCTCGGCCTCCTCGAGCCGTCCCAGCCGCTCGTAGAGCATCCCGAGGTTGTTGACGGTCGACGTCGTCTCCGGGTGGCGCGCGCCCAGCACCGCGCGCTGGCCCGCGAGCGCCTCGCGGAAGAGCGCCTCCGCTTCCGCCGGATCCTCGTCGAACAGGAACACGCCGAGCAGGCCGAGCGACGAGAGGAGCGCGGGGTTGCGCTCGTCGAGCGTCCGCCGGTGGACGGCGAGCACGTCGCGCAGGAGCGCGATCGCTTCGTCGACCAGGTCCCTCCGCCGCAGGACCACCGCGAGCGCGCCCTTGGCGATCAGCGTGCGCTGCTCGTCGGGGCCGACGGTCGCGGTGAGATCCTCGACCGCGCCGCGCAGGAGCTCCTCGGCCTCCTCGAGACGCCCGAGCACGTCCGCCACGCGACCGAGCTCGAGACGCACGCCCGCGGTCTTCGGGTGCCGCTCGCCGTAGGTCGCCTCGAGGCCGGCGAGCGCCTCGCGCAGCAGCGCCTCGGCCTCGGCGGGGCGGCCGAGGTTGCGCACCGCGACCGCGACGTCGAAGCGCGACGCGAGCGTGTCCGGATGGTGCGGGCCGAGCACGCGCGTGCGTGCCTCGAGCACGTCGCGTTGGATCCGCTCGGCCTGCGCGTAATCGCCTTGCTGGTGCGTCACCGAGCCGAGCCGCGCGCGACTCGCGAGCGTGCGCGGGTGATCGTCGCCGAGCGCGGCCCGCTGCGTCTCGAGCCCTTCCTCGATCAGCGCGCGCGCCTCGTCGTACTCGCCGCGCAGCACTTTCAGGTGCCCGAAGCGTCCCGTCGCGACGGCCGTGCGCGGGTGGTCGCGGCCGAGGCGCTCGCGCAGCCCCTCGAGCGCGCGGAGCATGAGCGGCTCGGCCTCGTCGAGCCGGCCCTGCGCCATCAGCTCGTTGCCGAGCGACTCGAGCCCGTGCAGCCACGCGACCGAGCCCTCGCCTTCTTCCGCCGCGAGCACGTCGAGCCGCGCGCGCAGGCTCGACTCCGCGGCGGAGACGTCGCCGAGCTCCGCGAGCAGCCCGCCGAGCTCGGCGCGCACGCGCGACGTCTCCAGCGCGTTCGATCCGTCGGTCCGCTCCAGGAAAGCGAGCGCGGCCTCGTACGCCGCTCGCGCCTCGTCGTAGCGTGCCGCCGCGTCGTCGAGCCGCGCGAGCTCGAGGCGCGCGAGCACCGCCTCGCGGCTCTCGTCGCCGTGCAGCTCGGCCGCGAGCCGCGCGGCCTCCTCGGCGAGCGGGCGCGCGCGATCGTCGAGGCCGAGGGAGCGATACACCGCGCTCATCGAGGCGAGCAGCGCCATGCGCACCGCCGGTTGGTCCTCGAGCTCGCCGCGGATGCGCGCCGCCGCGACGTCGAGCACCTCCTTCACGGTCACGCGCTCGCCGCGCGCGCGGTCGGGATCCTGCTGCTCGAACATGTCGGTCAGGAACGCGACGACGCGCTGGCTCGTCTCGGCCTCGGCGAGCGCGCGCGCGGCCTCCGCGTCGGCGCGCCCCTTCTGCTCGAGCGCCAGCGTCTCGCTCTCCTTCGCTCGCGCCCACAGCGTCGAGCTCGTCACGAAGCCGGCGATCAACAGCAGGAGCGCCGCCGCGAGCGAGGCCGCGGTCGCGCGGTTGCGCACGACCCACTTGCGGAACTCGGCGAACGCGCCGGTCGCGTACGCGCTCACGACGCGCTGCTCGAGGAACGCGCGCAGATCGGCGCCGAGCCGGGCGACGTTCGCGTAGCGTCGGTCCGGCTCGCGCGCCATCGCGCGCTCGCAGATCGCGACGAGCTCGGCGGGCGCGTCGGGGGCGAGCGAGGCGATCGGCTCCGGCGGGCCGGCGAGCAGGCGCGCGACGACGGCGGCGGGCGGCACGTTCTCGCCCGGCGCGAGGTACGGCATCCTTCCGGTCAGGAGCTCGTAGAGCATCGCGCCGATCGCGTAGACGTCCGCGCGCCGATCGACCGCGCCGACGTCGCCGCGGGCCTGCTCGGGCGACATGTAGACCGGCGTGCCGAGGAGCACGCCGTCGCGCGTGCGCAGCGCGGACGCGGATGTGCCGCGCTCGGTCTCGATCGCGCGCGTCGAGCGGCGTCCGCCGGCCGCCCGCTCGAGCGGCTCGCCGTCGCGTCCGAGGACCTTCGCGAGGCCCCAGTCGACGACGTAGACCACGCCGAACGGACCGACCATGACGTTGGACGGCTTGAGGTCGCGGTGGACGACGTTCTTCGCGTGCGCGAAGCCGATCGCGTCGCAGACCTTGAGCAGCACCTCGAGCGCGCGGGTGCGACTCCAACCGTCCGTCTCGGCCGCAACGAGCGTCAGGACGTCGGCGAACGTGCGTCCTTCGCGCACGAGCCGCATCGTGAAGAACGCGCGCCCGCTCGGGTCGAGGCCGAGCTCGTGGACGGGCACGATGCCGGGGTGCTCGAGCTGCCCGGTGATCTGCGCTTCCTCGAGGAAGCGCGAGAGCGCGGTGGCGCTCGGCGTCGGGTCGCCGCCGAGCAGCACCTTCATCGCGACCGCGCGGCGCAGGCCGCCGTCCCAGACGCGCAGCACCGCGCCCATGCCGCCGCGGCCGACCTCGCCGTCGAGGCGGTAGCGCGACGGCCCCGCGCTCTGCGCCAGCCGCTCGAGCAGGCTCTCGGTCAGCGCCTGCGGATCGTGCTGAGGAACGGTATCGAGCGTGATCGCCGGGTCGATCTTCGCGCCGCTGCGCTCCTCGAGCGAGGCGATCGCGGAGATCGTCGCGCTCGGATCGACGCGCGCGGCCGCGGCGAGACGCCATGCGCGCGCGATCCGCTCGAGCTCGTCTCCGAGCTCGGGACGGCGCTCCTTCAGCGCCTCGAGCTCCGCCTCGAGCGCGGCGAGCGCCTCGTCCGAGAGCGGCTGCGCGTCCATCGGGCGTTCGTCAGTCCGCGCCGTGCTCGGCCCACCAGCGGCGGAGCTCGTCGGCGCCTGCCGATCGGTTGGACGCGACCGCGGGGGGATAGCCGCCGTAGCCGTCCGCGGGAGCGGCGCAGGTGCAGGCGACCGGGACGAGCACGGCGACGACGGAGAGAGCGGGCGTTCTCGTTGCGCGACGGGGTCGGGCGAGGGGCACGACCCCGTGATAGCGCCGCGCGCCGAGCGCGACAAGGCCGCCGTGTGTCAGAAGCGGGGGCTGCGCAGCGTGAGCCCCACGTCGAGCGTCCAGCGGCCGGGCAGCTCCTCTTCGTCCGCTCCGGCGTCCGCCGGCTCGAGCTGGATCATCGTCACGCGCGCGCTCGGATGCACGTCCTCGAGCGCGGTGCAGAACGCGAGCGCTTCCGCGAGCGGCAGCGCCGCCTCCTGCACGGGCTCGATGTCGTAGTAGAGGTCGACGACCTCGACGCTGTGTCGGCGCTCGCTGGGCGAGATCTCGAGCGCGCCGAGCGGGTGCGCGCCGGCCTGAGCGAGCGAGCGGATCGTCGTGTTCGGGTCGAAGGGGGCGAGGCCGCCGGCGATCGAGATCGGCTCGTCGTCGAGCCGGACGTCGAGCGCGATCCGGTCGGTGCGGATGCCGGTTCCCTGTTCGAGCTCCGCCGTCTTCGGCGCGTCGTAGGCGACGCACCACGGCTGCGCGCGCAGCGCCGTTTGGAGCGCGTCGAAGCGCCGCGACGCCTCGACGGGATCGCCCGCGCGGATCACGAGGAAGAAGCGGACATCCACGTCTCCTTTGCGCGACGGCGCGGCGGCGAGCTCGCCCAGCTCGATCGTCGCCCCCTCGCCGCGCGCGCCGTCGATCACGTCGAGCACGAGCTTCGTCGCGCGCAGCGCGGACGGCGGGGGATCGACGAACGCGTAACCCCACACGCGCTCGAGATGCGGCGGGAGCTCGGCGCCGGTCTGCGCGTCGATGCGCTCCCCGACCTGCACCATCCAGCGGTAGCCGCCTTCGATGCGCTCGATCTCGATACGCGCGTGCTCGCCGCCGAACGGGAAGAGCTCGCGCGCGATCGAGATCTGGAGCATCGAGTTCCGCCCGTCCTGGCGTATCTCGCGGCGCAGCGCGTCGTTCAGGCTTGCCTGGAGCGACGCGAGGATGCCGGGGAACGGCGTGATCGCGGCGTGCAGCGTGCGCCCGTCGGGCGTCTCCACGTGCGCGTGGGAGCGCTCCGCGTTTTCGTAGCTCTCGTGCACGGCCGCGAGGAACTCCCACTGCTCCCGCGGCGCGCCCGATTCGTCCAACACCGACAAGTCCGGCAGCGGCCTCTGGATCAACGCATCGGCGACCGCGCGCTGCTCCTCGTCGCGCAGCGCGTTCCCGCGTTGCATCGCGACGAGCATCGCGAAGCCGACGAAGGCGAGCGCGAGGACGAAGACGATCCCGGCGCCCCACGCGACCGCGGTGCCGACGCCGGAGCGCCTGCGGCGCGGCTCGCGCGCGGGCGCAGCGGGCTCGGGCGTCGCGCGCGCGGGCGTCGCGCGCGCCGCCGGCGCCTCGCTCGACGAGACGCGCTCGACGTCGGTCTTCAGGGCGCTGGCGAGCTGGTAGCGCCGCGCGGGCTCCTTCTCGAGCGTGCGCAGCACGATCTCGTCGAGCCGCACGTCGAGCGCGACCACTTGCGACGGCGGAGTGAACCGGCCGATCGGCAGCTCGCCGGTCAGGAGCTCGTAGAACACGACGCCGAGCGAGTAGATGTCGGCGCGGTGGTCGACGTCGCGCGGCCGCTCGATCTGCTCGGGCGCCATGTAGTGCGGCGTGCCCATGACCTGGTGCAAGCCGGTCAGCGTCGCTTCGCCGCGCGTGCGGTCCGCCAGCTTCGCGAGGCCGAAGTCGGTGATCTTGACGCGGCCCTTGCGGTCGAGGAGCACGTTCTCCGGCTTGATGTCGCGGTGCACGACGCCTTCGTCGTGCGCGTACTGCAGCGCGTCGCAGACCTCGGCGACGATGCGCAGCGCCTCGCGCGGCGAGAGCTCACGGCCGCGGATCACGTCGCGCAGGTTGACGCCGTCGACGAGCTCCATCGCGAGGAACCAGTGCTCGCCCGCTTGGCCGAAGTCGTACACGCGCACGATGTTCGCGTGGTCGAGCGCGGCGAGCGCGCGCGCCTCGCGCGTGAAGCGCTCGGCGAACCGCGGGTCGCGCGAGCGGCCGACGATCTTGAGCGCGACGTCGCGCTCGAGCCCCTTCTGACGCGCGCGGTACACCACTCCCATGCCGCCGACGCCGAGCAGCTCGCCCAGCTCGTAGCGGTCGAGCTGGCGCGCGAGCTCCTCGTGGTCGGGTAGCTCGAACGGGGGCGCGCTCCCGCCCGTGGCGACGACGATCGATGATTCCATGCCCAGCTCCATCAAGCACGTCATGCAGAGCCCCTGGAGCCCGCCGCCGGGGGCGACGCGCGATCCGCAGCGGTTGCAGTTCCTGTGCGTATCCATGGAGCCTTCTGCAGGGAGCGGGAGGCGAGGTTACGGCGCTCGCGGGCTTTTCCGGCAGCTTTCAGGGTCCCGCGAGCGCCTGGAAGAGGTGGTGGACCTCGTCGTCGACCGCGGCGGGGTCGGCGACGGTGTCGGCGATCTCGGCCCGCAGGGACGCGCCGAAGCGACGTCGCAGGCGGTGCACGGCCACCTTGAGCGCGCCCTCCGTCGTCCCGAGCTCGGCCGCGATCACGGCGTACGGCTTCCCGTCGGAGCCGGGGGCGAGGATCGGGCGCAGCGCCTCGAAGAGCGCGGCGTCGCCGCGCCGCTCGTAGTCCTCGCGCAGCCGCTCGAGCGCGCGCTCGAGCACCGCGGTGGCCCAGGCGCGCTCGTAGGCGCGCTCGGGCGTCTCGTCGTCGCGCGGCTCGAGCGCCCAGCCCGTGTCGGCCGACGCGGCGTCGAGCGAGAGCGGTGGGCGTTCGCCGCCGCGCTTGGCGGCGCGGGCGCGCTCGCGCTCGTTCGCGAGGTAGTGCTTGAGCGCGGTCAAGAGGTAGGCGCGGAAGCGGCCCTTGTCGGGCGACGCGGACGCGAGGTCGTCGCGCTCGAGCAGGAGCGCGAAGAAGCCCTGCGTCAGGTCGCGCGCCTCGTGCTCGCCGAATCCGCGCCGCCGCACGTACGCGTAGAGCGGGAACCAGTAGCTCGACGCGAGGTGCTCGAGCGCGGCGCGCGCGTCCTCGCTCCCGCAGCCGCCGGCGGCGAGCACGACGCTCCACCGCGTCGTGAGAAAGCGACCGGCCATGAGGGCGCCCATCGTAGCGGGGCGAGCAGCAAACGGCCCCCGGGGCGGCGGTGCGCCGTCCCCGAGGGCCGTCGAGCGATGCGGCGGACGCTACTCGTCGATCGAGGCGAGGATCGTCTTCGCGCGCTCGGCCGCGCGCGTGCCGGGGTACTTCTCGACGATGGCTTCGAACTTCTTCCCGGCCTTGTCGCGGCCGCGGCGCTTGGCGTAGTCCTGCGCCTTCGCGAACGCCTCGGCGGCCTCGATCTCGGTCTGGATCGAGTCGTCGTCCGCGATCGTCGCGAGACGCTCGGCGGCGGTCTTGCCGACGTCGGTGCCCGCGAGCTCGTCCTCGAGCGCGCGGAAGACCTCGAGCGCGGAGAGCACCTCGCGCCTGGCGAGGTACGCGTCCGCCTGGCCGAGGAGCAGCGTGCCGAAGCCGAGGATCTCGTCCGCGAGCCACTGCGCGTCCGCGCGCTCGGTCTCGCCGACGCGCTCGTCGGCCGCGGCCTTCTGCGCGGACGCCAGCGCCTTGCCGAGCGCGCCTTCGAGCGCGTCGTCGACGGCCGAGCTCAGCTTCTTCGCGAGCTCGCGGTCGACGCGCAGCGAGAGGAAGCCGCCGCCGGGCGCCTTCGCGCCCTTCAACGCGCTCTTCACCGTGCTGGCGGTGAGGCTGCTCGGGTGGCCGGTCCAGGCGACGTTGCCCTGCGGATCGATCAGCACCGACGAGGGGAAGCCGCTGACCGCGTACGCCTCGTTCGTCTCGCGGCCGCCCTGCGCCGCGACGCGGACGCCCAGGCCGTGCTGGTCGACGTAGGGTCCGACTTCCGCGGGCGTCTCGTACGAGAGCGCGAGCACGACGAGCCCGTCCTCACCGAATTCGTCCTGCAGCTCCTGCAGGTGGGGCCATACGCCCTTGCAGGGGCCTCACCAGGTGGCCCAGAACTCGATCAGGACCGCGCGGCCGCGCAGGCTCGCGATCGTCGGCGCTTGGCCGATGTGGTTGTACCAGGTGGCGGCGGAGATCTCGGGGGCGGTCGCGCCGACCACGACTCCGTCGGACCACGGCGCGCGCGTCGTCGCCGCGAGCGGCAGGAGCGCGAGCGCGCCCATGGCCAGCCAGGGCGGTGCGTAGCTCTTCCTCATCTTGCGTCTCCTCGTCGGGACGGAGCTCGGGAACGGGGGGCGTCCCTGATCGTACTCGGGCGGGGCGCCTGGCGCACTCCGGGGCCGTCCAGGCCTATACTCCGGCGCTCCGCCCCGTCCATCGACCGACTCCGCCCCCGAGGATGATCTTCGTATGAGACGTGTCGCTCTCCTCGCTCTCCCGCTCCTGGGCGCCTGTGCCGGCACCGACGCTTCCGCTCCGCGCTTCACGGCGCAGGTCCTGCTCGAGACCGGCACGAAGCTCGGCGGCTGCGCCATCGGAGACCTCGATCCCGCGCACGCGGGCAACGAGATCGCGGTCGTCGCGAGCGACGGCTCCGTGCTCGTGCTGCACCGCGTCGACGGACGCTGGGAGCACGAGCGCGCCGCCGACTTCGAGGGCGAGATGATCCAGTGCGCGGTCGGCGACGCGGACCCGGCGCACGCGGGGCTCGAGCTCGTCGCCGTCGGGATGAAGAGCGGCGGCGAGGACTCCGGCGGCGAGGGCGCGGCGCACGTCGTTCGCAAGGGCGAGCGCGGTTGGCAGAGCGAGCTCGTCACGCACGACGCGGCCCTGATCCACGGCGTCGCGATCGGCGACGTCGTCCCCGAGCGGGCGGGCGACGAGGTCGTGACGGTCGGTTACGGCGGTCGCGCGCGCGTGTTCGGGCGGGGGGCGGACGGCTGGCAGGAGCTCGGCTCCGCGCCGCTCGAGTCGAACGCGAAGACGGCGGTCGTCTGGGGCGGCGGCGTCGCGATCGCGTGCACGGACGGGACGATAAGGATGCTCGAGCACGAGAACGGCGCGTGGACGACGCGCGTGATCGACCGCGCGCAGGGCGGCCAGGCGCGCATCTCGAGCGGCGGCGGGCGCTTGATCGTCGCGCGCGACGACGGCGCGCTCGCGCTCGTCGAGGACGGCACGCACACCGACGTCCACGTCGAATCGGACAAGCTGCGCGGCGCGGTGCTCGCCGACCTCGATCCCGCGGCCGAGGGTCTCGAGGCCGCGACCGCGGGCTACGGCGCCGCGGTCACGGTGTTGCACCCGGAAGGCAAGTCGTGGCGCGCGCGCACGGTCTACACGGACACCGACCGCTTCCACCATCTCGCGGCGGGAGACCTCGGCGCCCCCGACGGCGCCGCGTCGCTCGTGGCGGTGGGGTACTCGGGGCGGGTGATCCTGATCGAGATCGCGGAGCGCTAGCCCCGAGCTCTCCGGATCACCGCGCGTACAGGAAGCTCGTGCCGATCATGACGTCCGGGCCGCTCGAGGTCGCGAGGCGCTCGAAGTTCGTGCCGACCATGTACTGGCGCGCGCCGTCGCCGAGCACGAGGCGCAAGTTGAGGCCGCTCATGTCGAGCTCGTCGCGATCGACGTCGGGGAACGGGAAGTACAGCTCGACGAGCTGGTCGCCGCCCACGTCGACGACGACCGGCGGCGCCGGCTCGACGCGAGGAGCGCCGAACGCGACCAGGTTCGCCGTCACGAGCTCGAGCTTCTCGTGCTCGATCTCGACGGGACGGTCGCCGAGGTTCTCGACGCGCAGCCGCACCTGCAGCTCGAGGCCGCCCGGCGCGTGCTCGGCCTCGAGCGCGCCCACGACCGCGATCAGGACGTGCGCGACGCTCTCGTCGCTCGGCACGAAGTGGTCGACCGGATTGGGCGCGTAGCGGTAGCGCGGGACCGACGAGCACGCGCCGAGCACGAGCGGAACGAGGAGCACAGCGAGGAGCGCCGTCGCCTGCCAGTCGGGTGTCTTCGCCATGGTCCCATCGTCGCGCGGCGGGGGCTACGCGTCCAGATAGCGCTCGGCGGTTGCGTAGTCCGCGTCCGTTCCCGGGCCGGGGCCGAAGTAGCCGCGCTCCCGGTAAGCGCGGAAGTACGCGCCGAGCTCCTGCGCCGAGCGCGCGCCGCCGTTGTCGCCGTACTTGCCGACGAACGGGCTGAAATCGGGGTACAGCGCGCGGTGGTCGCGGTGCTGCCACTCGCCCTGCAGCGACGTGCGCATGAAGTTGCCGATGAGCAGGTCGTCGAAGACGCGGTAGCGCACCGCGGTCATGAGCGAGGAGCGCGGCACCTCGAAGACGATGCCGCGGTCGAAGCGGTCCGGCGCGACGTCGATCACGTTGCTCTTGCCGCCGACGCGGAAGTCGACCCGGCCGAGGAACGTCGAGAGGTGCTCGATCGGCCGCAGGTACGCGGCGATCTCGTCGCGCTCGCCCGGTGCGAGCTCCTCCGACCAGTCGTCGCCGAACTCCTCCGGCGCGTGCACGTCGTCGGACGTCGGCGGCGGATCGATGCTCGTCACCTCGTCGCGCGCTAGGTCGACGCGCTGGAACGGCGGCCACACGCGTTCGTTCTCCGCCTCGAAACCGCGCGCGAAGTCCGCCGCCTTCGTCGTGTACGCGTTCGCCCACGCGCTGTCGGAGCGCTGGTACTTGTGCATCGTCGCGAACGGCACGTACTCGCGGATCCCGTAGTAGCGCAGGTGTCCGAGGATCCCCGGTCCGGGATCGGTGCGCTCGGCGGCGAGCGGCGGGACGAAGCGCCCGTCCTCGTCGTAGAAGTGGATCATGTCCGCGTCGCCGAAGCCGGTGAGGCACAGCAGCCACGAGCGGTCGTACTTCGCCGCCGTCCGGCGCAGGAAGTCGCCGCCGCCGCGGTCGCTCGCGTCGTTCGCGTCGACGACGAGCGTGCCGCCGAGGTCGACGAGCAGCGTCGCGTCCTGCGCGTAGTCCGCGATGCACGCGACGCGCACGCGCGGCGAGAGCTCGGTCCACGTGCCGTCGGCGAGCACGCGCACGTCGTGGCCGGCCTCGCGCAGCCCGTCCGCGACGCGGCCGCCGACGTGGTCGGCGAGCAGGATCGGCTTGCCGCGCAAGAGCTCGAGCGACTCGGAGCTCAGGTGGTCGGGATGGCCGTGCGAGATCCACACGTACCGCGCCGCGCGGATCGACTCCATCTGCTCGTCGGGGATCGCGTGCGACAGCGTCCAGCTCCCGAAGTACGCCGAGCCGACGAGCCACGGATCGGTGACCAGGAGCGGCCCTTCGTCGTGGCAGATCAGCGTCGCGTTCCCGATCGTCTCGAAGCCGAGCTGCATCGCGTTCAGCTCACCGCCAGGAAGTTCTTCATCATGCGTTCCATCAGCGGCGCGCAATCGACGCGCGCCGCGAGCAGCTCGCCGGCGTCGAGCTCGAGCTCGGGGAGCTCCGCGCTGCGGACGCGCACGAGCCGCTCGGTCTCCGCGTCGTCCATCTCGACGTGGAACTGCACGCCCCAGATCGGCCGGCCGCTCACGCGGTACGCCTGCACCGCGCAGCGCTCGGAGCGCGCGAGCACGTCGAGCCCCTCCAGCGGCAGAACCTCGTCGAAGTGCGACAGGAACGGCCGGAAGCGGCGCTCGAACCCGGCGAGGAGCGGATCCGCAGCGAGCACCTCGACGTCGGCCCAGCCGAGCTCGGGCGTCGGGCTGCGCCGCACCGCGCCGGGCCCCAGCAGCGCGTGCGCGACGAGTTGGTGGCCGAAGCAGACGCCCAGGACCGGCTGACGGCGCCGCTCGGCATCGCGCACGAGCGCGGCGACGCGCTCCATCCACTCCGCGCCCTCGAGCGCGGACGCCGCCGAGCCGGACACGATCACGCCGGCATAGTCGCGCGTCGTGTCGGGGCAGTCGCCCTTCGAGGGCCGCGCGACGACGGCGGGCGCGTCGCGAGGGAGCGGCTGGAACAGGTGCGCGCAGCCGACGTCGTCGACGTAGCAGTCGAGCAGCAGGTACGGCTCGGAGCCCATCGCCGCAGCATAGCGGAAGGGGAGGGTCGCCGGCGGCGCGGCGGGACGCACGCGCGCCGCGCCACCGGCTCCTCGTCGATCTGGCGACGTCCGCGTCAGGCGACGTCCGCGTCAGGCCACGTCCGCGTCAGGCCACGTCCGCGTCAGGCCACGTCCGCGCGCTCGACCCGCGCCGGCCGCGCCCGCGCGATGGCGGGGCCGAGCTCGAACACGTCGGCGAGCAGCGCCTCGACGGTCGGCCAGCGTCCCGCGCCCTTGCCGCGCACGACGATCGGCGGCCCGCCGGCGCGCTCGACGACGAGCGCATTGCCCTCGCCGCGCACGCTCGCGAGCGGGTGGCTGGCGGGCAGCCCGAGCGGCCGCACGCTCGCGACAGGCCCGCGCTCGGTCGCCAGGCACGACGCGACGAGCCGGACGGCGTGGCCGGCGCCGGCCGCGCACGCCGTGCCGCGCGCGAGCCGCTCGATGCCCTCGCGCCGGATCCAGCGCAGCGGCTCGCCCGTGCGGAACGCCTCGCGCGCGAGCAGCTCGAGCTTCTGCGCCGCGTCCGTCCCGTCGACGTCGAGCGTCGGGTCCGCCTCGGCGAATCCGCACGCGCGGGCCTCCTCCAGCGCTCGCGCGTAGCCGATCCCCTCGGCCATGCGGTCGAGCACGAAGTTGCACGTGCCGTTGAGCACCGCCTCGATGCCGAGGATGCGCTCCGAGCGCGCGATGCGCCGGACCGTCTCGAGCATCGGCACCGCGCCGCCGACCGCGGCCGCGTACCGCAGCCGTCCGCCGGTGCGCTCCGCGACCGCCGCGAGCTCGGGCCCGCGCGCGGCGATCAGCGCCTTGTTCGACGAGACGACGTCGAGCCCGTTCGCGAGCGCCGCAGCGACGAGCGCGCCCGCGGGCGCGAGGCCGCCGAGGCACTCGACGACGAGGTCCGCGCCGGCGAGCGCGTCGGCGGGATCGGTGCAGCACAGCTCCGCCGGAACGCCGCGCGCGACGTGCCGCTCGGCGTCGCGCACGAGCACGCGGACGACCTCGTAGCCGTCGACCGCCCGCAGCCGCTCGAGCACGCCGCCGCCGACCGTGCCGAGGCCGAGCAGCGCGACGCGCCGCACCCGCTCCTCGCGCGGCCGCGCGGGCAGCGCGATCGACACCTCGTCGCCGACGAGCGTGCGCGCTTCGGCGCCGATCGCGCCGACCTCGAACTCGAGCCCGCGCTCGCGCGCGAAGCGGATCGCCTTCGGCTGCACGACGACGCTCCCGAGCGCGAGCGCGTCGTCCCACGCGATCGTCGCGTAGCGCGCGGGCGGCGGGCCGGGGCTCGCCGGATCGCGCGCGTACAGCCCGTCGACGTCCTTGACGAGCACGCAGCGCGCCGCGCCCAACCGCTCGGCGACGAACAGCGCCGTCAGGTCGGAGCCGCCGCGGCCGAGCAGCGACGTCGCGCCGCTCGCGGAATCGACGCCGACGAAGCCCGGCATCACGACCACCGGGTTCTCGGCCAGCGCGCGCTCGAACGCGGCGACGTCGAGCGCGACCGGGTCGGCGTCGAGCAGCGGCCCGCGCGTCGCGAGGCCGGCGTCGCGCTCGTCGAAACGCGTCGCGCCGAGGCCGGCGCGGCCGAGCGCGAGGGCGAGCAGGGTCGCGGAGTCGTGCTCTCCGCTCGCGAGCAGCGCGGCGACGAGCCGCGGGTCGGGGTCGGGATCGATGGCGTGCGCGCGAGCGAGCAGGCGGTCCGTGCTGTCGCCCAGGGCCGAGACGACCGCGACGACGCGGTAGCCGCGCCGCAGGGCGGAGTAGATCTCGCGCACGGCGTCCGGCAGGTGCTCCTCGGCCGCGAGGACCGAGCTGCCGAACTTCAAGACGAGGATCGGGGCGCTCATGACCGTCCACCTCCTATCGCTCCTCCTGGGCCGCGATACACGTCCTGGGCCACGCGGCGCGTCCAGAGCGTGGCGGCGGGGCGGACGCAGGGGCGGGGGCTCGCGGCGTGAACGGTCGTGGCGTGAACGGTCGTGGACGGAACGGTGGTCGACGGAACGGTCGTGGCGTGAGCGCTGCGCATGGCGGGATCCGGGGGGTGGTGGGCCCGAGAACGGGGGCCCGGTCGGAGGAACGGAGGGCGTCGGCGGCGGTTCGGCTCTGGCCGGGAGGTCCGGCTCGGCCGTCAGGGCTCCACCCGGGTGGTGGGGGCCGTCGCAGCTCCGTCAGGAAGCCTGCCGACACGACGGCCGCACCACGCCCGGGCAGGGCGTGTGCGTCGACCACGTCGTGAATCGGAGTACGGCTTGCATCTGGATCCCGCGCCCGCGCGGAGGAGGTCCTCCGGGGCACGCATCTTCGAAGTTAGTGGAGATTCGTCGGACCGGCAACACGCCGAATCGGAAGTCCGACGAAACTTCGCTCCGTGGCCTCCGTCTCCTCGCGCTCCGCCCGCATCCCCGTCGCGCTGCTCGGCGCCACCGGCGCGGTCGGCCAGCGCTTCGTCACGCTGCTCGCGCAGCACCCGTGGTTCGAGCTCGCCGAGCTCGTCGCCTCGGATCGCTCGGCCGGAAAACGTTTCCGCGACGCCGCGCGCTGGGTCCTGGACGAGCCGATCCCCGCGTCCGTCGCCGAGCGCGTCGTCGCCGAGCCGTCGGACGCGCTCACGTCGCCGCTGGTCTTCTCCGCGCTCGACGCGGACGTCGCGGGCCCGCTCGAGAGCGCGCTCGCCCGCGCGGGCAAGCTCGTCGTCTCGAACGCGAAGAGCCACCGGCTCGACCCGGACGTGCCGCTCGTCGTGCCCGAGGTCAACCCGGAGCATCTCGTCCTGCTCGAGCGCCGCGGCGCGGGCGGCATCGCGACGAACCCCAACTGCGGGACGATCGGGCTCGTGCTCGCGCTCTTCCCGCTCGCACGCGCGTTCGGCGTCGAGCGCGTGCACGTCGTCACGCTGCAGGCGCTCTCCGGCGCGGGCCTCGACGCGCTCGTCGAGCCGCGCATGGCGGACAACGTGATCCCGTTCATCGCGGGCGAGGAGGAGAAGCTCGAGGTCGAGACGCGCAAGATCCTCGACGCGCCCGAGCTCGTCGTCAGCGCGCACTGCAACCGGGTCCCGGTCGTCGACGGCCACACGCTGTGCGTGTCGGTGACGCTCGGCGCGGGCGCGGACGAGCCCGCGATCGCCGCCGCGTGGGAGCGCTTCCGCGGCGCTCCCCAGGAGCTCGCTCTCCCGACGGCGCCCGCGCGCCCGGTGCACGTGCACGCGGGCGCGGCGGACCCGCAGCCGCTCTCCTGCCGCGACCTCGACCGGGGCATGGCCGCGCACGTCGGCCGCCTGCGCCGCTGCCCGCTGCTCGGCTGGAAGTTCGTGACGCTCTCGCACAACACGCTGCGCGGCGCCGCGGGCGGCGCGACGCTGCTCGCGGAGCTGATCGTCGCGCGCGGCCGCTGCGGCCTGCGGCCGCCGCGGTAGAGCGGCTCACGCGCTGCGCCGGAGAGCCGCGGCGCTCAACGCGGCACGAGCCGCGTCCCCGCCAGGCGGTCGTGCCATCCGCGCGACGGATTGGACAGCGACGTCGCGATCAGGGCCGCGTGCAGGATCGCCGCGGCCACCAGCGCCGCCGTCGCGAGCGTGGGGTGCCCGGTCACGACCAACCAGGTCGGGATGCAGTAGATCGCAACGCAAGGCAGCGCGGCCAGAGTGGCCCTCCAGGCGCAGCGCAGGCGCCCGGCGCGCCGGCCGCGCGCATCGCGCACCGCGAGGGACATCATGCGGAGCGAGAGCCCGCCGCGCGCGAGGAAGGCGCTCGCGAGCGCCAATGCTGCCCACATCAAGCTGGAACCCAACACCACGAAGAAGGGCATGCCCTCGAGGATGCGCGTGTCCGCGTTCGAGGGTAATTCCCTCGGCAGCTCGAGATCGACGCGCGTGCGCGCTTCCGCGACCTCGGCGCTCGGCGTCTGGACGTGCTCCTCCTTCAGGCGGGCGACGAGCGCCTGCTCCTGCGCGGAGAGATCGGAGAGCTCGAGCGAGACGTGCTGCCCGGGAGGCCTGGGGCGGTTGAGGAATTCGGCGAGGACGATCGCACGAGCGCGTAGGCCCTGCGCGTCGATCTCGGCACCGCTCGGCGCCGCGTCGCTACCCTCCTCCATGTCCTGCGGGGTCATGCGTCGTCCCGCGTCGAGCTCCTTCAAGAGCACGGCGTGCAGCCGAGCCTCCCGCGCTTGCGGCAAGGCGATCGGCAGGACGATCACCACGGTCGAGAGGATCGAGACGAGGCCGAAGAACATCCAGATGCCCGATCCGAGCAGCATCTGCTGGCCGCGGATCCTCCTCGTGAGCCCCTGAGGTCGGCCCTCGGATTCGTTCAGCGCGAGGCGCGCTTCCGCGACCGACGTGAAGGCGCCTTCGAGGCCGAGCAAGCGCCGCAGGCTGCGCTCCGCGTGCCCGGGGAGGTCGACGGGCAGCTCGCGCCCGGAACCGCCGTCCGTCCCGAGGGACGTGTGGGCGGCGAGCGTCAAGAGCTCGAGCGGCTCGAGCGCGGGAGAAGCGCGCTCGCCCAACGGCTCGTCGAGGACCTTGAGGTTCCACGAGCGGTCGAGCCAGAGCTGGTCGAGGCTGATCCGCGGGGCCGGATCGTCGTCGATCTCCTTCGCGAGCGCGGACAGCATCCCGTGGGCCACCGGCCACGGGAGACCGGCTTGCCCCGCTCGACAATCGACGAGTCGCGCGCCGCCGGGCGCCTCGAGGACCTCGTGGCGGCGCCCGTGCTCCTCGAAGCCGTCGAGCCAGCGCAGGCGCGTCGCGCGCTCGAGCGCGCGTCGCTCGGCGGGGAAGGGCGGCGCCTGCGCGTCGCGCTGGTGGATCCACACGCGGCGGTCGAGGAGCGGGTCGTCGGCCTCGAAGATCTGCCCCGACGGCGTGCGGCCGACGCGGCCGACAGTCGCATAGGCTCCCAGGCGCGCGGGGAAGAGGTCGGAATGCTCGAGGGTCGTGGCGAGAGGAGAGGGCTCTCGCGTGAGCCACACGAAGGGCAGCGGCTGGGCGACGACTCGCGTCCCGGACACGAGCTCGTGCACGCCGCGCCAGCCGTTCTTGCGGCGCATCGTGGAGATCATCGCCAGCAGCCACAACATCGACGCACCCGACGCGGCGGTGCCGTTGCGCAGCCACTCGGGCGCGTCGTCGGCGAAGAAGAGGGACGCCATCGACAGGAGACCGCCGAAGGTCCACGTGACCGCGCGCAGCATCCGCAGCAGCACTCCGCGCCGCGAGTCGACGACGAGCACGACGCGCTGGCCGGTGATCCACTTCCCGATCGTCCGGCCGAAGAATCCGTCGCCGCCCGCGAAGTAGACGAGCCCGAGGAGCGCGAGGCACACCGTCAGCCCGGCGGAATACGGGTGCAACGGCCGGCCGGGGTCGGGCTGGATCGCGCTCGGCTCGAACCAGGTCCACAGGGCGATCACAAGGGCGTTGAGCAGGGAAAGGATCCACACGTCGGCAACCCAGGCGAGGAACCGCCGCACGCGTCCTGCCGGAGCGCTGCTGCTCCCCAGGAACGCGCGCAAGGCCTCGCGCATCTCGGCGTGGGTCTGGTAGCGCTGCGAAGGCTCGCGCGACATCGCGCGCAAGACCACCTTGTCGAGCGCGCGCGGGATCTCCTTGCGCAGTCGGCTCGGCGGCTCGGGCGTCTCGGACAGGATGCGCGCGAGCACCTCGCCGAGGCTCTCTCCCTGGTAGGGCGACCGTCCGGTGAGCAACGCGTAGAGCGTCGCGCCGACCGAGTAGAGATCGCTACGCAAGTCGACCTGCCGCCCGCGCACTTGCTCGGGCGACGCGTACAGGGGCGAGCCGAGAAAGACCCCGGAACGTGTGAGCTGAACGTCGTCCTCGAGCAAGCGGGCGAGGCCGAAGTCGCCGACCTTGACGCGTCCCTCGGCCGTGATGAAGCAGTTCGAAGGTTTGACGTCGCGGTGCACGACGCCGACCCGGTGCGCCGCCTCGAGGCCGTCGAGGATCTCGATCGTCCAGCGCAGCGCGTCCTCGATAGCGATGGGCTCGCGCCTGGTGAGCCTGTGCTCCAGCGTTTCGCCGGGGCACAGCTCCATCGCGATCGCCGGAGAGCCCTGGACCTGATGCGCGCCGAACACGAAGACGCAGCGCGGATCCGAGATCGAGGCCGCGATGCGCGCCTCGCGCCGGAAGCGCTCGAGGGCCTCCTCGGGGAGCGTCAGCTCCTTGACCAGCACCTTGAGCGCGACATGCCGCCCCGACGAGAGCTCCTCGGCCTCGTAGACGATGCCCATGCCGCCCTGGCCCAGCGTGCGGAGCAGCCGGAACCCGCCGGCCTCGCGCGGGAGCTGCGCGCTTTCGCGCGGGATCTGCGCATCCTGGGGCATCCCCACGTCCGTCGGCACCGCGAAAGGGTAGCACGCGGACGGCCGCGCATCCCGCGCTCGGCTCCCGCATGCGCCGAGGATCGTGTCCACAATGGATCGCTACCGAACGCCTCGGCGGCGATCCGCCCGAATTCCCCGAAGATCCGCAGGCCGGCTGCATGTACGCGGCGGCGGGGGGCGCTGGGCCCGCCGCGAACGACCGGACGAACCACGATGAGCTCCGACGCCAAAGCCGCTGCCGACGTCTTCGAGCGCTGGGTGCGTGAGCACCACGCGGCGGTGTACCGCTCCGCGTACCGCATCCTGCAGCGCGAGGACGACGCGCTCGACGCGGCGCAGCAGGCGTTCGTGCGCGCGCTCGAGCGCGTCGACGAGCTGCGGCGCGCGGACGAGCCCGAGCACGTCCTGCGCCGCATGGCGGTGCGCGCGGCGCTCGAGCAACTGCGCAGCCGGGCGAGCCGGCGCCGGAGAGAGGATCGCTACGCCATGGAACGCGACGAGAGAGAACCGGATGCATCGGTGCGCTGCACGGACGAGGAGGAGCGCGAGGCGCTGTGGGGCTGCGTCGCGCGGCTCGGCGACGAGCTGCGCGTGCCGCTCGTCCTGCGCTACCAGGAAGGGCTGACGTACGAGGCGATCGCGAGCGCGCTCGGGTGCTCCGCGCCCACGGCGCACGAGCGCGTCCAGCGCGGCGTCGATCGGCTGCGCGCGCGGCTCGCGCGGATCGGCATGGCTGCGCTCGTGCCGCGGGTCGAGATCGAGCTCGCCGCCGAGAGCCCGGTCGCGCTGCCCGCGGGGCTCGTGCCCAAGCTGCTCGCCGCGAATCCCGCGCAAGCCGGCTTCGTCGCCGCGTCGACGCTGTCCACGTCGCTCGTCGTCGCGCTCGTCGCCAGCATCGCCGCGATCGCGTTCCTCGCGCAGGGCGACGCGCCGCGCGAGGACGTCGCGGTCGCAGCGGGCGCAGCGGGCGAGCGCGAGGCGCTCGTCGCGGCGCCCGAGCCCGAGGCCGCGGCCGCAGGCGCCGCCCGCGCGCTCGTGGCCGACGACGAGCGGACGCCGCTCGAGGTGCCGCCCGCCGGTGCGGGCGACGACGAGTCCGAGGCCGTCACGGCGTTCGGAACGCTCGCAGGCCGCGTCGTCGACGCGGACGGCGTCGGGCTCGCCGGCGTCGACGTCACCGCCACGTCGCGCGCGCGCCACGGCAAGCTGTCGCGCTTCTCCGTCGACGGCGCGACCGCCGCGGACGGCAGCTACCGCCTGCGCGTGCCGGTCGCGCTCGCCGACGGCCAGGACTACGTCGTGCACGCCTCGCACGGCGACTACGCGGCGAGCCGCACGCCGACGGTGCGCGTCGGCGCCGACGAGACGTGCGACGTGCCGTCGATGACGATGCGCTCGTTCTCCGACGACGTGCCCGGGGCGTTCGAGCTCACGGTCAGCGTCCTCGACGAGAGCGGCGTCCCGCTCTCCGGCGTGCGCGTGCAGCTCTATCGCGTCCTGCACGACGACGCGGGCGAGGACGTGCTGCAGCGCGAGACCCACCACGTGACCGACGCGAACGGCGCAGCGCTGTTGCGCGGGGAGCGGCTCGGCGAGAAGCGGCTGTGGGTCGACGGCCGCAGCGTCGGGTGGGGCCAGGCGGAGCTCGTGCGCGCCGTGCCGTGGAGCGGTGCGCACGAGGAGCTGGTCGTGCTCGACCGCGGGCTCCACCTCGCCGGGCGCGTCACGGCGGTCGAGGGGACGATCGACGAGAGCGTGTGGACCCAAGTGCGGCCCGTGGGAGGCTCGTGGGACGCTTGGGTGCACGTGGACGTCGACGAGCGCGGCGCCTTCCGCGCGCACGGGTTGAACGCCGGGCCGCACGAGCTGCGCGTCGCCGGCACGGACTGGTCGACGTTCCAGGGGACGCTCGACGCCGGGCGCGAGGACGTGACGATCGAGCTCAAGCGCGCGGACGATCCGCGCGACGTCGGCGACCACCTCGCCGAGCTGCACGGCCGCGTCGTCGACGCCGAGAGCGGAGCTCCGCTCGCGATCGATTGGCTCGCGGCCAGACTGCACGGGCTCGACGCGGCGCCGTCCGCCGCCGAGCTGCGCGCCGACGTGCTCCCCAACCTGCTGTACGCGCGGCCGGTGCAGGTCAGCCTCGGCCTGGGCGGGCCGCCGCGCGACTCGTCCGAGCTCCACGAGACGGGGCTCGACGCGGGCACCTGGCTCATCGTCGTACGCGAGCGCGGCCGCGGCGTCGGCTTCGCGGGCCCCTTCGCGCTGGGCGAGCACACGCTCGTCGCCGGCTTCGAGGTCGCGCTCGTGCCCGAGGCGGTGCTCTCCGGCCGCGTGCTCGGCGCCGACGGCCGCCCGCTCGTCGACGCGTACCTCCTCGTCACCGGCCGCGGCCCGCGCTCGGACGCGCGCGTGCGCTCGATCGACGAGGAGATCCGCAACGCGGCGGACGACAGCGCCGCCTCGTACGCGGCCGACGCGTGCGCGAGCGAGGGCGGTGCGTTCCGTCTCGCGGGGCTCCCGGCGGACCTCCCGCTGCGCATCGCGGTGCTGCACCCCAGTCACGAGCCCCTCGTCGTCGACGCGCCCCCGCTCCAGCCGGGCGCGACGGCGGACGGCCTCGAGCTGCGCCTGCGCGTGACGCGCGAGCGGTAGGCGCCGCTCCGGCCGGCGGCGGCGAGGCTACAATCCGCGCTCCTTCCCCCGGACCCTCTCGAAGTTGAGCCTGCCCATGACGCCTCCCGATCCCGCCGCCGCCGGCCGTCCGATCTCGACCCGTCGCGAGCTCCTCTCGCGCACCGCCGCTCTCGCGGGCGCCGGCGCGGCGCTCGGCTCGCGCGCTTTCGCCGCGCAGGACGAGCCGATCCC